>NZ_JBEFST010000028.1:0-57640 GCF_053483675.1 Mycolicibacterium sp. XJ1819 | reverse complement strand
GCCTAAGACACATCCACTCCGTCAGGAGGTCCTCACCATTTCAAGCAGGCACGCCGTCAACAACCTCTCAGGTCACGACACCTAGGGTCGGCGCATGCCGTTACAGAACCGGGTGACGCCGGTCGGGGACATCATCGCCACCGCAGCCCGGGGCACGCTGATGGGCAACCGGGGCATCCTGCACGACGACGCCCGGCAACTGGTGCGCACGTCACGAAACACGATGTGGCTGATCTGCCGGCTGGAGTTCAAGGGCCGCAGGCGCGAGTTGATGAGCCCGGGCAGCTACACCGAGTTGTTCTTCCTCGACGAAGCCGTCGCGCTCGCCGCCGGACACCGCCCATGTGGTGAGTGTCGGCGCGCGCAGTATTGCGCCTACATGGCAGCGGTGAGCGCCGGCGAGGCCACGCCAGTCAACGGGCCCAGAGACCTCGACCGCAGGCTCAACGTTTCACGCCGGGCGCCCGACCGGCAGCTCGCCTCGCCGACCTGCCTGACGGTGCGTTCGTCACGGTCGACGAAACCGACTATCGGCTGGTCTCCAACGGGGCGTTGCACCGATGGTCTCCCGAGGGCTACGCCCGATCCGGTGCCGATCATCGCCGACGAGACCGCGCCGGTCGTGACGCCGTTGCTGTCGATTACGGCTCTGCGCCACGGCTATTCGCCGGAGATCCATCCCTCGGCTAGGTAGCCGGAGTTTGCACAGGCACACATTTTATTGACTCCCGCGCCAGTTGCGAGGAGGCCTGTTAGCCAGAGTGCGGCATCGCGCCCAGCCGCCCTGCGACGGCCCCGCAACCGACGGAGGGCACTGCCATGGTCGACGTGGACTACTGCGTGGTGGGCGCCGGGTTCGCCGGTCTGACCGCGGCACTGCGCTTGAAGCAAGCCGGCCACGTCCGGTCGGCGGCCGCACGTTCACCGAGACTCGTGACGACGGGCTGTGGCTCGGCCCCGGCCAGGACGCCATCTACGCGTTGGTGAACGAGTCCGGCGTGCCGAGTTACAAGCAGTACACCGAGCGCGACGCGACGATGTTCTCGCCCTGATCACCGCCCACCTCGTGTCCATCGTCTGACGGCCCGGTGTCGGGGCCGCTTGTCGATCGCGATTACGGAATCGGCCCCGCGGCGAAATATCATCGCTGGCGATATGACCGACAGCGCCCTTGCGGCCGAAGCCGCCCGCCGCAGAACCTTTGCCGTCATCAGCCATCCCGATGCCGGAAAATCGACGCTGACCGAGGCGTTGGCCCTGCATGCACAGGCCATCACCGAAGCGGGCGCGGTGCACGGCAAGGCGGGCCGGCGCGCGACGGTGTCGGACTGGCAGGAGATGGAGAAGGCCAGGGGCATCTCGATCACGTCGACGGCACTGCAGTTCCCGTACCGCGACTGCGTCATCAACCTGCTCGACACCCCCGGCCACGCTGACTTCTCCGAGGACACCTACCGGGTGCTGACGGCTGTCGATTGCGCGGTCATGTTGGTGGACGCGGCCAAAGGCCTGGAGCCGCAGACGCTGAAGCTGTTCCAGGTGTGCAAACATCAGGGGATCCCGATCATCACGGTGATCAACAAGTGGGACCGGCCGGGCCGCCACGCGCTGGAGTTGATGGACGAGATCGCCGAGCGGATCGGCCTGCGCCCCACTCCCCTGACCTGGCCGGTCGGCATCGCCGGTGAGTTCAAAGGGGTGCTGGACCGCCGCGACGGCCACTTCATCAGGTTCACCCGCACTGCAGGTGGCGCCAAGGTGGCGCCCGAAGAGCACATCGCTGCCGTCGACGCCCACGATGCGGCGGGCGAGGACTGGGACACCGCCGTCGAGGAATCCGAGCTGCTCTCGGCCGACGGCGCCGACTACGAACGCGACCAGTTCCTCAGCGGCGCAGCCTCTCCGGTGCTGTTCACCTCGGCGGCGCTGAACTTCGGGGTGAACCAGCTACTCGATGTGCTGATCGAGCTGGCACCCGCCCCGACCGGCGCGGTCGACGTCGACGGGGTGTTGCGCGGCCCTGAATCCGCGTTCAGCGCTTTTGTTTTCAAGGTGCAGGCCGGTATGGACTCCGCGCATCGCGATCGCATCGCATATGCCCGGGTGGTCTCGGGGACGTTCGAGCGCGGTGATGTGCTCACCCACGCCGCCACCGGTAAGCCGTTCGTCACCAAGTACGCGCAATCGGTGTTCGGTCAGCACCGTTCGACGCTGGACACCGCGTGGCCGGGCGATGTGATCGGGTTGGCCAATGCGGCCGCGCTGCGCCCTGGAGACACGTTGTATCGCGATGTCCCCGTGGCATTTCCGCCGATTTCGAGCTTCTCCCCCGAGCATTTTTCGGTGGCCCGCGGCACCGATCCGAGCAAGCACAAGCAGTTTCGCCGCGGGATCGAACAGTTGGAGCAGGAGGGCGTGGTGCAGGTGCTGCGCTCCGACCGGCGCGGTGACCAGGCCCCGGTGCTGGCGGCCGTCGGCCCGATGCAGTTCGAGGTGGCGTCGCACCGGATGGCCACCGAGCTCAGCGCCCCGATCTCGCTGGAGTCGCTGCCCTACCAGATCGCGCGGATCGTCGCCCCCGAGGACGCCGAGTTCATGGACAAACAGGTCTCCGCCGAGGTCTTGACCCGCACCGACGGCGTCATGCTCGTGCTGTTCTCCACCCCGTGGCGGCTGGAGGGCTTCCAGCGCGACCATCCGGACGTTGCGCTGGGGTCCTTGGTGGCCGCGGGGATGTAGCCGTCGCGATGCCCGCCGAACGCGAGATCATCCTCACCGACGAGTTCCGTGAGGCGTTGGCGCTGCTGGCCGGCGGTCGGCATCTGTTTCTCACGGGCAAGGCCGGCACCGGCAAGTCGACGCTGATCCGGCGGTTCATGGCCGAGACCGATCGCAACGTGGTCGTGGTCGCGCCCACCGGGATCGCTGCGCTGAACGTCGACGGCTACACCATCCACCGGCTGTTCGGATTTCGCACCACGACCACGCTGACCGACGTCACTGGCGGCGACTACCGCCCGGGCCGGTTCGCCAAGACCCTGGCGTCGCTGCAGACGCTGATCATCGACGAGGCGTCGATGGTGCGCGCCGACGTCTTCGACATGGTGGCCACCGCGTTGAAGCGGTTCGGTCCCGAACCGGGATCGCCGTTCGGCGGCGTGCAGATCGTGCTGGTCGGCGACCTGTACCAGCTGCCGCCCGTGGTGGGCGACGGCGAAGAGGCCTACTTCTCCACCGTCTACGAGACGCCGTACTTCTTCTCGGCCCACGCGTTCGAGCGCTCCGACTTCCCCACCATCTCGCTGACCACGGTATTCCGCCAACTCGGTGACGACCGGATGACCGCCATTCTCAACGAGATTCGCGAAGGCGTGCTACTCGGACACGCCCAGGAGCAACTCAACGCCCGCGCCGACAAGGATTTCGTGCCGCCCGACGATGAGTTCTGGTTGACGCTGGCGCCCACCAATCGGCTGGTGACCGCGCGCAACCGACAACACCTCGAGCGGCTCGAGGGCGACGAGATGCTGCACCGCGCCCGCGAGTCCGGCGACCTGTCGCTGTTCGACAAGCCCATCGAGGACGAGCTGCGGTTCAAGGTTGGCGCACAGGTGATGATGCTCAACAACGACCAGGGCGACCGGTGGGTCAACGGGTCGATCGGACGCGTGATCGGGGTGGGCTATGACCGCTACGGCGTCGTCGTCGAGGTCGAGTTCGCCGACGGCTCCTGCGCGGACGTCACCCCGTTCACTTGGGAGGCCACGCGCCCGGTGGTCGACGGCGGCGTGTTGCGCCGCGAGGTCGTCGGCACCTTCACCCAGCTGCCATTCAAGCTGGCGTGGACGATCACCATCCACAAGAGTCAGGGACAGACGCTGGAGCGGGTCGTCGTCGACCTGACCGGCGGCATGTTCTCGACCGGTCAGCTCTATGTGGCGCTGAGCCGTTGCACCTCGATGGCCGGGCTGGTGCTGAAACGCCCTGTGCTGCCGAAGGATCTGAAGACCGACCGGCGCATCGCCCGTTTCCTGCGCAGTTCGGACAGCAGCTCGGCGGCGCGCAAGTACTGCGCCATCGGCATGCTCACCGTCGGCGACGAGGGCCGCATGTCGCGACCGCGGCCGGTGGAGCTGGCGGTGGCCTTCGACGACGGCACCGCGGTGTCGACGCTGATCAATCCACAGCGTGACCTGGCGGATGCGCGAAACGCTTACGGAATCAGTGTGACTGACGTGCTGCTGGCGCCCACGCTGCGGGAGGCGTGGGCGGTGATCGCGCCGGCGCTGGCCGGCTGCACACCGATCGGTCCGGCGGTGGACGAGACGCTGGGGTTGATCGACTTCGAACTCAAGAGGCTGGGGCATGTAACGGTGATGCCGCTGGGGGTCGATCTGCGCGGAGCGCGGGTGACCGGCCACACGGCGCTGGAGTTGGCCCGCTCGGCACTGGCGGCGCACGCCTCGGCCGAGGTCGAGGGTGGCTCGTCGGCGTTCGAGGAACCCGAACCGGCGGAATTGGTTTCGGGGTTGCTGGTCAGCCGTGACCCCGACGTGCCGACACCCGCGGCAGACCATCTGCCCGGGCTGTCGGCGCTGCTGCGCATCAGCCGCGACGTGGGCGCCGTGCTGCTGGGCGCGTCGGTGCATCGCGACCTCGACTCGTCGTGGGAGGCGGCGGCCCGACTGGCGATCGCCGATCAGTTGCGTGCGGCGGCAGGCCGGGCGCTGCTGCCCGACGAGGTGGTGGCGCGACTACACGAGGCGTCGAAGCTGCTCGGCGTCGACGTGGTGAGCGACGCGGCCACGGCTCTGCGCCACGACATCAACGCGACGCTGGTCCCCGGCGCGCGGATCTGTTTCACCGGAACCGCTTTGGACCCGGCGGGGCGGGTGGTGGAGCGCGACGAGATCGAGCGGCTGGCCGCATCGGCCGGGCTGGCCCCGGTACGGTCGGTGACCAAGACGCGCTGCGAGGTGTTGGTGACCGCCGAAGCCGGCACGCAGTCGGGCAAGGCGCGCAAGGCCCAGGAGTACGGTAAGCCGGTGTTCACCGCCGACGAGTTCTTCGCGTGGCTGGCCGAACGCTGACGCTCAGTTCGGGGACGCGTCCTGCAGGTGCAGGCGCCGCCACAGCCGCGTCCCGCCGGCGATGGCCACCAGTAGACCGATACCGCCGATGACGATGCCGGCGAACAGCGACAGGAACATCGGGTCGATCGAGTCACCGGTCGTTCCGGCCCCGAAGATCCCGCCCACCAGGAAGCCGAACAGCGGTGCCAGCACGGCGACGGCCAACCCCAACAGCATCGGCCACAGTCCCGGCGGGGTGGGTTCGAGCACCACGGGGCGACCGTCGTCGGGTTCGTCGTGCTCGTTGACGGTGGGCTCAGATGCTGCGCTACTCATCGGATCTCACCCTTCTGATGTGAGAGACAGCCTCGCCGGAGCCGTCCGCGTCATCCCTCTTAGTCCGCTGGGCGCCCTCGAGGAACGGGCGGACGATGTCGATGGGAATCGGGAAGACCACGGTGGAGTTCTGGTCGGCGCCCAGTTCGAGCAGGGTCTGCAGGTAGCGCAGTTGCAGTGACGCCGGGCTTTCGCTGAGAGTCACCGCGGCATCGCGCAATTCAGCGGATGCCTGCAACTCTCCGTGCGCGCTGATCACCTTCGCGCGCCGTTCCCGCTCCGCCTCGGCTTCACGGGCCATCGCGCGTTGCATCATCTCGGGGATCTCGACATCCTTGATCTCGACAACCTCCACCTGGATCCCCCACGGCTCGGTCTGCCTGGCGATCGAGGCGGCCAAGTCCTCGTTGAGGTCTGCGCGGTGTGCGAGCAGGGTGTCGAGGTCGGCGCGTCCGACCACCGATCGCAGCGTGGTCTGGGAGATCTGGGAGGTCGCGATCGCGAAGTTCTCCACTGCCATCACCGATTTCGTGGGGTCGATCACGCGGAAAAGGACAACGGCATTGACTCGGGCGGTCACGTTGTCGCGGGTGATGACCTCTTGCGGCGGGATGGTCAGCGTCACCGTACGCAGGTCGACGCGCACCAGTTTGTCGACGCCGGGCAGCACGACGACGATACCGGGTCCGAGCGGCCCGCGCAGTCGCCCAAGACGGAACGCCACGCCGCGTTCGTACTCCTTGATGATGCGCAGCGATGCGACCGCCAGCGCCACCGCCGCGACGGCGAGTAGCACGGCCACCATCACCCAGGCGCTCATCAGCGCGGCTTCCGTCGATCCGATGCGTACGAGGTGCGACGGCGTGATTCGGTCTCGGCCAACCGTTTTCTCTCCTCGAGATTGTCGTCGAGCGACTGGAACGTCACACCGACCGGGACTGCCGGAGTGCGGCGCAAGTGCGACCACAGCGGCGCAGACGCCACACCGGCGGCGGCTGCGCACCCCACCAACAGAAGTGCCTCGGGCACCGTGTCGGCCGCGATGGCCATGGCCAACGGCCAGACGACCGCGATGACGCTGACCGCGCAGGCGATTCCACGGTGAAAGCGTGCCGCCTCGGAAGCCGGCCAGCTGTCGATGGCCCGGCTCACCTCGCGGCCATCGTCGGAAGTAGTACAGGTGTGCTTGACCGGGCAGGCGTTACAGATCGACGGCTTGCCGCGGTAGCGCATGACTCGGTTGTCAGGGTCGAACGACGTCGGCCACAACCACTGGTCCTGCGGACACTGCCACGCGTCGTGGTCGTCGTGGTAGACGAACGGACCTGACCGGTGTTGCTCGACCTTGGCCGCCGCTCGGCGCGCGAAAGTGTCGATGCCGTAGGCGATGACGACCAGCAGCGCGGCGTATCCGATCGCCAGCCACGCCGCGGCCCCGACGCCGGAAATCACGGGCCGTCCCGGGGTTCGGAGTCGGCGGGCGTCGGGCGGCGGTCGGAGGCGTATCGGCTACCCGCGGAAACCGCTATCCCGGTGCGGTCCTCGGCAGCCTCGGCGTGCTCCTCGACGAACAGCGTCTCGGCCGGCAACGTGTGCGTGGTCGCCTTGACCCCATGGCGGACGCCGAGCCACGCGATCCAGAGGAACGGCAGCACACCGCCGATGATGAACAGGAAGTCCCCGGGCATTCGCAACCACTCCAGCACGACGTTGCCGGATTGGGCGATATAGCCCAGTGTGCGGGCCTCGTAGTAGCCGTCGTTGACCGAATGCCACAACTGCAGGACACCCAGCGGCAACAACGTGGCGAACACCATCCACGCCAGTCCGATGTTGAGCGACCAGAACGACACCTTGGCCAACTTGTCGGGCCAGCGCTGCGGCGGGATGATGTATCGCAGCGCGAACAGCGCCAGTCCGACGGCGAGCATCCCGTAGACGCCCATCATCGCGCCGTGCGCATGGTTGGCCGTCAGCGCCGTGCCGATCTGGTAGTAGGACACGATCGGCAGGTTGATCAGGAAGCCGAATATCCCCGCACCGACGAAGTTCCAGAATCCGACCGCGACCAGGAACAGCACCGCCCACCGGTGCGGGAACGGTGCGCTGCTGCGGGACTGCTGTCTGGAACCGAGCTGAAGGAACGTCCACGCCTCCACGGTGAGGAAGGTCAACGGGATGACCTCCAGTGCGGAGAAGAACGCCCCGAGGGCCATGTGCTCCACGGGAGTTCCGGAGAAGTACAGGTGGTGCATGGTCCCGATCACGCCGCCCATCGAGTAGAGGATGACGTCGAGGAAGATGAGTTGGATCGCGATCTTGCGTCGCACCACGCCCAGCATCACGAAGATGTAGGCGACCATGACGGTGGTGAACAGCTCGAGGAAGTCCTCGACCCACAGATGTACCACCCAGAAGCGCCAGAACTCCGCGACGGTGAGATGTGTTTCGGTGCCGGCGAGCATGCCGACGGCGTAGAACGCCGGGATCGCAAGGCCTGCGTAGAAGAACAGCCACGGCATGTTCAGCTTGCTCTCGGTCTTCAGCCGAGAGCGGATCGCCCGGAAGACGATTGCCATCCACAAGAACAGCCCGACGACGAGCAGGGCTTGCCAAAAGCGTGGCAGGTCAAGGTATTCCCATTGCTGGTCGAAGAAGATCGAACCCTTGGCCCAGTCGACGCCGAAGGTGCTCAGCGCGGTACCCGTCAGCGTGCCCGCGACCACCACGAACAGCGCACCGAGCAGCCCGTAGGCCAGCCACGACTGCCGTCGTGGTTCGCGCCCCGAGATGATCGGCGCCAGGAAGATGCCGGCGGCGAGGAAAGACGCCGCTGTCCACAGCAGCGACAGCTGCACGTGCCAGGTGCGCGCCAGGTTGAACGGCAGGATCTGCGCGAGATCGAGTCCGAAGAAGTTGCTCAGTTCGGCGCGGTAATGCTCGATGGCTCCGCCCAGCACCGCTTGGCCGAGGAACAGCACCGCGACGACGAGGAAAAACCAGGCGGTCGCCTTCTGAGAGGGCGTGATCTGGACTTCGCCGGGCTGACGGAAGGCCAGCGACGGTGTTTCGGTTGCGTGCCAACCGATCTTGCGGCTCCAGCGGCCGTAGAGCGCGAACAGCGCACCCAGCCCCGCCAGCAGCGCGATGAGCGACATCGCCGACCAGACCAGGATGTCGGCGGTCGGGGTGTTGTTGACCCGCTGTTCGGGTGGCCAGTTGTTGGTGTAGGAGTAGGCGTGGCCTTCGCGTTCGGCAGCGGCGGCCCACGAAGTCCATGCGAAGAATGCCGTCAGCTCATGGATCTCCTGGGGGTCGGTGATGACGCGCGGGATCAGACCGTATTCCGTGGAGTCGGTGCCGAAGATGTCGGCGTAATGCGCGCGAATGCTGTCGAAGGCGCTGACCTGCTCTGCGGTGAACTGCAGTGTGCCGGTGGCCTCGTCATAGCGGTTGGTGCGCATCATCTCGACGACGGCGGCGGTGGGATCCTGTGCCCCGCGGTCGCGCAGTGACGCGCCGACGTGGTCGGCCGACAACCGAAGGTACTCGGCGGTGTAGTCCGGCCCGAGATAGCCGCCGTGACCCATCACCGAGCCGTACTGCTGCAGTCCGCGGCGCAGGAAGATCTGCTGACCCGCGGTGACCTCTTGTTCGGTGAAGACCGTCTGGCCGTCCGGGCCGACCACCCGCTGTGGCAGCGGCATCGAGTCGGTATAGGTCCTGGCGGCCAGCACGCCCATGATCAGGAACCCGAAGACCATGACCAGGGCGACGCCCTGAACCCAGCCTTTCGATATCGCCAGCTCTGCCTTGGTCGCGGCCGGCGTCGAAGAGGATGCAGTGGACTGCTCGGTCATGGCCACCCCCGCGGAGTTGGTTCTACAAGCTGCGCGTCCTTGCGTAAACGTAAACCAATTCCGCGGCGAATGGCCGGTGTTCCGAAAGTTCGCCCCGCCGTGGGGTGTTGCCTAGGTGTACACCTAGGTCAGGTCAGGATTCGGCAGCGGTCCAGTCGTAGGGCAGGAACTTGCCGTCGAAGGTGACCACGACGCGGTCGCCGCCCGGGTGCGGCTTCTTCTCGACATCGACGCTGAAATTGATGGCGCTCATGATGCCGTCGCCGAACTGTTCGTGGATGAGTTCCTTGATCGCGCCGCCGTAGACCTGAAGAGCCTCGTAGAAGCGGTAGATGGTCGGATCGGTGGGCACCGCGGTGGGCAGCCCGCCGCGCATCGGCACGGCGGCAAGCACGGGTACGGCCTCCTCGTCGAGGCCGAGCAGTCCGACGAGCGTGCGGGCGGACTCGGTTGGGATCGGGTGCTGGCCGAGCAGGGCGGCGGTGGTCCACACGACGGGCTTGTCGATGGCGTCTGCGAGCTGCTGCCAGGTCAGGCCCTTGGTCAGCCGGGCGGTGAGGATCTGCTGGGTGAGTTCGTCTCGGGTCATGCCTCCATCATGGCTAGATTCGAAGGCTCGTCGAGCGCTGCAGCCCGCGCTACCAGAGAACGGCGACCGTCGCGCCCAGGAATGACAGCACACCCACCGCCCAGAACATCGCCCCCGGCACCGGTTCGCCGGTGCGCTTCTGGCGGGCACTTCCCATGCCCAGCACCCCGCCCAGGATGACCAGGATGATCAGCTTGGTGCCGATCTTGGGGTAGTTCAGCTCGATGCCTGCCGGCCACGGCGCCGACAGGATCAGCCCGGTGACCAGCGAGAGCACCAACCCGTAGTCCATCGGGCGGGTGATGCGGAACCGCCGCGCGACGGCCTCGGTGACCCAGGCGCCGAACGTGACGGCGAACCCCACGATGTGCAGCAAGACAACTACGTTGCGTAGTAGATCCATGCCGCCAGCATACGACATCCCGCGCCCGACGTAACGCAACATCGCCGCACCACGATCACATCATCGACAACATCAGGCTCAGAATTCACAGATCGGCAGGAGGGTGAATGCGTCACCGGTGGCGGACGGCAGCGGCGGCGGTGCTCCTGGCGGTGGCGGCCCTGGCGGGCGAGACCTCGCCGGTGGTGGCTCACGCGCAACCCGTCGCGGCCAAGGATTTCTCCAAACCGGCGATCGTCATCCTCGGCTACGGGCTCAACCCCGACGGCACGATGCGCACGATCCTGCGCCGACGGGTGCTCACGGGTTTGGCGGTGGCGCAGTTCTTTCCGCAGTCGCCGATCATCGTGACCGGCGGCAATCCGCGCAACGGCCGCACCGAAGCGGGTCAGATGCGCAACATGCTGATGATGCTCGGCTTCCCCGCGAACCGAATCATCTTGGAGGACAAGGCCAATAGCACGGTGCAGAATGCACGGTTCTCGGTGCCGCTGGCGAAGAAGGCCGACACGTCGGGGATCATCCTGGTGACGTCGTCGACGCATCAGGGGCGGGCCGACGACAACTTCGCCGACGCGGGCGGCCATCTGCTGGCGACGGTGAGCTACCCCGACGGAGATCCGACGACCAACGTCGTGCAGTTCGTGCGCGACGCGATGAGCCCGTTCCTGCATCTCGGATAGCGGCGCGACCAAAGCGGTACTGTTCGACCGATGTACGTCGACGCGATGATCTCCCCGCAGCCGCTGAACAACATCGGCGACATCGCCCGCCGGGCGCAGACGTCTGGTTTCTCCGGGCTGTTGTTCACCGAGACCGGCCGCACCGCCTATCTCAATGCCGCGGTGGCCTCGCAGGCGGCGCCCGGACTGGAGCTGTCGACCGGCGTGGCGGTGGCGTTTCCGCGCAGTCCGTTCGTGACGGCCGCGGCGGCGTGGGAGTTGCAGGAGGCCACCGGCGGGAACTTCCGGTTGGGGCTGGGCACGCAGGTGCGCACCCACGTGGTGCGCCGCTACGGGATGGAGTTCGAACGTCCGGGACCGCGACTGCGCGACTACGTGCTCGCGGTGAAGGCGTGTTTCGCGGCGTTTCGGACGAACACGCTCGACCATGACGGCGAGTTCTACAAGCTGGACTTCATCACCCCGCAGTGGAGCGCCGGGCCCATCGACGCACCCGATCCCAAAGTCGATGTGGCGGCGGTGAATCCGTGGATGCTGCGGATGGCCGGTGAGGTGGCCGACGGCATCCATGTGCATCCGCTGGGTGAGCCGGGTTATCTGACGCGCCATGTGGTGCCGAAGGTGGCCGAGGGCGCACAGAAGGCGGGCCGGTCGGCGTCGGACATCGCGGTGATCGTGCCGGTGATGTCGATCGTGGGCGACAGCGACGAGGAGCGCGCCCGCGAGCGCGAACTGGTGCGGGCGAGCATGAGTTTCTACGGAAGCACCCCCAACTACGCGTTCATCTGGGACGAGGCGGGGTTCGAGGGGACGACGGCCAAGATCCGGGAGAAGCAGAAGGCCGGCGACTTCGCGGGGATGGCGGCACAGATCACCGACGAGCACATGGCGGTGTTCGCGACGGAGTCGACGTGGGACGGGCTGGCCGATGCGCTGAAGCAGAAGTACGGCGGCGTCGCGACGCGGATCGTGCTGTACAACGCGCTGAGCGATCCCGAGCGCTTCGAGCGGTACGGCGCGGTGGCGCGCCAGATCGCGGCGAGCTGATCGGCGGCGTCGCCCTCGAAGTCAGAACCAGTCGGGGTTCATCTCGATCGTGGTGGCGTCCACCTCGCCGAGAATGTCCAGCTGTGAGGTGACCTTCGGAAGTTCGTAGGTGAAGAAATACCTCGCGGCGTGACGCTTACCGTCGTAGAAGGCGCCCTGCCGGTCCGAGACGGCGTTGAGCTGTTCCAGCCAGATCCAGGCCATCACCAGGTGCCCGAAGGCTTCCAGATAGATCGACGAGTTGGCCAACGCCAGCCGTCGGTCGGGATGGCTGACCAACAGCTGGGTGATCTCGACCAGCCGTGCCCATTGCGTGCTCAATTGCGACGCCCAGCGTTGCGCACTCCCGCCCGCGTCGTGAGCGCGTCGTACCGCCTGTGCGATCTCCTCCGAGAGCAACCGCAGCCCGGCGCCGTCGCCGAGGGCCACCTTGCGGCCCAGCAGGTCGAGCCCCTGGATCCCGTGGGTGCCCTCGTGAATCTGGTTGAGCCGGTTGTCGCGATAGTGCTGTTCGACATCGAAGTCGCGGGTGTAGCCGTAGCCGCCGTGCACCTGAATTGCCAGATCGTTGGCGGCCAGACACCATTGCGACGGCCAGCTTTTCGCCACCGGGGTCAAGACGTCCAGCAGCAGCCCGGCGCGCTGTGCTTCGCGCTCGTCACTCGCACTGACTTGCTGGTCGACCAGTCGCGAGCAGTACAGCCCCAGGGCCAGGCCACCTTCGACATACGACTTCTGCGCCAACAGCATCCGTCGCACGTCAGCGTGCTCGATCAGTGCCACCGCGGGTGTGTCCGCACCCTTGGCGTCGGGCAGCCGGCCCTGTGCGCGCTGACGCGCATACTCGACCGACTTCAGGTAGCCCACATAACCGAGCGCGGTGGCCACGAAGCCCACCCCGATTCGGGCCTCGTTCATCATGTGGAACATGTAGGACAGGCCACGGTGCTCCTCCCCCACGAGATATCCGACCGCGCCGTGTTGCCCGTGCGGGCTGTGGGTGCCGTCGCCGAATGCGAGCAGGGTGTTGGTGGTCGCACGAACACCCATCTTGTGGTTGAGACCCGACAGCACGACGTCGTTACGCTCATCCAGGGTCGAGCCGTCCGCAGCGACAAGGAATTTGGGCACGACAAACAGCGAGATCGATTTCACTCCGCCGCCGCCACCCGGCGTCTTGGCCAGGACCAGGTGGATGATGTTCTCGCTCATGTCATGGTCACCGCCCGAGATCCACATCTTGGTGCCGGTGAGGCGATACGTGCCGTCGGATTGACGCTCCGCACGGGTCGTGATGTCGGCAAGCGACGAGCCTGCCTGCGGTTCGGACAGGCACATCGTGCCGAAGTACCGACCGTCGAGCATCGGACGCACGAAGCTGTTCACCTGCTCGTCGCTGCCGTGGGCGGCGAGCAGGTGTGCGTTGGCGATCGTCAAGAACGGATAGTTGGCGGTCGCGGTGTTGGCGGCCTGGAACCAAGCCATCGAGGCCCGCGACACCGTGGTGGGCAACTGCATCCCGCCGACCGCCTCGTCGAAGTCGGCGGCCAGCAACCCCGAGGTCGCGTAGGCGTCCAATGCCGTCTTGATCTCGTCGATGGTGGCCACGCCGCCGTCGGGCCGCATCGTGGGCTCGTTGGCGTCGCCGTCTTTGTTGTGCGGCGCGAAGTACCGCCTGGCGATGTCGGCGCTGAGTTCGAGTACCGCGTCGAAGGTCTCCCGGGAATGCTCGGCGAAGCGCTCACGTGTGGTCAGCGATTCGACGTCGAGCCACTCGTAGAGGAGAAACTCGATGTCCCGTTTGGAAAGTAGTTCAGACACAATGGTTACCGAGTCTGCTAGATGGACAGGCCGCCGTCGACCGGAAGAACCACGCCGGTGATGTAGCCGGCCTCCTCCGATGCCAGGAAACTCACCGCGGCGCTCATCTCCGATGGATCGGCGAACCGCGGGATCGGGCCCGTCACCTCGGGGATCTTCTCCTCGGGTATCGAGGCTGTCATCCGTGTCGCGGCGTTGGGCGAGATGGCGTTGACGGTGACCCCGAAGAGCGCCAACTCTTTTGCGGCGGTCTTGGTGAAGCCGATGATCCCGGCCTTGGCCCCGGCGTAGTTGGCCTGCCCACGATTCCCGCGCAAGCCGGTATACGACGTGATATTGATGACCCGCCCGAACTTCTGACTGCGAAAGTGCGGCACACAGGCGCGAGTGCATCGGAAGGTACCACCGAGGTGGACGGCCAGCACCTGCTCCCAGTCGTCGTCGGTGAGCTTCCACAGGACCTTGTCGCGGAGAATCCCGGCATTGTTGACCAGAATGTCGATCCGGCCGGTCTCGTCGATTGCGGTGGCGACTGCGCGTTCGGCATCGGAGGTGTCGGCCACACTGGCGACAACCGGAGTGGCGCCGATGTCCTCGGCGGCCGACGTCAGCTCGTCGCTGTCCAAATCGGCCATGAACACCGCCGCGTTGGCGGCGCGGAACTGACGCGCGATCGCAAGCCCGATCCCACGGGCGGCTCCGGTCACCAGCACGCTTCGGCTGGTGAAATCGAAGGAAAGATTGCTCATGGGACGGTCTCCGATCTTCGGCAAAACTATGCAATTGCATAGTTTCTATGCGATCGCATATGTAGCATGATGCTCGATACGGTGTCAACCGAGAGAAGCGGGCTGGAGCGTTGTCGTGACACACCAGAAGGTCGTCGACGTCGAGAAAGAGCTCGGCAAATCCAAAGCCGCAGCACGGCTTCGCGCTGCCGCGGCGCAGATGTTCGCCGAACGCGGTTACGGCGCCACCTCCACCCGCGACATCGCCGCCGCGGTGGGCCTCTCCCCTGGAGCCGTCTACCCGCACTATCAGACCAAGGAATCGCTGCTCTACGCGATCAGCCTGGAAGGCCATGCCTCCGCGCTGGCAGCGATCGTCGACGTCGAGCGCTCCGACGCTACTGCGACCGAACGGCTACGGGTCGCGGTCAGCGCCTACGCCGAGTGGCACGCACACCACAACGCGCTGGCCCGCGTCGTGCAATACGAGTTGCGTTCGCTGTCGCCGGACCATCTCAAGAGAATCGCCGCGATCCGGCGGCGGATATCCTCGATCTTCGCCACCATCCTGCAGACCGGTGTGGACAGCGGGGAGTTTCACGTCGACGACATCGACGCCGCGGTGCTGGCGATCTCCTCGTTGTGCATCGACGTGAGTCGCTGGTTTCCGACCCGGCGCCGGCGCGACCCGCAGGCGCTGGCGGCCACGTACGCGGACCTGGTCCTGCAGATGGTGGGCGCCACCAAAGGCGCGGAAAGCTAGCCGGACGCAGCGTATTCCACGCCGTCGAGGCTCAGGTCATGGCCGATCCGCTCTCGGGCCGGGGTGATGACACGAAGCCTGTGGCGGTCGATGCGTGGCTCGGTGACGGCTCGTTCGACGACGTCGACGCCCATCTCACTCAGCGCCGCGGCGGTCGTCGGATCATCGGTCATCGGCTGAATCGACGTGATGCCGAGGTCCCGGAGGATCTGCGCGGCGGCGCTGCTGTCGCGTGCATCGAGAGTGTCACAGCCGCCGTGTCGCACGGTGTGCGCGCGCATCCTGCTGATCAGCCCATTGTCGCGATCGTCTCGCCCACGCAGATAGACCACCAGCCCACGGCCTTCATGCGCCACGCGTTCCAGGGCTTCGTTCAGTTGGGAGGTCTGGACACGACAGCACGACCCGAAGACATCACCCATGACACATTCCGAATAGACCCGCGTCAGCACGGGCTCGCTGCCCGAGATGTCCCCGTAGACCAGGGCGATGTGTTCGGCCCCGTCGACCGCAACGGAGTATCCGTAGCAAGCGAACTCACCGGCTCTGGTCGGCAGCCGGGTTTCCACCGCACGCTGCACCAGAACTTCGTGCCGGAGACGGTGCCGCACCAGCTCCTCGATGGAGATCATCGACAGGCCGTGCCGGTCGGCGAACACACGCAGCTCCGGGGTCCGCTTCATGGTGCCGTCGTCGTTGACGACCTCACCGATCACCGCCGCCGGGCCCAGACCCGCGAGCATGGCCAGATCGACTGCGGCCTCGGTGTGGCCCCGTCGCACCAGCACGCCACCCTCCCGGTAACGAAGCGGAAAGACATGGCCGGGCAGGGTGAGGTCTGTCGGCTCGCTCGTGGGGTCGGCGAGCACACGGGCGGTGCGAGCCCGGTCGGTGGCCGAAATACCCGTCGTCACACCGTGCCGTGCGTCGACGGACACACTGAACGCCGTCTGCATCTTGTCCTGGTTATCCGGCGTCATCGGCGGGATGCGCAGCCGATCGAGCAGCCGGGGTGCCATCGGCACGCAGATCAGGCCGCTGGTGTGGCGGATGGTGAACGCCATCAGCTCCGGGGTGGCCTTCTCGGCGCCGAAGATGATGTCGCCCTCGTTCTCGCGGTCCTCGTCGTCGATCACGACAACCGGCTTACCTTCGGCGATGTCGGCGATCGCTTGCGCCACCCCGTCCAGCCGCACCGCGCTACTCAAGGCAGTCCCTCGATGCTCGCGTGAGTGCCGAATGTTCTTCGGTGGTAGGTCAACGGTTCGCTGCGCGTCGCGTCAGCGGCGTCGGCCGCGAGTACCTTGCCCAGCACCACGACGTGATCGCCACCCGGCACCAGAGCGTCCACCTCGCAGGCAAGCCAACCGTGCACCCCGTCGAGCCTCGGCACATCACATTCCAGGCTCCACCCCACGCCGGCGAAGTCGTCTCGACCTTTGACGGCGAATCGACGGGCGAGATCTGCCTGCCTGGTACCGAGGATGTTGACACTGAATCTCCCAGCGCTCCGCAGGATCGCCAGTAGTTGGGATTCGGTGTCGAGCGCCACCAGCACCATGGGCGGGTTCAGCGACAGTGAGGTGAACGCGCTCACCGTGGTGCCGTGGGGCGCCTCCTCCGCGAGGGCGGTCACCACCACGCACACCGGGCCGCAGACGCAGGCCATCAAATCGCGGAAACTCTCGATCATGTAGCCGCTCTCAGCAGTCCCGCTCATCGTCAATCGCACTTTCCTGAAAACAACCGAGGCTCATCGTGACGTACACACCCAACCTACACCGAAATCCATTGTGGCAGCTACGATAATGAAGCTGTGGATTACCCACCCGAAGCTAAACAATCCACAGGTTTGGACCTAGATGCCCGCGTGATCGGCTGTTTGTAGAGCTTTGCGCACCAGCGCGTCGATCGCGGCCACTGTGGGAGTTCCCGATGCCGCCTTGTTGTGCGGTTCGTCCATCGCCCGGCGCATGACACCCTCGGCGATGATCGCCAGCTTCCACAGTCCCAGCGCATGCCAAAAGCCCAGGGCGCTGGGATCTCGACCCGTCTCCTCCACATACAGCCTGGCCATTTCCTCCCGGTCGGGAAAACCCGCCAGGGTCGACGGCGCGTAATCGTCGATCGTCGTCTCGTTGGGCTCCGGCCAGTAGGTCAGCAGGCTACCGACGTCGGCAAGCGGATCACCGAGTGTGGAAAGCTCCCAGTCCAGGACCGCGAGCACCTCGCCGCCGTCGGGCGCCGTGATCAGGTTGCGCAGGTGAAAGTCCCCGTGCACCAGGCTGATCTCCTGCCGTTCGGGACATGCTGCGGTGAGCCGGCGGGTGAGCGCGTCGAGGTCGGGGAGCTCACGTGTCTTGGACATCTCCCACTGTCCGGCCCATCGCTTGAGCTGGCGCTGCGCGTACGGTTTGTGACTGGCAAGCTCGGACAGTCCCGCCTCAGCGAGATCGACGGCGTGGATCTTCGCCAGCGTATGCACCAGCGTCCGGGCGACGGCGCGGCGATGCTGCGGGGTCAACCCCCGAGCGACGTCCATCGTGTCGATCACCAGACCGTCGACGAATTCCATCAGAACCAGCGGGGCGTCGGTCCACTTCGGATCCGTTGTGACGCCCAGAATCCGAGGCACCGGCACGTCGGAGTCACCCAGCGCCGCGATGATCTTCGCCTCGCGCACCACGTCATGGGCGGAGGCCAGCAGGTCACCGATCGGCGGCCGGCGCAGCACCCACGAGCGACCGGCGGAGTCAATGACCCGGTACGTCAGGTTGGACTGCCCCAGTCCGATCCTCTGGTATGTCAGCGGGGCATCGAAGTCGATCCCCAGATCCGAAAGCCACCCGGCGACGGCGTCGGCGTCGAGTCCCGCGATCCGTTGTCGTTCAGCCACGGCCGAACCCGCCGGTCCGGAACGGTCCAGCGTCGCCGAGGCGGTGTCCGCCGTCGAGCACGAAGGTCTCGCCGGTGACCCAACTCGCCGCATCGGAGGCCAGAAACGCGATGGCCGCGCCGACATCTTCGGGCTCACCGATCCGCTGTAGCGCCAGCACCGAATTCAACTGGTTCTCCCGTTCCTTCCACAGCGCCTCGGCGAGCTTGGTGCGCACCACGCCCGGAGCAACGGCGTTGACCCGCACGTTCGGCGACAGTTCCAGCGCCAACTGCTCGGTGACGTGGATCAGGGCGGCCTTTGACGCGTTGTACAGCCCGAGATTGGCCTCGAAGCCCCTGCCGGTGCCGCCGATCGAGGCGGTGTTGATGACGACTCCCCCGTGCGTGCCCATCCACGCCCGCGCCGCCAGCGAGGTCCACAGGATCGGGGCCCACAGGTTGACGTCGAAGGTCTTTGCGAAGCGCGCATGGTCCTGGTCGATGATCGGTCCATAGGAGGGGTTGGTACCCGCATTGTTGACCAGGATGTCGATGCTCCCGAAGCGCTCGAGGGTTAGTTCGACGCAATTGCGGGCCGCGGCTTCGTCCACCGCATGAGCGCCGACACCCACCGCGTTGCCGCCCACCTCGGCCGCCGCCGCGTCCGCGGATTCCTGCCGGCGCGAGGTCAATACGACGTTACCGCCGGCAGCGGCGAACGCCCGCGCTGCCGCTAGACCGATGCCGCGGGAGGCTCCCGTGATGATGGCCGTGCGACCACTCAGATCGCCAAATATGTTGCGATTACTCACTGACGTATCCCTTTCCCGTCGACGGCCGAGTGCCGACGGATTTGACGGCGATGTATTGTCAAGCCTTGACGCAGCAGCCGATTCGGCCCAAATGTAGCAGCCGCCGATATCGCTGTGACATCGAATAGCTGCTGGGTCCACCACCATTCGATGGTCAGGAGCCCACATGTCGCTGTTCGAAGTTTCTCCGCGCGCCCAGCAGTTCCAAGCGCAGTTACTGGAGTTCATGGATTCTCACGTCTATCCGGCCGAGCCGGTCTACGACCAGCAGATGCGGGACGCGGGCGATCCGCACTTCCACCCGCCGGTGCTCGAGGAGCTGAAGGCTGAAGCTCGAAAGCGTGGGCTCTGGAACCTTTTTCACCCCGATCCGCAGTGGGGCTCGGGACTTTCCAACCTTGAATACGCGCCGTTGGCCGAGATCATGGGTCGCAGCCACCTTGCCTCCGAAGCATGCAACTGCAGTGCCCCCGACACCGGCAACATGGAGGTGCTCACCCTTTTCGGCACCGAGGAGCACAAGGAGCGTTATCTCAAGCCACTGCTTGACGGCACGATTCGGTCGGCCTTTGCGATGACCGAGCCTCAGGTGGCGAGTTCGGATGCGACGAATGTCGAACTGTCCATGGTGCGAGATGGTGACTCTTATCTCCTCAATGGTCGAAAGTGGTTCGTTTCCAACGGCATGCACCGCAATTGCAAGGTCCTGATCGTGATGGGCAAGACCGACCCGACCGCACCGGTCCACCGTCAGCAATCCATGATGGTGGTTCCGATCGATGCTCCTGGCGTCACGGTGATGCGCAACTTGGGCGTGTTCGGATACCAGGACCGCGAAGGCCACGCCGAGGTCGACTTCCAGGATGTCCGGGTGCCGATCGCAGATGTCTTGAAGGGGGAAGGCGAGGGTTTCGCAATCAGCCAGGCACGCCTCGGCCCCGGCCGCATCCACCACTGCATGCGCGCAATCGGCATGGCTGAGCGAGCCTTGGAACTGATGTGCACGCGTGCCCAGGCACGGGTCACGTTCGGCACGCCGCTCAGCGAGAACGCGAACATCCGGGACTGGATTGCCGAGTCGCGCATCGAGATCGAGATGATTCGACTGCTGACCCTCAAGGCCGCGTACCTGATGGACACCGTCGGCAACAAGGAAGCCCGAACCGAGATCGCGGCCATCAAGGTCGCCGCGCCGAACATCGCGCTCAAGGTCCTCGACCGGGCCATCCAGGTACACGGCGGTGGCGGCGTCACCGAGGACTTCCCCCTGGCCGGGACCTGGGCGCATCTGCGTACGTTGCGTCTGGCAGATGGTCCCGACGAGGTGCACAAGCGCGCCATCGCAATCCGCGAACTTCGCCGGTACCAGAACGGAAGCTAGACAGTGTCGATGCCCGAGTTCTCAGACGACCTGAGCGATTTCTTCGTGATGGTCGGCGCCGGAATGGTACGACTTCACGACAAGCTGCGCGGTGTTGAAGAGCTGAGCGTGATAGACCTCGCGCAGCGCCGCCGGTTCCTGCCGGCCTGACTGCGGCACCGCGGCAAGGATGTTGACCGGCTGTGGCAGCACGTGTCGCCGATCGTCGGCGAGCGGGAACACCTCGCCCACGGCGTTCCAGAAGCCGAGCGCCCGGTCGCCCACAGCCATTGGCGGAGCGGTCATCCCGCGGTGGCGGCAATCGCGAAGAAGATCGGCCCACGCGTCCACCGAGTCGGCGCGACCGACGTGCAATGCGACGAGTTCCCTGCCTCCGTCACCGCGCACCCCGGTCAGGACCAGAAGACACGACGGCTCGAGCTCAGAATCCACCTCGAGGTGCACCGCGTCGGCCCATACGTAGGTGTACTGCCTGTCGGCCAGATTGCGCTGGCCGAAGGCCTTCGCTTCCTGCTGCCATTGACTCGTCAGACGGATGATCGCGCTGATCGACAGACCGGACTCGGAACCGACGAATCTCTCGAGCGCCGCGCCGAAATCCCTCGTCGCCACGCCATACAGATACAGCAATGGCAACGTCCGCGTCATCTGTGGTGACGTGCGCACCCAGGCAGGCAGGATCGTCGAGCAGAATCTGCGCCGTTCGCCGGTCTTGGGATCGACGCGTCGGTCGTTGACGCGTGGTGCACGGATCGTCACCGCACCTGCGGCCGTGAGGACTTCACGCTCCTCGTGGTAGCCGTTACGGACCACCAGGCGTCGACCATCCTCGTCGACCTCGTCGGCGAACTGGGCGATGTAGGCCGTGGCCTCCGCGGTCAAGGCCGAGGCCAACATCTGCCGGGCCGCGTCGCGGACGATTTCATCCAACGGCGACTGGCCGACGCCACCGTTGCAGCTGAACTCCGCGTGAGCATCGTGAACTACCCTGAGCATAGGCATACCTTCCAAACAACTGTGCCAACGCTTCGACGACGTGACTTAGGTGGACGTTGGACGTCAATCACCAAGCGCCACTACCGCTTCCACTTCGACCAGTACCTCAGGCATGAACAGCGCCTGTACGACGAGAAGAGTGCTGGCGGGCGGAGGATTCGGGATGAAGGTGGCATACACCTCGCCGAACACGGCAACATCCTCCGCCCGCGTCACATACGCGCGCAACATGCAAACGTCGGACCAGGTCGCACCCACCGCATCGATCACGTCGGTCAGATTCTGCAGGGCAACCTGGGTCTGCCCCTTGACGTCACCGACGTGAGCGACGACACCGTCGTGTACCGCCACCTGTCCGGCGATGTGCGCGAGGCGACCGGCATGCGAGATGACCGCCGGCGAGTACAGCGGCGGATGCCCCTCCACCTCGAGTGCATAACTGTGCTTCCCCATGCCGGTTACCTCCGCTTTCGACCTATGTCCGAATTGCTGTCAGCGTTGCGGTGTCAGAGCAGCCAGGGTTGCGTCTTCACACCGACATCCTCGTACGGGTTCTGCCGGTTGACCTGAGCAGGCGTCTTGAACTCGGGGATCACGTACTTCCCGAACATCTTGATCGCGTGCATGATCTTCTCGTGGCCGAAGCCGTCGAGCCGCAGGATCATCTCGTCGATGCCCGCTTCCTTGTAACGCATGGTCTGTTCGATCACCTCGTCCGGGGTGCCGATCAGGAACCAGGGCAGCGCCGCATTCAATCCCTCGAGGTTGTCGCCCTCGGATTCGATCACATCCTTGATGTCTGCGAAATAGGCGTAGTCCGGGCTGGTCTCGCTCAGCGAGCTGTAGAACTCGATGAGCCACTTGACGAATCCGTGCGCCGAGATCCGGCAGTCGTCGAACGCCTGCTGGGTGGTCGCAGCGCAGTTGGCCCCGAGCGCGACGATGGACATCGAGTCGTTGACCCGATAGTTGCCCATCGGCTTGGCGTCGCGCAATGCGGTCTTGTAAGCGCTGACGCAGTCCTTCAGATACGACCAGCCGTAAAGCGGGGCGTGCATCGCACCCAGACCGAACTGTCCGGCGATCTCGTGGGTGGCAATTGATGTCGCGGACAAAAAGATCGGCGGCATCTCCGGTGAGTACAGCCGCGGATAGACCGTCGTCTTGTCGACGGTGTAGGTGTCACCCTTCCATTCGACGTCGGTCTCCGTCAGCGCTTTGACGCACAGCTCCAAAGACTCCTGCCACTGTTCGCGGGTCTTGGACTGGTCCACCTCGAAGGCCTTCGCCACGTTGGCGTTGTTTCCGCGTGCGGTGCCGAGGGTGAACCGGCCCTTCGTCAAGATGTCCAGGGTGGCGACACGTTCGGCGACCCGGATGGGGTGGTTGAACGGGAGCATCACGAACGACATCGCGCGCAGCTCGATGCTGCTGGTCACCTGGGATGCGGCGCCCAACAACACCTCGGAAGCGGAGATCGTCGCGACGGGCGGGATGAAGTGCTGCTCGGAGGGGCCCCAGAAGTCGAAGCCCATCTCTTCGGCGTACTGCACTTCGCGCAGAACTTCGTGGTAGCGCTCGGCAATCGATGCCCGCGGGGTGGTGTCAGCTTCGGTGACAATGCCAAACCTCATGGCAATCTCCATTTCTTCGGTTCAAAGGTTGATCAGTACGGTCGTGGGTCAAATCGTCAGGCGGGTCCGATGTGCGTGCGGGCGAATAGCCCGACCCGGCGCAGCGCCTCCTTTGCCTCGGGTAGGAAGTCGAATACTGGATAGGTGTGGATCATGTCCCTCTCGATCACGAGTTCCACCTCGCCGCCGGCAGTGCGAACTTGATCGGCGAAGCGGGTGGCGTCGTCATGGACCACCTCAGCGGTTCCCACGAAGACCAATGCGGGTGGCAAACCACCGAGTTCGGCGTGCATCGGCGACGCCAACGGGGTGTGCTTCGGGTCCCGACCCGCCAGGTACGAGTCTGCCATGGTCGTGATCATCTCGGCGGACACCAGCGGGTCGAGTTCGGCCCGGCTGGTCATCGACTCGGCTTCGGCGGCCAGGTCCAGAACCGGGGAGAAGAGCACGATCCCGGCGGGCTCCGGCTCGTTGGCGTCACGAACGGACAGGCCGAGACCGACTGCCAGGGCCCCGCCCGCCGAATCCCCCGCGATGAGTACGTGATCGGCGGCTACGCCGGTGCCGAGCACATAGCGGTAGGCGGCAACGGCATCCTCGATGGCCGCGGGATAGGGATGTTCTGGTGCAAGGCGGTAATCGACGAGCAGCACCGCGCCCCCGAACGCCTCCGAAAGCCGGTACCCGAAAGGCAGATAACCCTCGGCAGAGCCCAGACAGAATCCCCCACCGTGCAGGTGGATGAGCACGCGGTCGTCACGAGCACCCGGTGCCTTGACCCATGTCGCCGGAACTCCGTTCGCATCGACATCGGTGGTCTCGGCGTCGTCGGGCAGGGTGAAGTTCGCGAACAATCCGCCGAACGCACGACGAAAGTCCTCGATGGTCGGTTCCGCATCGGCGGGCAAGGCGGTCAACACGTCGCCGAGCATCTTGCGGGCCCGGTCGAGTTCTGCGTGCGGGGCCGTGCGGCGGTCGACGACCCGGCGCGCCTTGAATGATTGCTGCTCGTAGGTGCCCGGCGCGGCGATCTCGACCGGCACCCGAATGTTGACGGCACGGCGGATCTCGGCGGCAAGCTGTGCGCGCAGGTCCTCGACGCGAGCGGGATCGACGTCGGGTTGACGCTCGACCACGACCGTGATGTCGTCGAGGTCACCGCGACGATCCACCATGATCCGGAATTCGTTTCCCGCGCCGGGAACGGACCGGATCGCAGCCTCCACGGCACTCGGATAGACGTTGGCTCCGCGGATGACGAGCATGTCGTCGACGCGCCCGAACACGCCGCGGGGCAACCGTGGATAGGTGCGGCCGCATGGGCACGGCTCCTCGTCGAGGACGGACTCGTCGCCCATCCAGAACCGGATCATCGGCTGCGATTCCCGCCACAGATGGGTGCCGACGGTCACGCCCGGTGTGCCGGCCGGAACGGGAACGTTCGGGTCCTCACGCGAGACGATCTCGGTGTAGTTCTCGTCCTGGAAGAGGTGCACTCCGCCTTCGGTGTTCTCATGGCAGCCAACGTTGGTGATGAACGGGTACATCTCCGACGACGAGCCCGCCGCTCCGTCGACGATGCTGGCCCCGTCCCACAGCTCGCTGAGCATCTTGCGCACGGCGGGCAGGCTGCCTCCTGGCTCGCCGCCGACCATGGCGAGCTCGACTTGCATTGCCTCACCCGGCATTCCGAGTTCGGCGGCTCGATGACCGAGATGCATCAGATATGACGGGGTGGCGACCAACACGTCGACGCCCAACTTCTGCATGAACTCGATCTGCTGATCGGTCGGGATCATGGTGCCGGTGGGAAAGCAGCCCGCACCCAACAACTCGATGCCTTGCAGGTTGCCCCAACCGCCGAAGAAAAGCGTGAAGGGGAAGGTGATTTGGACCAGATGGTGTGGCCGCAGTCCCGCACACCAGAGGCCGGCGGCGGACGCCTGACCGGCCCGCTCCCAGTCGTTGCGGGAAACGCCGTACATGGTGGGCCGGCCCGTTGTCCCAGACGACCCGTGGATGCGGGCCAGGTCCTTACGAGACGGCGCGCCGTAGCTGCCGAACGGTGGGTTCTGCACTTGGTCCTCGACCAGCATCTGCTTGGTGACGACGGGGACCTTGGTGGTGAAGTCTTCGAGCGTGCGTACCTGGTCGGGATGAAATCCGTTGGCGTCGTAGTGGCGTCGGTAGAACGGTAGCTTGTGGTACGCGTACTGCAGCTGGTGCTGCACACGCTCGAGGATGATCCTGTCGCGCAGCTTGGGCGCCAGTGTCTCGCGTTCCTCGTCCCAGTACCGCTTGTAGCTCGAGTAGTCAGTTTTCGTCCGCGCCACCGGTCTGCCTTTCCCTCAGGTCCGTGCGAGGTTCGTCCTCGTCGAGCAAGTCGACGTGGATGGCTTGTGCCGGGCAGACGTCGGCCGCCTCGGCCGCGAGCCCGTGTTGCGCCGCCGTGGTGACGATGTCGACCCTCGGTTGGGAAACACCCTGGTCGGTGAGCTCGAAGAGTTCAGGTGCCCGGTCGATGCAGTTCGCCGTGCCGACGCAGCGCTGTGCGTCGACCGCGACCCGCCACCGCTGACCGCTACCCATTTCGCAGCCTCACCGGAAGGGTCTGCAGGCTGCGTCCGAGCAGGATCGGCTGCCACGTCAGCGGCTGGTCGGCCAACTCGAGGCCGGGCCAACGCCGAAGCACCTCGCTGATCGCGATCTGGGTCTCCAGACGCGCCAGCGGTGCGCCGAGGCAGTAGTGGATCCCGAACCCGAACTGGAGATGGGCCACATCCGAACGAGTCAGGTCGAGTCGGTCCGGGTCCGGGAAGCGCCGAGGGTCATGGTCCGCGGCGAGCGGAGAGAGCAGAACCCGCGAGCCTTCCTTCAACAACCGGTCATGGAGCGTGGTGTCGGACGCCATGACCCGCACAATGGTCTTGGTCGGCCCGCCGAACCGCAACAGCTCCTCGACAGCCCGTTCCGGTGTGCACTTGCCTTCGAGGAAGAGCTGCCGCTGATCCGGATTCTGGATGAGCGCCAGCAAGCTGTTCCCGATCAGGTTCGTGGTCGTCTCGTGTCCTGCGAACAAGAGCAGCACCCCGGTGGCGATCACCTCGTCGTGGGTCAGCGCGTCCCCGGCGTCCCTGGCCGCGATGAGCGCCGAGACCAGATTGTCCGCCGGCTCCGCTTCGTATCGATGGACCAGGGTCTTCAGGTACTCTCCGAGCCCCGCCATCGCCGCGTTGGCCCGGTCGTGCCGATCCGTCGCCTGCAGCGCGCCGAACAGGAAGTTCGCCAAATCCACTGACCAGTCCTTGAATTGGTCCCAATCGCTGCGCGGCACTCCCAACAACTGGGCGATGACGTTGGCCGTCAGCGGGTAGGCGAAGCGCTGGACGATGTCCACCGTGTCATCGGTCTCGAGATCCGCCAGAAGTTCGCCGGCCAGTGCTTGCACAGCGGGTTTCAGCGAGGTCATCGCGCGAGCCGTGAACGCGTAACGGACCAGCCGCCGCAGCCGCATGTGGTCGGGCGGATCTTTGAACACCATCCAGTGCTGCAGTCCGTCCAGACTCCATTCGGTCGCGACTTCGGGTTCCGGCCCGGTCTGTCTGAATGCCTGGTAGGGCGACATGCGGGCCGACGAGAACCGCGGATCCCTCAGCGCGGAGACCACATCGTCGTACCGGGTGATGATCCAGGCCTGGTGTTTCTCGCTCCAATGCACCGGCTCCTGCTCGCGCAGGGCGCCGAATGCGGTGTAGGGGTCCGCGAGCGCGGCCGGGCTGAGTAGATCGTCGACCTCAGGTGAGACCGGCGATGCAGATCCTGGAGTCACCTGCCCATCACCGCAACCACACAAGCGTTTCCGTCAATTCCGCTCACGCCACCTCCCATAGTTTCCACAAGTCCGAGCCGCGCACCGTCGACCTGACGGCTACCGCCCTCGCCGCGAAGCTGTTTGACAATCTCGACCACCTGCGCCAGACCGGTGGCCCCCAACGGATGTCCCCGTGAGAGCAATCCACCGGAGGGGTTCACAGGAAGCTCACCGCCCAGCGCGGTGCGGCCTGATTCGGCCAGCTTCCCGCCCTCTCCTTGTGCCGCCAGCCCGAGCGCCTCGATCGTGACGATCTCACCGATGGTGAATGCGTCGTGCACCTCGACCACGTCGAGGTCTCGCACATCGGCGAGATCGGCTTTCTCATAGGCGGACCGGGCTACCTCAGCCACGAGATCGAATCCCCACACGTGGGGGGAGCGATGGTCCCAGACCTCGCCGGTGGCAGAGGCAATTCCACGGATCGGTACGTGGCGGCTGTCCTCTCCCAACGGACCCAGCACCGCTGCGGCCGCGCCGTCAGAGGTCGGGCAGCATTGCAGAAATGTCAACGGGTCAGCAATCATTCGGGATGCCAGCACCTCGGCGACGGTGTGGGAACCGCCGTACCGGGCCGCTTCGTTGCGCAACCCGTTCGCACGGTTCTTGACAGCCACCGCGGCCAGCTGTTCGGGCGTGGCCATCCCCGCATCGAGGTAATGCGACGCGGCCAGGGCGTACAGCGCGGGTAGCGCCAATCCCGTGCGGCCCTCCGGGTCGGTCTGCTCCGGAGTGATGGGTCCGTCGAATGCGGTGCTCATCTTCTCGACACCGAGCGCGAGAACCCGTCGGTACCGACCCAGACGGATTGCCTCGTGGGCCTCATAGAAGGCCGTCGTTCCACTGGCGCAGGCTGTTTCGATGGTCACGACGGGGACTCCCGCCAGACCGCACGCGCGCGCCACCCGTGGTCCCACTCCCGACGGACCCAGAACGGCGCCGACGAAGACCGCATCAATTTCGCCCGGCCCGGCGTCGTCGAGGGCTCGACTGACCGCTTCCCAGGCGAGCTGGCTGATGTCTTTGTCAGGCTGGCGGCCGAACCGCGACATCCCGACGCCGTGCACTGCCGTCGTCATGACATCACCTCGACCGTCGGGTTGCCGGACGGCGTTTGCACCAGGCGTACGCGTGTTCCCGCGGCGACACGGTCGATGTCCGAGCTTGCATCACCGCCAGTCGGCGTCACGTGGGCCAGCACGCGCGGACCCTCGTCGAGATCGACATAGGCCAGGCAATAGGGCGGCGCATAGCCGGCCACCGGAATCCGTACGACAGTGGAGCTCCACACCACGCCTTCGGGTCCGAACCGCGCCGTCGCGGTCGGTCCACCGCAGGCCGCGCACCGTGGCCACTGAAAAGCCTGTTCGCGCCCGCACGCCTGACACCGTGATCCCACCACGACCGTTTCGGCCTGGTGTTCCATCGCGGGCCGCGGATCGTCAACAGACGGCCCGTGGACCTCCACCGGAGCTGCCAATTCCCACAGATCCCCTCTGTCGTTTCCGCTTGGTGGCCCGAAGGCTAATGGCCGCCTGTCTTAACTGTCAACACTCCGCATATTTTCCGGACATAGTGTTCAATGAGTGACATGCACGCGGACTTAGCGAACCTGCCTATGAGCGCAGGCCAGGGCCTCTCCCACGGCGGGAGCATCGGCCTGGTGGTGGTTGGAGCCCAGAAGCTCTATGCTGATCAACGGTTTCGCCTGCCGCGATGCCGTGACGACTGCCGACGCAGAACTTCTAGCAATTCTGTCTGGCAAACTTTGGTCATGGTGCGCAGCGGCGGCGGCGCCACAGCTGGAACGCAGCGCGATAGCACCGGTGACGAGGACTAAGGGGACGCAGGAGTGTCGGGTCGGTATGCCGTTGAGCCTCGGATGCCCGCAGACTGCCGCAAGGCCGCCGGACGCAACGGTGACTTCGATGCGCGCGGCCGGAACCCCAGCCCGAAATCCACTGACTGTCAAGACCACCCAGGTCTCGGTACGCTCCAACAGAATGCGTGTGGAATATGAACGCCGATAGCGGGTCCGCTCAGAACACGGCGGAGGCTCCTGCCCGGAGCCTCCGGGAGATGCAACGGGAACTCACCCGCAACCGGATCATGGACGGCGCGCTGAGCCTGTTCGATGAACTCGGGTACCACGCGGTCACGATGGACAACATCGCCCAGCGGGCGAACTTGAGCCGCGGCACCATCTACGTGCACTTCCAGAACAAGGGCGAGATCCTGCGGGCGATCGTCGAGAACCTCGAGGGGTTCGCCACCCTGCATGAGCCCTTGCGGAAGGCGCGCAGCCGCAAGGAGATCGACGACGCCTGCCGAGCCATTTTCTCCTACTGGGACCGACAGCTCTCCGATTCCGGGCAGAAGACCCGAATGTTGTGGAAACACATCCGCCAGGGTGCGGCCCTGGACAACGAGGTCGCCGATTGGTTCAAGAACATCTTCGAGACAGAGGTCGAGAAGACCGCGAAGGCCTATCAAGCGCAGGGGGTGCCGCGGGGAGTCGCGCGAGCCAGGGCGCTGCTGATCGTCTCGATGTGGACCGAGCTCGCCGACCGCCTTCCGGAGAGCGGTGTCGACCGTCGCGATGTGATGAAAGCCGTCGCAGAGCTCGTCGACTTTGCCCGGTCGTCTTCCCTACCCTGACTGTTACCATCTCGGCGACGCGCGAGGTGACGCAGAGTCGAGCGTGGTCAGGCGACATTCGGGAGGCCGGCGATGGCTACGGAGTATCGGGTCAACGGCTCCGCAGCAGCAGCGCGGATCCGGCGGGCCGCTGTCGAGGCATTCGCCGAGTCGGGTTACGGCGGTAGTTCGACACGGGATATCGGCAAGCGAATCGAGATGAGCGGGAGCGCCATCTACCCGCACTACAAGAATAAGGAACAACTCCTGTTCGAGATCAGCCTCGACGGCCACCGCGGCGCGCTACAGGCGGTGCGCTCCGCGGATGACCCCGCCGCCGAGCCGGTCGAACGGTTACGGGCGGTGGTCAGCGCGTTCACCCGATGGCAGGCCACAGAACGGCAACTCGCACGAGTGGTCCAGTACGAATTGCATGCCCTGACACCCGAGCACTTCCGCGTGATCGCCACGCTGCGTCGCGACACCACGGCCGTCATCGAGGCGATCGTCCGTGCTGGCCTCGCTTCCGGAGCGTTCACCGCCGCCAATCCCGACACGGTGGTGCTGGCCATCTCGTCGTTGTGCGTCGACGTCTGCCGCTGGTTTCCCACGGCCCGGTTCTCCGACGTCGAAAAGCTTGCGCGTGAGTACGGCGACATCGCCGTCAAACTCGTTCGGCCATGACTTTCGTCATATCCCTTGCTGCACCGTAGATCTACCGCTGTCCTAATCGGGTACCCCATGATGTACTGGCCCACATGAACTTTGCAGCATTACCCGACCTCCGTGCCGAGCGGAGCCCGGATCGCGTGTGCATCGTCGACGACGAGAGCGGCTTGACGAACGCGCAGTTCGCCATGGCGGTTCGTCGCGCAGCGGCGACGCTACATGCGAAGGGTGTCGGTGTTGGTGACGTCGTCGGGGTTGCGCTGCCGAACATCACCAGTCTTGTGGTGACGCTGTTCGCCGCTTGGCGGTTGGGGGCGGTGGTCACCCCGATCAACCCAGCGCTGACGGGTCCGGAGCTCGAGTATCAAATCAACGACGCAGCCGCCCGGCTGCTGATCGCGGACGCCCCGCCCGCTGCCGAACCAACCGCGACGACCTTTCTGCCCGTCGACCACCTGACATCGAGCTCGCCGCTTGGCGACCTATCGGCCGAGGCGGCTACCGATGAATTGGCACTTCTCATATACACCAGCGGGACAACGGGAAAGCCGAAGGGAGTGATGCTCAGTCACGGCAATCTCGAGGCGATGGCCCGGATGATGGTCGCCGGGTTCGAACTGAACAGCGACGATCACAGCCTTCTGGTGCTGCCGCTCTTTCACGTCAACGGAATCCTGGCCAGTGTCCTGTCGCCTCTGCTCGCCGGGGGCCGGGTCACCATCGCCGGACGGTTCAGCCCGAAAACCTTCTTCACCCGGCTCGAAGAGAGCCGAGCGACCTATTTCTCGGCCGTTCCTGCGATATACACGATGCTGGCCGATCTGCCCGCCGAGCTGCGCCCGGACACCACGTCCGTGCGGTTCGGCGTGTGCGGTGCGGCGCCGGCCAGCCCCGAGCTACTCGAAAGGTTCCAAACCCGCTACCGCATACCGATCATCGAGGGCTACGGTCTCTCGGAGGGTACCTGCGCGAGCACACTGAACCCACTGCGCGGAGTACGTAAGCCCGGCACCGTCGGGCTCCCACTTCCAGGTCAGCAGGTCAGAATCGTTGACGCGGAGGGCCGGTCACTGCCCCAAGGAGAGGTCGGTGAAGTCGTCATCACCGGCCCCAACGTCATGCGGGGTTACCTCAACCGTCCCGACGAGACTGCGCAGACCATCGTCGAGGGGTGGCTGCACACCGGCGACCTCGGCCGTCTCGACGAAGACGGCTACCTCATCCTCGTCGACCGCGCGAAGGACCTGATCATCCGCGGCGGTGAGAACATCTACCCCAAGGAGATCGAGGCCGCTGTCTATCAACTGCCGGGGATCGCCGAAGCGGCCGTGGTCGGGCGCCGACACCCGGTGTACGGCGAGGAACCGGTGCTGTTCGTATCCCTGACCCCCGGTACGGAGATCGGTGTCGGCCGAATCGAGGAACACGCCCGCGCATCGCTGGCCAAGTACAAGCAGCCGGCCAAAATCACCATCCTCGGCGATCTTCCGAAGAATCCGGTTGGCAAGATCGACAAGCCGACGCTGCGGCGACAATTACACGCCCGCTGAGCCCCGTCACGCGCCGGCCCGGCACTCCCCTCAGTTGCGGTGATCCGCTGACAAACTAACAAGCGTCCGTTAACATTCCGGCATGGCGCGGAATTTGTTGTGGTCCAGCGGAAGTCGGAATTACCTGTTGCCTCACGTGGGAATGCCCGCCGGGCGCCGCGGGGAGGTCGGTGCTGGAGCTTGACAGCGTGCAGCGTTTTGACCGAAGAGGTCGCCATCCGCTACCACGACTCGGACAATCGGGGTAAGACCAAGATCCTCGACGAGCTGTGCGCGGCCACAGGTTGGCATCGCGACCATGCGCGCAAGGCGCTGCGTGGTGTCTTGCAGCCCGGGGTGGCCCGCAAGCGGGCGCCTCGGGCGCCGAAGTACGACGGCAAAGCCATTGAGGCACTTGTTCTTTGCTGGAAGACATTGGACATGCCCGCCGGGAAGCGGTTGGCGCCCGTGCTCGGTGACCTGGTGGCCGTGCTGCGTCGGTGCGGTGAATTGGACGTCGACGACGACACCGCGGCCCTGTTGGCGGGAATGTCGGCGGCCACCATCGATCGGCGGCTGGCTCTGGAGCGTCAGAAGAATCGCCGGGTCACCCGCCGCGGTCCGACCGGACCGAAGGTGGCCGCCAGAAGACGGCTTGCCGTCCGCGCGGGGGCAGGCTGGGACGACCGGGTTCCGGGGTTCGTCGAACTGCACCTGACGAGTCATCACGGTGGTCATCTCGTCGGTGTCCACGCCCACACCTTGGCCGTCACCGACATCGCCACCGGCTGGACCGAGAAGCGCAGCGTCCTGGGCTCGACTCCCAAGGCAATGATCGACGCGCTCGACGACATCGCCAAAAAGATGCCTTTCCCGATCCGCGGCGTCGACGTGCAGGATGGATTCGGTTATCTTCACGACGACCTACAGAACTGGTGTGACAACCGCGATTTCACGCTGATCTGGTCCTGCCTGGACAACTCGACCGCCGAGCACAGGAACCAGTTCGCGTGCTCCGTCGTCGGCCGCCACCGATACGACACACCCGCAGAACTCATTGTGTTGAACGAGATTTGGGAGCTGAGATCCCAGTTGACGAACTACTTCTACCCCAGACAGAAGCTTGTCTCCAAGATTCGCGACGGCGACCGGGTGTCCATCAAGCACGACACCGCCGCGACGCCGTATCGGCGCGCGCAGCGCCATGAAGCGGTCTCGCCCGAGGACAAGGCGATCCTCGCCGACGTCTACGCCGGCCTCAACCCCGTGGCCATCCGACGCCAGATTTGGGCGCTGAAGCGCAAGCTCGTCACGATCGCCACCACCCGTCCGGACCGACCCGAAACCCAGCGGTGAGCGACCTCGTCGGGGCCACCGGTCAGTACCGTCGGGTGAGCTGACTTAGCTGCGATGCCGACCGAGCTCGGTGAGTGCCAGTGCTGCCGCGTTGGCGCCGCACATGCCGTGCGCGCCGGGACCCGGAGGGGTCGCCGCCGAGCAGATGTACATGCCGGGCAGACCGAGTGAGTACGGGGAGAGCGTGATCCGTGGACCGAAGGTGAGTTGGCGGATGTCTTTGGCGCCGGTCATGATGTCGCCGCCGACGTAATTAGTGTTCCAGGTGGCCATGTCGGTGGTGGTGCGGACGGCCTGCCCGACGATGCGGTCACGAAATCCCGGTGCAAAGCGTTCGATCTGGTTGAGGATCTGTTCGGTGGCGTCACCGGTGTAGCCGTTGGGGACGTGGGCGTAGGTCCAGACCGGGTGGACGTCGCCCACGGAGCGTTGCGGGTCGGCCAGGTACTGCTGCCCGACGAGGACGAAGGGGCGTCGAGGCATCCGCCCGCCGTGGATGTCACGTTCGGCGGCGGCCAGTTCGCGGTAGCCGCCGATCACGTGCACCGTGCCCGCCCGGCGTGCCTGCGCGTTGCGCCAGGGTACGCCGCCCTCGACGGCGAAATCGACCTTGAATGCCCCGGGTCCGTGCCGAAACCGGCTGAAGGCGTTGGCGACACGGCGCGGCAGACGCTCGCCGAGGATGGCCGCGATGTGGCGGGGATCCAGATCGAACATGGTGATGTCTGCGGGCGGCAGCTGGGTGGCCACCTCCACGCGGGTGCCGGTGTGGATGTGGCCGCCGAGCTCGCGTAACCGAGCGGCCAGCGCGTGGGTGATCGCCCGAGAGCCGCCTTCGGCGACGGGCCAGCCGTGGCGGTGTCCGGCGACGATGATGCCCTGTCCGATGGCCGCGGTCATCGGGTAGTGCAGAGGGCGGAAGGCGTGTGCTGCCACGCCACCGAACAGAGCGCGGGCCTGTTCGCTTCGAAACAGCCGTGCCAACACCGATGCGGGCATCAATGCGGTGATGCCGAATCTGGCCAGTGTCAGTGGGTGCTCAGGGATGCGCAGCAGCGGCCCCATGATGTCGTGTGACAGCCGGTCGAAGTTCGCCGCGGACCTGCTGAACAGCGCAGACCAGCGCGGCCCGTCGCGGTCCAGCCCGGCGACGGTTTGGTCGATCGAGCGGTGCAATACCCCGGCCCCGCCGTCATCGAGTGGGTGGACGCAATCGATCGGCGGGAGACGCCACGACAGGCCGTGACGCTGCAACTCAAGGCCGTTGAGCAGCGGCGAACCGACCGCCATCGGATGAAACGCCGAGCAGTGATCGTGCAGCAGGCCGGGCAGGATCGACTCACCCGAACGCGTCCCGCCGCCGATCTCCTCGGCGGCTTCGAGCACGATGGTCTGCACGCCCCGCGCCGCGAGCACAACGGCGGCGGCCAGCCCGTTGGGGCCGGCGCCGACCACGATCGCGCTAGGCAGGGCCCGACTTCCGGTTGTCCTCGTGGGCGCCGGCCATCGCCTGCTCAGTAGGCGCCGGAGCCGGGCCGTTCGGCTGGTCGCCCTTTCGCCGCCAGGCGACCTCGGTCGCGATCGGGCCGTTGGGCAGCCAGGGCTGTTCGCCCGCAGCCTCAGCAACCCGCCAGGTGCCCCGCTCGATCACGCCGATCGCGGCGTCGATCAATTTGTAGTGCTGCACCTTGCTTGCGACGGCTTGCGACTCCACCCATGCGATCACGCATTCACCCGGCGCGAAGTTGGCCTCGCGCTGTACAGCGCGGATCATGCGCTCATCGTGCAGATGGCCGTCGCCGAACTGGAAGCCGATCAGCGACACACACATCACCTCGCCCTCCCGGACGGTGCGCGAATCGATGTCGGGCAACCGCTTGAGCAACAGCGAAAACAGGCCACGCGCCTGACAGTTCATGCTTCGCCAGGCGATCGTTTTCTGCGCGGTGAGCTCCGCCCACTGCGGATCGAACCCAGCCGCGACGAACTGATCGGTCATGCTGGTCACCGGCCGCGTCACCCGGTTGAGCTTAGCCTCGGCGCCCGGTGTCAGCGCCCACAACGCCGACGCCCAGTTCCCGGCGTACTGCCGCATCGCCGGCAGGAACGACACCTTGTCCGGGCGCAGGTTGCCCAGGACCGGGAACACGAACAGCGCCGCGGTGATCCCGACCGTTAGCCACGGGGTGGACATGTCGGCGACCGCATACCCCTGCCAAGCCGGAAATCCGAGAAACAGGAACACCGTGGCGTAGGCGAACACCACGTTCCACTCCAGCGGTACCGCCAGCGGGAATGTCTGGATGATGAAAAGGTGGAATGCCACCATCGCCAACACGGCCACCAGCGTCAGCCACTTGTTCATCGAGAACAACAACACCAGCGGCGCGCCGAACTCCACCACTGTGCCCGGCCCGTGCGACATGAGGTACGCGACTTTCGACGGCTGCAGGTCCTGCGGGAAGTCGCGATACTGTGCCCGCCTGAACCACTTGGGCGCCAACGGCATATTGCTGATCATCGGCGCCACCGTGCGCGGAAAGTGTGCGCCGAACTTCGAGAACGCCGCACCGACCCATACCACCACGATCAGGATCTTCAACGCGATGATCATGTCGGTGAACGGCAACACCGCGAAGAACACCAGCGCAGGCAGATACTGTTCACCGCGCGCGGCCAGGAAAATGGTCTTGTCCCGCAAGCCCGTCACAACCAGCAGTACGATCGGCGCCACCAGCAGAGCCGGGTTGACCAATCCGGAAGTGTTGTCCGGCAGCGCCTCCGACAACGACGCGCTGCTCACACCGGGTGACACCAGGGCCACCACCACACTGCCCAACAACGCCAGGTAGAGCACGACATCGACGACGGTGCGCCGATCGCCACCGGTCAACGGCACCCACCGCCACGGCCGCAGCCGGATCGTTCCCGGCCGCACCCAGAACCGTACTCCGTAGATCTTCGGTTTGACCTTGAACGCCAACGGACCCCACGTCCCGGCCAGTCCCACCGCCTCGAGCAGCACCACCCAGAGGATCACCTTCTGGTAGACGATCGGCTGGTTCCACCACTCCGAAACCCGCCAGAACGCCGGTAACCCCGATGTCACCGTCGCGATCACGATGCCACCGAGGGCGAAGAAGAAGATCAGCTTGGCGATGTAGGTGACATGGACGATCCTCGCGGTACCGAAGCCGTTCTCCGCCCAATCCATCGCCAAGGCACGCATCCGCTGCATCAGCGGCCTGCGTAGGAACTCCTCAGGCACCACATTCGGCGTCAGATCCGGTGTCATGAAACCCATCTCGTGCCTCCTGCTCTACTCCGCGGTCACACTTAGATCAGGTACTGCGGCACGCTTTCCAATTTCATGTCGGTCACATACTGGCTCGGCGTCACCGCGGCGCTGGGCATCCGGAGCGTGGGGATGACATACTTTCCGATCATCTCGATCGTCCGCATGTTCTCTTCATACCCGAGGCCGTCGACTCGGAAGATCACCTCGTCGTAACCGAGCGCTTCGAGTCGGCGGATCGTCTCGATGAACCGGTCGGGACCCCCCGCCAGCACAGTCGGCGACGCATCCATCATGAAGTCGAGATCCTCTCGCTTCTGGTACAACGTCTCGATTCGAGCCAGGTCCGCGTAGCTCTGGTCACGCTTGGCGAGCGCGGTGTACATCTGATGGCACACCACGAGCACACCTTGCGCCACATGCGCGGCATTGCGCTTGGCCCGTTGTGGATCCTCATCGCAGGCCGTGGTCATCACGACGAAGCCGAGCGATTCACTGGCCGGGTAGGCCGCGAACGGCGTTGGGTCCGCCGCTGCCTTCCGGTACAGTTTCGCGCACTCTTCGACATACTCCCAGCCTGCGTAGTTGTCGGTCATGATGACGCCAAGACCGAACTCGCCTGCCATCGTGAAGGTTTCCCTACTCGACGCCGCCATTGATACCGGAAACATCGGGCGATAGAGGCGCGGGGTCACGCTCCGCGACGGGAACTGGTAGTAGTCACCGTTGAACTCGACCGGGTCCTCGGTCAACGCGCGCACGGTCAACTCGACACCCTCACGCCACTGTCCCCTGGTCTCCGACGCCGAGACCTGGAAGGCGTCGATGGTTCCCGGATTGTTGGAGCGAGCGGTGCAGAACTCAACCCGTCCGTTGGAGAGGATGTCGAGCGTCGCAAGGCGTTCCGCGACCCGGATCGGGTGGTTGAACTTCAACATCACGATCGACATCAGACGCAGTTTGATCGTCTTGGTGCGCGCCGCGACGTAGGAGTACAAGGTTTCCGGTGCCGACACCGAGGCCACCGACGGATGGAAGTGCTGCTCTGACGTCCCCCAGAAATCGAAGCCGACCTCCTCAGCCAGCACGGCCTCGTCCACCAGTTCGTGGTAGCGGTGGAAGTGGGTCAAACCTTCAGGTGTGTCACCCTCGCAGATAAGACCAAACCGCATCGCAGGCTCCTCTCGAAGGAATTCGGGGGCGAGTTCGCGGGTCAACGTAACATGTTCGAAGGGGTCGAACAGGACCTGCGTTGACTCACCAAATTTGCCCGCGCCCTTGGTTATTCGTCCCTTTTCGGCGCGGTGAACACCTGCCGCGCCACGTCCTCGAGCACGGAACGACCGAGCGCGACGACCCCGGCCATCCAGCAGATGGCATGGACCGCACCGTCGACACGGCGCAGGGTGACAGAGACCCCGGCCTTCTCGAGTTGTTCGGCGTAGGCAATACCCTCGTCGCGGAGCGGATCGTATTCGCACACTGCGACAAACGCCGGTGGCAGCCCGGTGAGGTCGGCCGCTGTCAGAGGAGCCGCGTAGGGATTGTCGGCGTCGTCCGGCGAACTCAGATAGTGGTTCCAGAACCACTGCATGCTGTTGGTGGTCAGCAGATATCCCTGCGCATTCTCGACGTAGGAGGGAAACCGCTCGGGCCGGGGTGGCAGCATCGGCGGGTAGAGAAGCACCTGACGCGCGATGGCGGGGCCGTTTCGGTCGCGAGCCATGAGGGCCACTACGGCAGCGAGGTTCCCGCCGGCACTGTCTCCGCACACCGTGACGGCGGCGGGATCGGCGCCCAACTGTGCGGCGTGCCGCACCAACCACGCCGTGGCCTGGTAGCAATCCTCCGCGGGCGTCGGGAAGCGATGTTCGGGAGCCAGTCGGTAGCCGACGGCCGCGACAACAGCGCCGGCGGCATTGGCCAGCGAACGGCATGGTTTGTCGACCACCGTGAGGTCGCCGATCACCCACCCCCCGCCGTGGAAGTACACGACGAGCGGTAACGGATCTTGCGAAGCGGGGCGGTAGATGCGGACCTCGACCTCGCTTCCGGCGACCGCAACTTTCTCGGTCCATACCGTGTCGACATCCTCGGCGTCGCCCTGGAGGTCGATGAAGGCGTAGGCGGTTTCGCGGGCCTGGGTCACCGTCATCTCGTCGAAGGCCGGAAGACCCTGGGCGGCGAGGTCGTCGAGCAGTGCTTTGACTTCCGGATCCAAGGACATCTCATCGTCCTCCAGAGCAGTCGCTGGCCGTCATTGCCGGGTGAACGCCACCGCTTGAACCTCGACCAGCAACTCCGGGTAGAGCAGTCCGTGCACGCTGCAGACGAAACCCGCAGGCGTGCTGCCGGGCAGGATCTCGTCCTTGAGCGCCACGAACTCTTCTATCGCCTCGGTGAGCACGAGATCGTCCTGCGCCTTGTAGAAGATCATCATCTGCGCCAACGACGAGATTTCGAGACCGCCGGCGTCGAGGGTTTCCCGGATGTTTCGGAGAGCTTGTTCGGTCTGGGCTCGACGGCCTTCGACCACCTTCAGGTCGCGGTCCAGGCCCACCTGCCCGGCCAGGAATGCGATGCCGTTCTGGCTGGCGCCGAACACGAACCCGGGCACCAGGCCGCGCATGAAGTCAGGGTCGAATGTCTTCATGGAGACTTCCTCTTTCTGTAGTTCCACGATCGGATGTTGGACGCCGGTCGCTTGACCAGCAGTGTCGCTGCAGTGTGCCGGCGACCTGTATCAACAGGTCCTCTCGAAAGATCTCCGCGCCCAACTGCACCCCGACAGGCATTCCGTCGCCGGCGATCGCGACCGGAACGGTCATCGCCGGGGCGCCGGTGATGTTGTAGAGCACGCCTGCGGGGTAAGGGTCCAGACACTTGCGCACCCAGTCTTCGGCCGCGTAGTCGTCGTCGGCCAAGAATTCCCCGAGGGGTGGGGCGGTCTGAGTGGAGGTGGGACAGGCAAGCACATCCCACTCGGTCATGAAGTTCGCCATCGAGCGCGAAATCGTGTTGAAGACCGACTGGGCGGCGACGAGTTCCACCGCCGAGATCAGCCTGCCGGCCTCGGCGCATGCGATGGTTGTTCTCTCGAACGGGGCGTCCTGTAATCGTCGGATGTTCAAGGACTCGGCAAGAGGAACCACGGCTGCGGCGGTGCCCGCACACCAGATCGTGGTCGCCGCCTCGCAAAGCGCATCCCAATCCAGAGGTGGATCGACGATCTCGACGTGGTGTCCGGCATCGGCCAACACGGCCGCCACGTTGCTCATCGCCGCAGCGATGCCCTCACCCACGGGTGACGACGTCCATGCGCCCGACGCAACGGCTATCCGGAGGCTTGTCCCGTCGGCTTCGGCGATATCACGGTAACGGCCCGACGGGTCTGGGGCAGCGTACTTTTCGCCTGCCTCATTGCCGTGAAGTACGTCGAGGAACGCCGCGGTGTCGCGCACCGTACGGGTCAGGACGAACTCGACGGCATTGCCGAAAAACAGTTCAGCGACGTCCGGACCGATCGGGATTCGTCCCCGGCTGGGCTTGAGACCCACGACCCCGCAGTGCGCAGCCGGGATCCGTATCGAGCCCGCGCCGTCACTGGCGTGGGCGACGGGAACCACGCCGGCCGCCACGAGGGCCGCTGATCCCCCGCTGGAGCCACCGGCAGACCTGCTGCGGTCCCATGGATTTCGTACCGCGCCACCGAGCCGGGCTTCGGTGCTGGTGCTCAACCCGAACTCCGGTGTTCGGGTGGTGCCGATCGTGGCCAGTCCGGCCCGCCGGAACCGCTCCATCAGGATGGTGTCGTGCTCGTAGACCACCCCACCTGCGGGTACCCGGGAACCGGAGTGGACAGGGACACCGCGTGCGTGGCAGAGGATGTCCTTCAACACGAACGGGACGCCGGCGAACGGGCCGGCAGCGTCGAATTCCAGCGCTTGCGGGAAGGGCCCCTCGGTGAAGGCGTTCAGCTCGTCGCCGGCCTTTTGCGCCGCAGCGTAGGCGGCAGCCGCCACTTCCGCACGGCTGACATGGCCGCCCCGGATGAGCTCGGCCAACCCCAGCGCGTCATACGATGCGTAATCGTCCACAGCTGGTGGTCCTCCTGTCGACAGCGGATGGCACGGCTACGTGCTGGGTCGCCCTGAGCGCCAACTTACCCGCCGTTGACCAGCCGAACAGGACATGCGTTGACTCATCAATTTTGCCCGCGGACAACGACTTCCACGCACCAGACCTGACCAGCGCGGCCGTTCTGCGCATCTTGCGGTGCCCAGCCGAGGGGCATCTCGAACTCCGGCACCACACGATCAGCGTCGGGTGTAATAGGGTCTCAGCGTGGCAAAGCGTGTTGTCAAACCGACCGCGGAGGGCATCCGTCACGTCGCGCTGGATCTGTTCTCCACCCAGGGGTATGACCGAACGTCGATTCGCGAGATCGCAGACCGCGCGGGCATTCGCGGCTCGAGCATGTACAACCACTTCCCGTCCAAAGAAGCGATCCTGTGGGACCTGACCACGCAGGCCTTCGCCAAGCTCAACGAGTCATGGCGTACCGAATTGGACCGGCTGCCACCATCGGCCACCCCCACCGAGAGGTTGGTGGCGTTCGTCCGCGCAGATGTCCGCTACCACGCCCTGCATCGCGATGAGGCGTCGATCATCAACTCTCAGCACCGAAGTCTGACCTCAGACCATCAGGAACACTCGGTGAAGCTGCGCGCCGAATACGAGGCGATCCTCACCGGAATCGTGCATGAGTGTGGCGACGACTCCGCGACGGCTTCGCCCAGGACGAAACTTGTCATCTTCGCCATCCTGCAGATGTGTTCTGCGGTGGCGGGATGGTACCGACCGGACGGCCCGCTCGGCATCGACGAGATCTGCGACGTCTATGCCGGCTTCGCGTTGACACTCGTTTCGTCGTGATCCGGCGGGCAGCCACACCCCTATCTGCGCAGGATCGGTTTCAACGCCTCGACGACACCGGGATCTTCGATGGTGGACGGCAGCGGTTCGTCGTGACCCTCGGCGATGCTGCGCATGATCTTGCGTAAGATCTTGCCGGACCGGGTCTTCGGCAGTGCCGGCACCAGGTCGACGGTTTTGAAGTTCGCCACCGCACCGATGTCGTCGCGCACCGCCGCCACGAGTTCCTCGGTCAGGCCGTCCTCGGAGGCGCCGTCCTTGAGCACCACGAACCCGCGTGGCACCTGGCCCTTGATCTCGTCGGCGACGCCGATCACCGCGACCTCGGCGACCGAGGCGTGCTCCGCCAGCACCGCCTCGATGGTGCCGGTGGAAAGCCGGTGCCCGGCAACGTTGATCACATCGTCGATGCGGCCCATGACGAACAGGTAGCCGTCGTCGTCGAGGTAGCCGCCGTCGCCGGTCAGGTAGTGGCCCGGGTACTCCGTCAGATACCCCGCCCGGTAGCGGTCGTCGTTCCGCCACAGGGTCTGCAGGGTGCCAGGAGGTAGCGGCAGCCTGATACAGATCGCGCCGTCGGTACCCGGGTCCGCCTGTGCGCCGTCATGGTCGAGTATTCGTACGTCATAGCCGGGCATCGGCAGCGTCGGCGAGCCGGGCTTGATCGGGAGCGGTTCGATGCCCATCGGATTCGCGGCGATGGCCCAACCGGTCTCGGTCTGCCACCAGTGGTCCACCACTGGGATCCCCAGCTTTTCGGATGCCCACGCGTAGGTATCCGGATCGAGCCGCTCACCGGCCTGGAACAGATAACGCAGCCTGGACAGGTCGTAGCGGCCGATGTGGGCGCCGTCCGGGTCCTGTTTGCGGATCGCCCGGATGGCGGTCGGCGCGGTGAACAAGGCCTTGACGCCGTGTTCGGCGGCCACCCGCCAGTATGCGCCGGGATCCGGTGTACCGACCGGCTTTCCCTCGTAGAGAACGGTCGTCGCGCCCTGCAGCAACGGGGCGTACACGATGTAGGAATGCCCGACCACCCAGCCGATGTCGGAGGCTGCCCAGAACACGTCGCCGGGACCGATGTCGTAGATGTTGCGCATGCTCCACAGCAGCGCGACGGCGTGTCCACCGTTGTCGCGGACGACACCCTTGGGTGTGCCGGTGGTGCCCGAGGTGTAGAGCACGTAGAGCGGGTCGGTGGCCGCGACCGGTACCGGGGCGACCGGTTCCGCGTCGGCCAGCGCATCGGCCCAGTCGACGTCGCGGCCCGCCACCATCTCGGCGAGGCACTGCTCGCGCTGCAGGATCACGCAGCGGGTGGGTTGATGCGCGGTCATCCCCAGCGCGGCGTCGAGCATCGGCTTGTAGGGCACCACCCGCGACGGCTCCACACCGCATGACGCGGACACCACGACCTTGGGCGCGGCGTCGTCGATGCGGGCGGCCAGCTCGTGGGCGGCGAACCCGCCGAACACCACCGAGTGCACCGCGCCGAGGCGGGCACAGGCCAGCATCGCGACGATCGCCTCGGGCACCATCGGCATGTAGACGATGACGCGGTCCCCTTGGGCCACTCCCAGGTCACGCAGTGCCCCGGCGAATCGCGCCGTCCGGTCCAGCAGGTCGGCGTAGCTGATGCGACCTGTGGTGCCGGTGACGGGCGAGTCGTAGATGACCGCGTCCTGATCGCCGCGGCCGGCCGCGACGTGGCGGTCCAATGCGTTGGCGCAGGTGTTCATCTCCGCGCCTGGAAACCAGCGGTAGAACGGCGGATTGGAGTCGTCGAGGATCTGCTGCGGCGCTCTCGTCCAGGTGACCGCCTGCGCGGCCTCGGCCCAGAAACCCTCGGGATTCGCGATGCTGGATTCGTACAGTTCGCGGTAGCCACCCATGGGATAACGGTACCGCCGACGGCATGTCCAAGCCAGGTAATCCGTTGCCTCATTTGCGTGTGCAAAAGCGGGCAATCTCGAACAACCGATTCTCGAGCCGCACACGCCACTCCACGTCTCCCAGCTGCTAGGCTGACTCGGACCGTTTTCGCCCGAATTATCAGGAGTCTCAATATGTTTCGTGTTTCCGTGTGCTACGGCCATCCGGACGATCCCGCCGCATTCGATGCCTACTACACCGACACCCACATTCCACTCGCGCTGAAGGTTCCGTGCCTGAGTGGGCTCAGCGTCGGCAAATGCCACTCCATCGCGCCGGGGGAGGCAGCCCCCTATTACATGGTCGCCAGCCTGACCTTCGACACGGCCGAGGATCTGCAGACCGCATTGACTTCACCCGAGATGGCAGCCGCCAGTGCCGATGTCGCCAACTTCGCCACCGGTGGTGTCACGGTCTACAGCACCGAGGAAACGCAGAAGCTCTAGACCGGCTCGAAACCGGAAACCAGCCAGCGACCGCCGATCTTGTCCATCGTCACGCGAACCGTGGAGATGTTCTCGATCGGCGGTTCTGTGCCGACATTGGTGGTCTGGTTGACGAACAGCAGCGTCACCGCACGGTCCGGCTCTGCCGACACCGAAGCCGCAGCCGGCACGTCGGCGACAGCCGAGATGCGCTGCTGCTTGGCCCCGGGAATCACCACTTCGTCGATCAGGCGGGTGTAGTCGTCCAGGAACGTGCCGGTCAGCCGTTCCTTGGCGGCCCCGAGGTCTGCTTCGACGCTGTCCGGCTGGTAGGAAAGCATGGCCACGGTGGCGTCCCTGGCCGCCGCCACCGCTTGCGTGCCGGCCAGCTGCGAGCTGCGAGTCACCCCGTCCTGCCACTTCAGAAAACCCGCAGGCAGCGCCAACAGCATTGCCAGGCACGGTAATACGGCGTAGACGCTTATCCGTCGCAGCGCCCTCACGAGACGAACTCCACATTGGTGGCTTTCACGTCACCGTCGGCTTTCTCCAGGGATATCCGCATCCGCCACTGGCTTGAGGTTTCGCTGTCCGCGACGGGATTCCCGTCGTCGTCGACGGTCGAGGTGCGCACGGCGGCCACCACCAACACCACGGCGTTGCCCTCGGACTCCGACTCCAGCCCGACTTCGCTGATCGTGCCTTCCGATTTCGAACGCGCCTTCTTGACCACGTCGATGAAGTCGGCGCTTCGCTGTGAGAACTCCTCATGGAAGGAGCCCGCCGCGGAGTCGAGGACCCGCTCGACGTCGGCCTCGGCCTGCGCCCAGTCGATCGTCGTGAGGTTCTCGGCGACCTGTCGACCCGCCGCAACGAACATCTGCTGGTCGGCCTCAAAGGCCTGGCTTCGATGGTCACGGTAGGCCAGCCAACCCACCAACGCGGTCATGGCGAGCACCATCACCAGCGCGGCCGCCGCCGCCCGACGCGCACCTCGCGGCCCGACCATCTCGGTCAGTTCTCCGTCGGCGGTATCAGCATCTGTTGCCATGTTTGTTCGTCACCGTTCGCGAGGTTGGACTGGGTGCGCAACTGTCCGTCCGGACCGACGTAGGTTCCGGTCGCGGGATCGTATGCGGCTGACGGGATCGGCGTCGGCACAAAGTTGTTCGCCGATGCCGGTGGCTCACCCGGAGCGGGAGGCGCCGCCGGCGGTTCCTCACCGGGGCGGAACTGTGGGATGTCCTGTCCCGTCATCGTTGCGTTGGGATCGCCCTTCCAGTTCCAACCGTCGTTGAGCGGGATGTACTCTTCGTCGCTCTCGCACATCTTCACCGTCGGCGCGCGCTTGCCGGGTTTGGTCGCGCACGGGATGTTGCGCGCTCCGCGGACTGCGATGGGCGAGTCCTGCGGAACACGGCAATAGACGTCGCCGGGAGGCCGTCCCGGGGAGCCCTCGGGATCCTCGTACTGGGCCCACCGTTGTTGTTGGGCGGGGTAGAAGCCCGTCGTGCACGGTGGTGGCCAGTTCAGGTTCAGGTTGAAGCTCAAGTACATTCCGCGATGCAGATGCGGCTTGGCGTACCTGTTGGCCAGGTGCGAACCCTGCAGCGCCTGGGGCACGACCGGGACCAACGTCAGCACGCTTTCCAGGTGCGGGTGGTACGTGAGGGCAACCTCCCCCACGCTGACCAGGTTGGCCAGGATGGTCGGCAGCGTCGGCTGTAGCCGGTCGAACAACTGGCGGGCCTCATCGAGCGCCGCCGGGCCTTCCTGCAGGATGTTGCGCACCGCGGGGTCTGCCGACGCGAACTGCGTCTCGATCTCGGCGACGTTGCGGGTCCACGCCTGGACCGAGTCTGCGGTCTCGATCTGGCTGTCGAGGATCGGCTTGGCCTCGTCGATCACGGTGAGAATCGAGTCCAGGTTCTCCCGCGCACCGGTGGCCAGCGTGGTCATCCCGTCCACCACCCTGGACAGCTCGGGTCCGAGCCCACCGAAGGCGGTATAGGCCTCGTCCACAACCGTTTTCAGATCGTCGCGCGGGATCGCGTTCAGCCCACGATTGGTCGCGGCGAGCAACGCGTTGATATTGGGCGGCACCTCGACACGGTCCGCCGGTATCACGTCGCCGCCCTTCAGGACCGGTCCGCTGTCGCTGCGCGGGGTCAGTTCGACGAACTGTTCGCCGACCGCGCTCATGCTGCGCACCTCGGCGGTCAAGTCTGCGGGGATGTCGACGCCCTTGTCCAGCAGAAGCACCGCCTGGGCGCCGGCGTCGGTCAACGACACGTCTGTCACCCGGCCGACGGAGACCCCGCGGTAGGTGACGTCCGCGTTCGCATAGAGGGCACCGGAGTCCTGCAGTTGCAGGGTGACGTCGTACCGGTCGAACCCCAGCACCCGTGTCGGCAACTCCATGTACTGCACCAGCACGAACGAGATCGCCGTCACCGCAATGACACTGAATGCCGTCAGCTGGATTGCGAGCTTCCTGTCCAAACGCATATCACGGCCCCTGGTTGAACTGGTAGGGAGCGATCAGTGGGTTTCGGGCCGTGTACGGACTCGGCATCTGGCCGATGGTGCGGCCCCACTGCAGCTCCAACTCGGTGAGGGCACCCTCGAACCGGGTGCCGGTGAGCATGCCGGCGTCGATGCGGCTCAACGTCAGGTCGATGACCGCGGTCAGGTTGCCGTAGTCGCCGCGCATCCACTTGGTGAGCGTGCTCTTCGCGAACGGCGGCGCACCGAGGACATCGGTGGTGGCGACCAGGGCACCGGGGCCCGCGTCGGCGACCGACTGCAGCAGCGGACCGATGTCCTTGAGCTCGGTGACCAGATTGTCCTTGATCTGGTTCACGGAATCAGCGGTCAGCGCACTGAACTTGCCGACCTGAGTCAGTGCATCGGCGAGTATGTCGCGCTGATCCTTGACCACTTCGAGCGCATCCGGGATGGTTCTCAGCGCCTCGTCCAAGACGGCTTCCTCGTCGGCGAACTGAACCGCCAGACTGTTCAGACTTTCCGTCGCGGAGATGATGTCGCCCTTCTGGTCGTCGAGAAAGGCGATGAACGTGTCGAGCTCACCGATCAAGCTGCGCAGCTCGCCTTCGCGGCCGGTGAAGGCCGTACTGAGCGCCGTGGTGATGTCGTGGACGTGGCCCAGGCCCCCACCGTTGGTCACCAACGCCAACGCGCTCAGCGTCTCCTCGGTGGACGGGAACGCCGCCGTCGAGGCCAGTGGGATGACCGACCCGTCCTTGAGCTTTCCTTCCGGCTTGGCGTCGGTCGGCGGCGCGAGCTCGATGTGCATGGACCCCAGCAGGCTGGTCTGGCCCAGTCGGGCAGTGGCATTGGCCGGCAGGTCGACGTCGCCCTCCAGCGAGATGGTGAGCAACGCGTGCCAATCCTGGCGTTCGATCTTCTTGACGTTGCCGACGTTGACGTCCGCGACGCGCACCCGCGAGTTCATCCGCAGGTTCTGCACATCGGCCATCTGCACCTGGATGGTGTAGGAGTCCGGGCCCTGGCCCGCTCGGCCCGGCAGCGGAAGGGAGTTGAGCCCCTTGAAGTCCCGCAGGGAGCCGCACCCGGACAACGCCACCACGGCCAGAGTCAGAAGAAGCACCGTTCCCGCTCGGCCCCAGCGGGTTTTTCTGGCTACTGCTCGGATCATCCTTCACCCTCATCGCTGGTGGCGGGCAGCATCATTCCGCGTAGACCGGTCTCGGGGTCGGTCGGCAACGGCGGGCTGACCGCCAGATCGCGCCCCCAACCGAAGTAGTTGAACAGTTCGTTGGCCGGCGGCAGCGGGCCTTCGGGCGGCGGCGGCACGGCACGGAAGGGTTCGGTCGGCGCCGGTCCGGCCGGCGGAATGTAGTCCGGGCGCAGCCAGTCCTCGCTGTAGGTGACCTCGTTGGGGCGTGCCATGGGCCCGACGACCGGGTTGATGCCCAGCGGCGGGAAGTTGTACTGGCGGTTCTTGAAGATCGGCGCCATGTACTGGATGCAGCGCTTCGCCGATTCCGCGGCGCCCAATCGGGCCGCGGCCTCGACCGCCGAACAGATGAACTGCAGCGGATTGGCGAAGTTCTGCGCGGTGAGCACACCGGTGAAGGTGGCCTGGGCGGGTTGATAGAAGTTCTGGAAGTTCGCCAATGTCGAGGGCAGTACGTGCAGCAGTTGTTTGACGTCGTCGATGCTTTCGACCACCGAATCCGACACCGACACCAACCGGTCGGAGGTCGTGCCGATCGCGTCACGGTTCTCCGCCACGAAGCTGCTCACGTCGCCGACGACGTCGTTGAGGTTCGTCAGCGCGTATTCGAGTTCGTTCGGCTGGTTGACCAGCGGCTGGGTCACCGCGGCCAGGTCCCGATTCAACTGGGCGAGTGGGCCACTGCTGTCGCGCAACGCCTTGACGAGGGTGGCCACATTCTCGAACGTCCCGAACAGGTCGTCGCTGTGATCGTCGAGGGCGGCAAGCGCCTCGGACAGCGAGATCACCATCTTGCGCATGTCCGGGCCCTGGCCCCGCAGGTTGTCGGCGGCGGTGTTGACGAACGCGCCCAGGGTGCTGACGCCGCCGGGCTCGGTCGGTTGCAGTGTCTCGGTGAGCCTTTGGAGTTGCTCACGCAGGTCGTCGTACTCCAGCGGCACCGCGGTGCGTTCCTGCGGTATCACCGCTCCGTCGGCCATCACAGGCCCGCCGGTATAGGCCGGCGTCAGCTCCAGCTGGCGGACCGTGACCAGGCTCGGCGACAGGATCACCGCGTTTGCGTCCGCCGGCACCTGATGGTCGCTGTCATACCAGAACGAGATCTTGACCCGGTTGGGCTGCGGTTCGATCTTGTCGATCCTGCCCACCGGCACGCCGAGGAGCACCACCTGGTCGCCCTCGTACAGCCCGGTGGCGCGGTCGAAATAGGCGACGAGGTTGATGCGGCTCGTCGTGCGAGTCACCGCGACGATGCCGCCGACCAGCACGAGGGTCAGGGTCACCGCGACGACGATCATGAGATTGCGGCGGGTCACTGCCCTCTCCCCTCATCGAAAACCGGTGCGGTGACGCCATGCGGAACTTCCCGGCCGTCGTCGCTGGACTCCGCGGGCGGTCCCGGCGGTGGTCCACCGGGGGCCGGCGCTGGCGGTTCTTCCTTCAACGGGTAGCAACCCGCGTGCGGGACAACACATCCGCCGGTGTCGCCGGGATTGCCGGTGATGGCGTCCGGGACGGTCAGACGGGGTTCGCCACCCTGCCCGGTGCGCGGGAAGGGAACCGGCTGCGGCGGGGTGGCCTTCTGGCCGACCAGCGGGTCGTGCAGCTGCGAGGGCAGCAGCGTGGCCGGATCCAGACCGAGGTCGGAGAACGCCGCGTCGATGAACGGCTGGACGAATTGTCCGGGCAGCAGGTTGGCGACGTAGGCCTTGAAGAACGGTCCGGACGCCAGCGCCTCACCGAACGACAGCAGGTAGCTGTTCATGCCCTTGAGCGTCAGCTGTACTTCTTCGCGACGGTTCTCGACGACCTCGAGCACCTCGTTGAGCTTGTCCAGCGTGGGGCGCAGCGATGCGCGGTGCTCGGCGATGAAGCCCTTCAACTCCAGGGTGGCCGAGGACAGATTGCGGGCGATCTCGTCCAACGCCTGGCTCTCGGTCTTCAACTGGGCCAGCAGCGCATTCGCATTGCCCACCAGGTTGACCACCTTGTCGCCGCGTTCGGCGAGCACCGTGGTCACCTTCTTGGCGTCCCTCAACAGGTTTCGCAGCTGTTCGTCGCGCGCACCGATGGTTTCGGACAGCCGCGCCACACCTTGCACCGCGACTTTCAGAGCCGGCGGGGTGTCGGAGAACTCGTGGGAGAGCACCGCCAGCGAGTCAGATAGTTGGTCGGTGTCCAAACCGCTGATCGTCATCGACAGATCGCTCAGCGCCTCGGGCAGTTGGTAGGCGGGCGTGGTGCGCTCCAGGGGAATCGGCTCACTGAGCTGACCTTCTCCGCGCGGCGTGATCTCGAGCAGCTTGGCGCCCAGGACGGTCTTCATCTTGACTGCCGCCTCGGTCCGATCACCCAGCGGCACACCCTTGGCGACATTGAACTTCACCAGCACCCGTGGACCGTCGAGTTCGACGCTGGTCACCCGGCCGACCTCGGCGCCCGACACCTCGACGGGCGACTGCTCGGCCATCAGCCCGCCGGCCTGAGCAAGGTAGGCGGAGTACTCCTTTTCACCAGTGACCAGGGACAAGCCGCTGATGAACATGCTGGCGACGGTGATGACGACGACGGCGGCCAATCCGGCGATCGCTACGAAAATCGGGTCGCGGTCAGACAAGGATTTCATCGCGGTGTGCACCTCCCTGAACTCTGTTCGACCAATTTGACGTAGACGGGTTGGCCGCCCTTGCCGTTGAGCTTCAACAACACGTCACAGAAGTAGAAGGTGAAGAAGTCGCCGTACAGGCCCTGCCTGGTGAGCACGTCGTAGGTGGCCGGCAGCGTCGCCAGGTAGTCGTCGATGTACTCCTTCTCCTCCAACACCACCCCGCTGGTCCGGTCCACTTCGTGCACCACCTTCTTCAGCGGCTGGCGCGACTGCGACAGCATGTCCGCGATCGACTTGGCGGCCGCGTTCGCGTAAGCGACACCGTTGGTGATGTCCTGCTTGCGCGCTTCCAGGGTGTCGATGAGTTCCGCCAGCGAGTCAACGGTCTTGCCGAGCTGATCACCTTGGCTGCCAAGCGATCCGAGCACGGTATTCAGGTTGTTGATGACATCGCCGATCAACTTGTCGCGATCTGCCAGGGTGTGGGTCATGGCGGCGGCTTGGTTCAGCAACGAACCGATCGTCCCGCCCTGGCCCTGCAGCGCTTCGATCAGTTGTCCGGTGAGCGCGTTGACTTCGTCGGGGCTCAGCGCACGCAGCAACGGCCGGAAGCCGGTGACCACCGAATCGAGGTCCAGCGCGGGTGCGGTGCGGCTTATCGGGATGGTCCCGCCGGCGGGCAGCCGCTTGGTGGCACCCTCCCCTTCCTCCAACGCCAGGTAACGGCCGCCGATGAGGTCGTCGTAGCGGATGACGGCCCTGGTGCCCTCGGTCAGCACCACCGCCCGCTCCACGGAGAAGACGACGTGCACAGTGGTATCGGGCTGAACGTCAACCTTCTTGACCCGTCCCACTTCGACGCCGCCGATCCGTACGAACTCGTCCTTCTGCAACCCGGACACGTTCTTGAACACGGCGTTGTACGCATTCTCGTCGCCGAAGCGGAACTGCCCGAAGGTCGCGAACAGCAGCGCGATCGCCACAGCACTGACCGTGCTGTAGATGGCGACACGCCATGCCGTACTCGACATCTTGTCTTGCATCTGGTGACCTTTTCAGCGCTTCGTGGGGAGGTGGACCGCGTCAGTTACCCGGTAGATGTGGCACCGGTGTCGGTTGGATTCCTGCGGGCACTGCCGGCACCGACGGCTCCGATCCCGGTGGCGGCGGACCGGGCTCCGCCGGTCGCCCGGGCGGAGGTGCGGGCGGCAGGCCAGGCCACAGTGGGGCGCCGTCGGGCGCGTACAGCTTCGCGCCGTAGGGCGGTGCTCCCGGATAGGGGATCGGTCCGATGGCCGGCCCGCCGAAGTTGTTTCGCACACTGGGTGATTCGGGCACCGCGCGGGTGACCGGGAAGTAGTTCGCCCAGCCGGGGAAGCCGATGCCGGGGTTGGGCCGGACGTCGAGTCCGGTGCCGAATCCGGTGTTGGTGACCATATAGCGCACGGGCCAGTTGTCGGCCACGTCGGGCAACGAGCCGCAGCTGGGCGTGCCGCCGTAGCCACCCTTGGCACCGGTGATCGGAAGGTGATCGGGATAGCGGTAGGCGTCGTCACCGAACAGCAGCGCGGCGTCACCGATCATCGACTTGCCGGTGTAGCCGCCGAGCATGTCGGCCCAGCCGTGGTCGAGCAGGACCTCAAAGCCCTTGAGCGTGCAGGTGACAACGGGGTTGTACTTGTTGAGCAGACGTGTCGTCGGCTCCAGGATGTCGACGAGGTGGACCAGGTTGTCCTTGCTCGCACCGAGCAGGTTGATACCGCTGTTGGACAATCCGACCACGTTGAGCAGGAGCGCCTCGAGCTCAGTGGCATGCTCTTCGAAGGTGGTGGCGACCGTGGTGCCGGCGTCGAGGACAGTGACCAGGTTCTGCGCCGCGGCACTGTATGTGTCGGCGAAACCTTGCACGGACTTGATGTCGGCACTGATGGTTTCGCTGCGCGGGTTGAGCGCCAACAGCACTTCGTTGAAGTCGGTGACGGCCTCGCCCATCGCCTCACCCTTGCCACGGAAGCCCTCCCCCAGGGCCGACAGGACCGAGTTGAGTTTGGCCACGTCGATCTGGTCGAGGACGTCGACCAGGTTCTCCAACACCGAGTTCGCCTCGATGCTGACCTCACGAGCGGTCAGCATGTCGCCCGCGGCCAGCCGCTTGGGGCTCGGGTCGTCGGGCGCGATGAGCTCGATTGCCTTGTTGCCGAAGACAGTTGGCGCGGTGATCTGGGCCGTGGCGTTCTCCGGGATGTACTGCAGCTCGTTGTCGTACAACTCCAGCTGCAGCTGCACCGGATCGCCCGGCTGGATCGTGGCGACGCGGCCGATTTCGACGCCGCGGAACTTCACCTTCGCTTTGGGTTCCATCTGCAGACCCGAACGGTCGGTCGTGACGGTCACCCTGGCGTAGGACCGGAAGTCTCTGTTGAAGGACGTCTTGACGACGAATATCGTCCCGACGATCGCGGTGACCAAGAGCAGAGCCCAAAATGCGGGATGCACTCCCAAGGTGCGCTGATTTTCGTTCATTGCCTCTGCAGCTATCCCGATAGGTTGAAGTCGCCGGAGTATCCATAGGCCGCCAGCGAGAACAGGGCGACCAGAAACATGCCGACCGTCATCGCGGCACGGACCGCGCGCCCGGTCGCCTCCCCCACGCCGGTGGGGCCACCGGAGGCGTTGTAGCCGTTGTAGACGCTGATCAGCATGATGACCATCCCGATGGTGAACACCTGGATCAACATCCAGAGCGTGTCCGTGGGTTTGAGGAAGATCGCGAAGTAGTGGTCGTAGCCGCCCATCGACTGTCCGTATGTGACGCTGACGACGAACCTGCTGAGGATGACCGCGCCGATCAGCGACACGCAGCCCAACGGCACCGCGACGATCATCCCCGCCAGCACCCGGGTAGACCCCAGATACGCCAGCGAGCGGACCCCCATGACCTCGAGCGCGTCGATCTCGTCGTTGACCCGCATGGCGCCGAGTTGCGCGGTGGCAGCGGCGCCGACGGTGGCCGACAGTGCGCACGCGAAGAACATCGGAACAACCACGCGCACTTGGGCGAACGCGGCGAGGAAACCCGCGACCGCTTCCACACCGACGCCTGCCAATTGGGTGAACACCCAAATCGTCACGATGAACGAAACATTCATGACGACCGCGGCGGTGATCACGACGCTGCCGCCGATCAGGGCGAGCCGGCCGAGCGCGAGGCTCATATAGGCGACCAGACGGAGTATCTCCGATTTGTACCGGCGGATGGCCTCACCGAAAAGCAGCACCGTGCGGATGTAGAACGCGAATTGCTCGCCGAGATTGTTCCAGGCATTCACATAGCGCTGGGTGCTGTTGGTCAGCCGCGGAAACCGTGAACTGACGACTCTGGTCGTGTCGGTCACGTCGTCACCACCATCTGCGCGGTCAATGCGGTGATCACCGAGTTCAACAGCAACGTGCCGATGAACGACCAGACCACCGTCTCGACGACTCGGTTGCCCACGCCCTCCGGGCCGCCGGTCGCGCTGCTGCCCAGATAGCAGGCGATGGCGGCCGCGAGTGCGCCCATCAAAGGGGCCTTCACAAAGCAGACGACCATTACCGGCATGGCGACCAGAAGGGTCGCGTTGGAAGCCCAGGCACCCGGGGTGATATTGCTGATGTAGATCGAATAGAAATAGTGCAGAACCAGCGTTGAGACAATGGAAAATGAGGTGATTATCACCGCATTCACCATCATTGCCGCGACCCTGGGCGCGAATAGCCGCTGCGCCGGATTAATCCCCATTACTCGCATTGCGTCGAGTTCTTCTCGAACGGTGCGCGAACCGAGGTCGGCGCACATCGCGGTGGCGCTGGCACCACTGAGGACCAGGGCGGTGAGCAGTGGCACTGCCTGCCCCCACATGACGGCGGCGAAGCCGGCGCTGCTGATGTCGGCGCCGCCGAGTTCGCCGAAGAGTCCGTTGAAGAACATCGCGGCGACCATCCCGTAGGCGGCCGTCACCGCCAGGGCCGGTATCAACGAGACGCGGGCGATGAACCAGGTCTGGAGCAGGAACTCCGGCCAGGCGAATCGGGAGGTCACCCCGACTCTCGCGATGTCGAGCGTGAGCGCGAAGAACTTGCCCAGCTCGCCGAGGGGGCCGGCCACTGCCGGGGGCAGAGGCAGGCGGTCCGGCTGAGTTTCGGGTTCGGTGGGCGGCGCGGTGGCGACCATCAGCGGTCCTCGCCCGAGAGGTGACGGATCGGCTCACCCAGAAGCGTGGTCATTGCTCGCCGTCCCCCAGCTGCCGCTCGCGGCATCGAATGATGGGCAAATAATTGGCAGCCAGAAATGTGGGGCAAATTTCACGGTCAACTCCTAGCTGGTTTCCTCATCGTTGGGCAGAACGAACGGAAGTTTAACGTGCCGGCGTTTCCTGTCAAGATAGCTCGTGGCCTCATTAAAAATGTCTGTCTAGCTGCACCGATTGGCCGCCCGAAAAATGGCGTGAACCTGTGGATTCGGCTAGCTTTCAGGGGTGGATACATGTGTTTGACATTCCGTTCTACGCGCGGAAATTGTGGATGATTTCGCCAATACCTGTGGACGGGCTGGAGCAGACGAATTCTCCTTTGTGCAGACCGGGCAGCCGTTTCAGCAGGGCGAGATCGACGATCCGCGAGCAAACCTGTGGATCGATCGCGTGGCGGAACTCGCGCCTGGCGAGAAACCTGTGGACGGGCCCGGACGGGGGTTGGACAAAACCTGTGGACGACGGGGGCGGACGCGACGCGCCCGCCGATGGGTCTGGCGGTGTGCCGGGCAAGCGTGGGCACCGCAGTGCGCGTCGCTCGTCGGCCGCGGTGTCGGTTGGTTGCCGCACGAGCCGCAGCAACCGCCTCCGGGGCCAGATTTTGGTGCGTGGGGGTGGTCATCGGCGGCCATAGACTTTTTTCATGGCCCAACAGCAGAGCTACACCGATCTGGCGTCCTCATGGCAGCAGCGGTTCGCGTTCTATGACCGCTACGGCGTGCCGAATTCGACGCCGGAGAGCCGGGCGGCGTACCGACAGCTTCCGTTCGGCACCAAGATGCGGCTCACCGCGAACGGCTGGGCGTTCTTCTTCGGGCCGATCTACTTCTTCCTGAAAGGGATGTGGCGCAAGGGATTAGCGTTGTTGGCTATCGCCGTCGGCCTCGCCGTGGTCGTCCTCGGACTCGACACACCGGACGTCGTCGTTCGTATCGCGTCCCTCGTCGTGCCCGCAATCGCGATGACGACCGCCAACTACGCGTACTACCTCCACATCAGGGGCAGCCAGTCGTGGAACGTGTTCGAAGGACTCGGCCGAGGCTAGACACCGTCTGGCTTGCGCTTGGGGGTTCACGTGCGTCGAGTCTCGGGGTGCTATTCAAACGCTGTACGCAACGGATTGCGTCGTATCGATCGGTGGCCGAGCAGGCTGAACAATCCGTTCACGAAGTCATACTGCGGCGAGGGCGGTCTCCGGGCTGTCAGCTAACTCCATGCCCCGATTGAACACCGGGCCGCCGACAACGTCGAGTGGCCCTGTCGTTGTCGGTGGCCGGGTCTAGGGTCGCGGGCAGCGCGTTTCAAGGGGGGATCATGGCCGGGACTCAGGCGCATCGCGTGCACGTTGTCGTCGGGACGCCGTGGAAAGACGCCGTGATCAGTTGTCTGGACAGCAGGTCACCGTATCGGCCTTGGCCGTCGCTGCCGGATGTGCGTCGCGGTGACACGGTTGTCGTGGCGATCGATTCAGAGCCCCGGCTGGTGCTGACTCGGGTGGCGCGGGCCGGCCGCAAAGGTGTCGCAGGCGCGATCGCCGAGATTTCGGCGTGGTCTGTCGGACAAGCGGTGCCGGCGTCGGAGGTCGGGCTGGAGGATATCGACGGCCGCCACCTGCTCGTCGAGGGACCGGAGGCGGCGGAGTTTCTTCAGACGCTCGAGCAGCACGTGTTCGACATCGAGGACACGCCCAGTTTCGGTAGCTCATCGATGGCCGCCGCCCGCATCCTGCTGAGATCCGGTGGCAATTGCGCAGGTTGTGGCACCCGCTTCCGCTTGGCAGCAGAGAACGCACGTGATGCGGTCGGCGTCTGGACCGTCGAGTCACTGCAGTACCGTCCGCGCCAGGAGTCCGCGCTGGTCGAATCGGACGCCGACGACGATTGGGACCTGTATTTCCAGCCGCGTCCGCCGGCGATCCCGGTCGACTGGCCGGCCGCGCTGTGTCTGAACTGCCAATGGGCGATGCGCGCGTTCGATTCCTTCCTCGATTACCGGTTCTTCCGGCATCCGGTCTGCCCGGAGTGTGGTGGCCGCCAGACCCAGGCTGCGCTGTTCGGATTGCTCGACCCGTCCGCGCGGATCGCGCCGTGGAGAGACGCCCGGGGATGCTGTGTCCAAGAAGATATTTGGACGTGCACGTTGTGCTTGCACCGATGATGACGGCGGTGGCTCGATGACGGTGTGGTTGATCTTGGTGCTCGCGGGGTCTATCGCCTTGTGTGCGGTGGGTTGGCGGCGTTCGAGAGGAGGTCGTAAACGCGGCGCGATCGCGGACGACCCGAACGAGATACTGCAACGCGCCGAGCAGCAGCACCGGTGGGCCCAACTCGGCGACAGCAGAGGCGTCTACGGTCGAGAGGGCGCCAAGGTGATGGACAGCGTGTCACCTGAGCCACAAGGTGATTCCCCCACTGAGGCCGCAGGACCAACGGCCCAGATCACCTACACGGAGAAGGGGCTAGCGGAGTTGCTTGCGACGAAGCCGCCGTGCTGGCGATGGGTGGCTTTCGTCTCGGTGCTCCTGCAACGGCGCAATGCGGTGCAGTCGCGACTGCGCGACAGCGCTCTGTCCTATGGCCGTCCGACCGGCGAGCGCGTGCACAGCGGCGCCGAGATGGCGGCGATTGTGTACAACCGCATGGACGAGTTACTCGCTCTGGTCAATCGCGTGGAGACGTTCATGTCGACTCCGGCGTTCATGGGCGTGTTCGGCGATCCAGCCGACGAGGACACCGCCGACGCCGACGGCATCGTGCATACCGCCAACCGGCTGATGGACTATCACGACAGCTTCCTCGAGCTGGCGGAGCGGTGCCGTGGACTATCTGCTCCCGGTGAATATGCCAGCCTGATAGGTGATTTGGGCAAGCTGATGGACGTACCGTTGACAGGTTTCCGCGATTTCATCGATGAGCTCGCGCGAGTGGTCGGCGAGATGAGCGAGTTACTCCCGTATGCCAGCGGTACCTTCGACTTGGGCACGGTGGAGTTGCATATGGACGTCGACGACGTACTGCTTGATCGCATCACCGATGCCGCCGGGCGGGTCGCCCATGACTGATCCGACGGTCACCCACTTTCGCCGGGAGCGGAGCGAAAGTGTTGGCGGGCAGTGGCATTGGGTCACCCAAACGCCGAGTGGAGAGGTGGTCGGTGCCGGTCAGAAAGGCCACCGTCGACTCGACAACGCGCTACGTGAGTTCATCAGGCAGCGGAGCCATCCCGACTGGGTGCCCGACGCGGGGATGTTCGCCATGCCGCCGGGGTATTCGTTGCACAAGCGCAGCCCCGATCACTACGTAGTGATAAGCGCGCCCTAGCTACTTCGACCTGAAAAAGTCGCGGCGTGGCGAGGGGCCTAAAGGCCT
>NZ_JBEFST010000027.1:0-76547 GCF_053483675.1 Mycolicibacterium sp. XJ1819 | reverse complement strand
CGGGGGTCTCCACGACCTCCTTGACCCGTTCCAGCGTCTTACGCATGTCGCGGATGTTGCGGCGCCGCCGCAGCTGCCCGCCGAACACGGAGAACAGCTTCATCGCCAACGAGTCGTCGAGCCGGAACGATTCGGTGACATCTGTTCCGCCTTCTGTCGGTGTCAGGCGGTAGTGCCAGTTGTTGACGGGCTTGTCGCCCAGCAGCACCGCGAAGCCGAACTCGCGCCCCGGCTCGCATGCGGTGACCTCACACGTCGTCCAGTACACCGGGCCGATCTCGTTGCGCTTGACGTGCCCACGAAACCGGGCACCCAACACCGGACCGGTGGCGCCACCGAGCCACTCGGCCTCCATCACCTCGGGCGAGAACCGCCCGGTGTTGCGCACATCGGCGATGAGGTTCCAGATGTCGTCCGCCGGCGCCGACATGAATACCGTCACTGAGCCGTCCATGGCCATGGTCTCCTCTGCTCGGACCTTCGTGCCACAGTAAGTGAGCGGCCTTTGCAAACGGCCGGTTCGCCGGGATGGCTTCTCAGCGCTCGGCCGATTCGTCCTCCGGCAGGTCGTGTCTGACCACGCGGATCCGACCGCGGGGCAGGCACGCGGCGTATCCGTGGTGCTTACCGTAAAGCTCCCACGCCGTGCGCTCGTCATCGCTGCGGACGTGGATCTCGTGGCCGTGGGAGAACCGCAGGTGCAGGCCGCCGTCCTCGTCCCAGCTGGCGTGGGTGCACGTCGACCCCGCGAAGTCGAACAGCGGACGCTCTTCGACCCTGACGGCCTTCGGGTCGATCAGCACCGATTCCTCGCCGTCGGTCGGGGTGGCGGGCAGGATCAAGTAGAACGGCGCGGCGACGACGAGTTCGTTGTCGTCGAGGTTGAGCACCAGACCGTTACGGAACATGATGCGCTGGAGCACACACCCGCGAATCCACGGACTGGTCATTTTTTCACTTTGGCCGTTCCCACCACATCGCACAAGGTGCCGGCCGTGGCTTTGTGGCTCACCGTGAGATGTCGCCGTGCAGGTCCGGCCACGGCGGACGCTTGACCATCGCCACTCCGCTGAGGACAGCGGACACCAGGCCGACGAGGATGGCCAGCAAGGCGATGCGGGTCGCGTCGACCGCGGGTACCCATTTCGCGGTGCCGCCGTTGACGACGAACACCCCCAGCGCACTGCCGCCCGACCGACTCACCGGGATGACGGTGGTGCCGTCGGCGGTTTCGTGCGGCTGCCCGTAAACATGTGTGCCGGTTTCGGATTCCAGTCTCATGTGTTCATCCTTACTCCGGAACCACCGCGCGCAGTACCGATGAGTTATCGCCTCACCGGATGTCACAACCACCGGACATCGTTCGACGTCGGAAAAGGGGAGTGCCCAATGGTGATCGTCGCGGGTCATGTGCTGGTCGAGGCCACCCAGCGGGACGACTATCTGGCGGGCTGCGCCGAGGTGGTGCGCCAGGCCAGGTCTGCCCCGGGGTGCCTGGACTTCGCGCTGTCGGCCGACCCCGTCGACTCCGCGCGGATCAACATCTTCGAAAGGTGGGACTCCGCGGCGGCGGTCACCGCGTTCCGGGGCGCCGGTCCCGACGACACCCAGCAGGTGGCGATCCTGTCCGCGTCGGTGCACGCCTACGACGTGACCGATGTGGCTGCGCTGACGTGACCGACCGGGGCCACGCCGGCCGCCTCAGTGTTCGCCGTCGGGTCCTTCGTCGACCAGCGGCACCTCGATCGCCTGGTCGATGAGGTCGGCCTCGTTGGCATCGGAGCCGCGCGCCGACACCAGTCGGGCGGCCTCCTGCCAGGTGTCCACGTCGTCGTCGGCCTCGACCGGGATGGATTGGTCGGCCACGTCGGCGTCGGACATCTCCTGGCCCAGCGCGGGGCCGTCAGACTGCACCATGATCGGGCTCCCTCCCTCGTTACGACTCCGTCCCCACCATAGCCAGCCGGCGGGCTACCCGGTGGCGGCCCGCGCGTCCGCCGCATCCTGCTCGGCGGCGGGCACGACGAGGGCATCGGAGCCGGGATAGACGATCGCCTCGCTGTCGGTCGACAGCCACCGCACGACATACGGCGGTGAGCCGTCCGCCGAGCGCACCTCGGTGATCACACCCCGCTGATCAGGCTGATCCACGGTCGTTCCCTTGATCACCAGCAGGTCGCCCACGTTGGCCTTCATCGTCTGCTCCTTCCAGCAACTCGGCGGGTCTGACACCCGGGCATATCCCGACATATAGCGACATTGTGCCCATTTCGTGCGTGACGTCGAGCTGTAACCGCAGGCCGCCGTTCCGCGATGAACCACTAGATGCCGGGTATCCCGGCGGCGGACCTTCATCGGCACGTCAGAACCGTAGGACAAACCATGAATCACCAGGCACAACAGGCAATGAAATGGGTACGTCGAGTCTCCGCGGCGGTGGTGGCGGCGGCCTTGCTGCCCGGCCTCGTCGGAGTCGTCGGCGGCACCCCGACGGCACAAGCGGCGGTCGAGGTGCTCAGCGTCCCGTCCGCCGCGATGGGCCGCGACGTCACGGTGCAGTTCCAGGGCGGGGGAGCCCACGCCGTCTATCTACTGGACGGGCTGCGGGCCCGCGACGACCGCAACGGCTGGGACATCGAAACCGGCGCGTTCGGGATGTTCGACGGGTCCGGGCTGTCGGTGGTGATGCCGGTCGGCGGCATGTCGAGCTTCTACGCCGACTGGTACCGGCCCGCGGTGGGCAACGGCACGACCCAGACCTACAAGTGGGAGACCTTTCTGACCTCGGAACTGCCCGCCTGGCTGGCCGCCAACAAGGGCGTGAGCCCGTCCGGCAACGCCGTGGTGGGTTTGTCCATGTCGGGCAGCTCGGCGTTGATCCTGGCGGCCTACCACCCCGGCCAGTTCGTCTACGCGGCCTCGCTGTCCGGGTTCCTGAACCTCTCGGAGGGACTGTGGCCGATCCTCATCGGTATCGCCATGGCCGACGCGGGCGGGTTCAACGCCCTGGACATGTGGGGGGTCTACGGCGGTGGCGCCTGGCAACGAAACGACCCCACGTTGCAGATCGGCCGGCTGGTCGCCAACGGCACCCGGATCTGGGTGTACAGCGGTAACGGGAATCCGACCGACCTGGACGCCGGTCTGGGCAACGCGCAGATCCCCGCGCAGTTCCTCGAAGGTCTGACCATCCGGACCAACAAGCAGTTCGAGGCCGACTACCGGGCCGCGGGCGGCCGCAACGGCGTGTTCAACTTCCCGCCCAACGGCACCCACAGTTGGGGTTACTGGGCAGGTCAGCTGGAGGCGATGAAGCCCGATATCCAGCGGGTGCTCGGCGCGGCGCCCGCCGGCTGACACGCCGGCGACCGGCAACGCTGCCCGCTGCTCAGATATTCGCTGGCGTAAGCTTCGCCTTAGCAGAGTCGGCACCGTCGAGCCGAACGGGGCAATGAGGCCTGCACTGGAGTACTGTGCGTAAACTGCGCACACCACGACAAAGTCCCTACAGCACACGCGGGGGTCTTTGCATCGGTCCCAAATCAAAAGTCAGAGGCGCCACCTTGCCAGAAACCACGAGCGATGCCCGCAACTTGAAGCCGCACTTCGAGGACGTGCAGTCGCACTACGACCTGTCCGACCAGTTCTTCCAACTCTTCCTCGATCCGACCCAGACCTACAGCTGCGCGTACTTCGAACGCGACGACATGACGCTGGAGGAGGCGCAGATCGCCAAGATCGATCTGTCGCTGGGCAAGTTGGGGCTGAAGCCCGGAATGACCCTCCTCGACATCGGCTGCGGCTGGGGCGCGACGCTGAACCGGGCACTGGAGCTCTACGACGTCAACGTCGTGGGCCTCACGTTGAGTGCGAACCAGAAGGCGCATGTCGAACAGAACGTGTTCGCGCGCTCCTCGAGCCCGCGCAGCAAGCGGGTGCTGCTGGAGGGCTGGGAGCAGTTCGACGAGCCCGTCGACCGGATCGTGTCCATCGGGGCCTTCGAGCACTTCGGCCGTGATCGCTATGACGACTTCTTCAAGAAGGCGTACGCGTTGCTGCCCGCCGACGGCGTCATGCTGCTACACACCATCATCAAGCCCACCGACGACGAGTTCGCCGAGAGCGGTCTGCCGTTGACGATGAAGCTGGTGCGCTTCTCGAAGTTCATCATGGACGAGATCTTCCCCGGCGGTGATCTGCCGAAGTTCGACGTCGTGACCGAGTACGCGGAGAAGGCCGGTTTCGAACTCGCCCGGTCCCAGCGGCTTCGTCTGCACTACGCGCGCACCTTGGACATCTGGGCCGACAAGCTCTCGGCACGCAAGGACGAGGCCATCGCGATGCAGTCCGAAGAGGTCTACGACCGCTACATGAAGTACCTGACCGGCTGCGCGGAGTTGTTCCGCGAGGGCTACACCGACATTTGTCAGTACACGCTGGCCAAGCGTTAGCGCCTGGTCAGCCTGCGCCAAATCCGCAGCGGCAGTAGCCCGATCAACGGTGCCCGCTTGCCCAGATCGTCGACGTCGCGCCTGTTGAACGCGGCCGCATACCGGCGCGCGTCCGCGGCGGTGGGGTAGTCCTTGGCGCCCTCGTCACCGCCGCAGCGCTCACATGCCCACCGCATGGTTCGTCCCTCCGCGCGAAACATCGGTTGGTGACCGAAGACTCGGCACGCCCACGTCACGCTTGCGACGCCCCCTCCGTGTGCGGCGCGGCGAAGCGACCGCGACGCTGACGATGAATCCGGTTCTCCGCCAATGCTTCCCGGATCGCACGGCGAAATTCGCCCGGCCCCCAGTAGCGCGCTCCGACCTCCCGGTACAACTCTCGCACGCCGACCTCGCCATGTTCAGCCACCGCCCGCGCGATGGTCTCGATCTCGTGGTCGAGCGCGGTATCCGGCGCTCCGGGAGGTGGTGGTTCACGCCACGCGTACCACCGCGGCGACGGCCCGGGGCGATAGCGGCGCAGACCGGTCGTCGCCAGTTGTTGCCGTTCGGCACGGGCAGCCATGCGTGCGGAACCGTCGTCGTCGACCGACGACAGCGGTCTCGCCAGGTCTTCGAGGCTTTTGCCCTCGGCTTTCACCCCGAGCACGACCTCGACGACTCCGGCGGCGGCCATCACGGCCGCACCGATCAGGAACGCGACAGCGACGTAACCACGGTCACCGGACTCGATCAGCCCGCCGAACAGCAGCGGCCCCGTGATGCCGCCGATCGCCGTGCCGACGGCGTAGAAGAACGCGATCGCCAGCGCGCGGGTCTCCATCGGAAAGACCTCGCTGACGGTCAGGTACGCCGCGCTGGCACCGGAGGAGGCCAGGAAGAAGCACGCACCGAGGACCGCCATGAACGTCCACACCCCGCCGGTCTGCGAGACGAAGAGCACCGTCAGCAGCACCGCGACCGCCGCCGAACCGATGTAGGCCAAGGCAATCATCGGTTTTCGCCCGACGGTGTCGAACAGTCGGCCGAGCAGGAGCGGGCCCGCGAAGTTGCTCAGCGCCCATAGTGCGTAGAACACCGGCACGGTCCCGGACGCGACGTCGTAAAAGCCGCTGAGCAAGGTGCCCAGGTTGAAGGTGAACGCGTTGTAAAGAAAGGCCTGCCCGATGAACAAGGCGAGCCCGAGGATCGCACGCTTGGGGTAGCGGGTGAACGCCACCTTCGCGATCTCACGAAACGAGATCGCCTTGCGCTGCTCGACGGTGATCGAATCGTCGGTTTCGGTGAGCGTCTGGCTGGTTTCACGCCGCACTTCCTGTTCGATCTCACCGACGATGCGTTCGGCCTCCTCCTCGCGACCGTGGATGAACAGCCAGCGGGGGCTCTCCGGGATGTTTCGGCGCACCACCAGCACCACCAGGCCGAACAGCGCCCCGATGCCGAACGCGACGCGCCAGCCGACGTCGGCGGGGAAGACCGACTTGTCCAACAGCAGCAGCGCACCTGCGGCGCCGCCCGCCGCGCCGAGCCAGTAGGACCCGTTGATGATGAGGTCGACGCGGCCGCGCACGCGCGCGGGGATCAGTTCGTCGATCGCGGAGTTGATCGCGGCGTACTCCCCGCCGATACCGGCGCCGGTGAAGAAGCGCGCGATGTAGAAATACCACGGGGCGAACGCGAAAGCGGTTGCGACCGTGGCGGCCAGGTAGACCGCGAGGGTCAGGATGAACAGCTTCTTGCGGCCGAACCGGTCGGTCAACTGCCCGAAGAACAGCGCGCCCAGGCAGGCGCCGGTGATGTAAATCGCTGCCGCGATGCCGATCTGGCCTGCGGTCAGTTCGATGCCGCTGCCTTCCTCGGTGAGCCGGGAGGCGACGTTGCCGACCATCGTGACCTCGAGACCGTCGAGAATCCACACGCCCCCGAGTCCGATGACCACCCGCCAGTGGAAAGGCGACCAGGGCAGTCGGTCGAGCCGCGCGGGCACTTTCGTGGTGACGGTGCCCAACTGGGGGTCTGCGCTCATCGCGGCCTCCTTCGTCGTTCGGGCCAAGGAGTACCCGCGTCGCAGCGAATCACTCCCACCAGTTGGCATGTGAGTGGGAAACCGCCCCGGCGTAGATTGACCGGTGAGGAGTCATGAACCACAGTCGCGACTGGATCCGGTCTCCGCAGTCCCGGACCTTGCTGGCGCTGGCGCTGGCGATGTCGCTGGTGCTGGGGGCGACGTTCGTGGTGGTCGAGCGGACGGCGCAAGCGCGCGGTGGACCCGACGCACCGCTGTCCGACGACCAGGCCGTCGCCCAGGTGGTGGCCTCGGCGCGCGAGATCGTGGCCACCGCGCACCTGCGTGATGCGTCGGGCGGCTACTCCTTCCTATCGTGCACCGACGAGGCCAGTCCGCCCTACCAGGCCAGTCTGTACATGAACTTCCTTGTCCCACACCGTGACTGGGTCGGATACTTTCGCGAGGTGGCGTCGGCGATGATGGCCGGCGGCTGGCGCCGTGCCCCCACCAACGGTGAGCACTTCGGCCACAAGCTGACCAAAGACGGTGTCACCTCGGTGTTTCACCGCCACCTGCACGATCCGGGTTTCGCGACCATGCGACTCTACGGGCAGTGCCGAAACACCGCGGATCACCGCGGCGACGATCCGGTGTGGACGGAGGTCAGCCTCGATTCGTGATACCGCAGCCCGCCGGATGCGACTCGCAGTACGGGGTGGTGCCCGGGAATCGGTAGCGATGGTCGGCGACCCACCGGTACACCGCGTCTTGTAGCGACCGGATGCCGGGGACGCGGTAGACCCGCAACGGCAGCCGGACACCCAGCGCGGCCGACACCGCGGCGTTGGCCGCTTCGGCGCCCGCGTGCACCTCGCCGGTGGAGTCGAGCCATCGCACCGAATCCATCAGGCTGGAGGCGGCAACACCGAGGCGCTCGGCGGCGCCTTCGGCCTGCAACGGTTCGGTGCGCAGCGCGCCGGTGCGGTTCAGCTTGAGCAGCAGGTCGCGCGACCGTGTGCACATACCGCAGTTGCCGTCGAAGAACAGGGTTCCGGCCATGACCTCATTGTCCTCCCGGTGCGAGGTCGGCGACAGCCTGCCGGGCCGACATCACAGAGGTCATCCGAAGCACTGTCTCACCGGCGTAGAGCGCGGTCCGATCGGCAGTCGAGGCCGGCATGTCGGCGGTCGGGGCGATGGGGGAGAACAGCGGCAACCGCGGGGACTGGATAGCCACCACCGACGCCGCCGCGCGATCCGGCATGCGAGCGAGGAAACCGCTGCCCGCATTGAGAATCCGGGGTGCCGGCCGGGCCCGGCCGGCGTCATCGCACCAGCGCCGCGTCGCCTCGTTGGCCACCACACGATGGGCGGCAGGCCAACCGAGTCCGAACAAGGTGGTACGGAAGGTCTTGTCGGCGGCCAGAATCCGTCGCCGATATTCGGCGTGGGCGCGTGACTCGTGGGTGAGCAAGAAGCGGGTGCCCGCGACCACCCCGTCGGCCCCGGCCGTCAACGCCGCCCGGGTGTCCGCGGCGGTGGCGATGCCGCCCGCCAGCAGCACTGGCCGCCCGGATGCGGCATCTCGCGCCAGCGGCAGAAGCGTGTGCGCGGGGGTGTCGCCGGACAGGTGACCACCCGCCTCGGAGCCCTGCGCGATGAGCCCGTCGGCGCCCCAGGCGATCGCTTTTTCGGCCTGCTGGGCGGAGCCGACCATGACGAACACGAACACCCCGCCCTCGCGCAGACGTTCGATCATCGACCGGTCGAGGCCGAATGCCATCACCGCCACGTCGATTCGCGCATCCACGCAGGCCTCGATATGGCTGCGGCGCACGAACGGCATCAACAGGTTGACCGCGACCGCGCGACCGGGTGCGCCTTCTCGCATGTGGTTCACCGCGGCGTGCAAGGCCGCGGGGGAAGCGAGTCCGAGAGTGCCCAGCCCGCCCGCGGCCGCCACGGCCGTGGCCAACTCGGGGCCCGCCAGCCCGCCGCCCATGCCCGCCTGGGCGACCGGCACCTCGAGGCTCAGACGGTCGAGGAGATCCATGGCTTACCGCTCATGGGTCGACCGTACCGCCGACGTCGATCCGGACCGGGTTCGGCTCGGTGTGCGCTACGGCGCGGCGAAGCCCGCGGAGCGCAACACCTTCTGTCCCGCCTCGCTGGTGACGGTGTCCACGAACTTTCGTGCAAGGTCGGGCGCTTCCGACTGGCTCAGCACGGCGATCGGGTAGATGTTGACCGCGCCGGCGGACTCCGGGAACGGCACCGCGGTGACCTTCTCGCCGGCGTCCCGCGCATCGGTGACGTAGACCAGTCCGGCGTCGGCCTGACCGCTCGTCACCTTGTTCAGTACGTCGGTCACCTGGGACTCCTCGCTGACCGGGTCGAGTCGCACCCCGGTCGCCGTCTGGGCCTTCTCGGTGGCCGAACCGCACGGCACCTGCGGCGCGCACACCACCACCGACACGTCAGGGCGTGTCAGGTCCCGGAAGGTGGCCACCCGCTTCGGGTTTCCGGGTCTAACCACGATGGTCAAGGTGTTGGCCGCGAAGTCGACCGGATCACCCGTGAGTAGCCCCGCCTGCGCGGCCGTGTCCATTCTGTGGGTGTCGGCCGAGGCGAACACGTCGGCCGAGGCACCCTGCGTCAACTGGGTGACCAGATCCGCCGAGCCTGCGAAGGAGAACTCGATGACGATTCCGGGGTGATCGGTCGTGAACTGCTCACCGATGGCGGTGAACGGCGTGCTCAAGGAGGCCGCCGCGAAGACGACGAGCGTGGTGGTGTCGGCGTCGTCCGACGCCGAGCCGCACCCGGTGAGCGTGCACAACAGCAGCGCGACGGCGGCTATCGCTCTGAGCATGGGGTTGGTGACGAATCGGGCTGTTGCTCAACGGAACCGAGCGCATGACGCAGCGCGTCCGGAATCGGCCTCTTGGTCCAGTCCTCTGTGGAGACGACGACGTAGACGTTGTGGCCACGGACGGCGCTCTGCTCGGTCGTGCCGTCGTCGGACCGCAGCACGTCGAAACCGATGGTGAAACTGGTGGACCCGATCCGCCGGCAGCACACGCCGACGCGGACCGAGTCACGCCACCGAACCGAACGTGTGAAGTCGATCTCGCTGTGCACCACCTGAATGTCGAGCCCGTCGTCGAGCAACGCGGGATAGGACACGCCCAGATGATCGAACAGGGCCGTGCACGCCTCGTCGAACCAGGTGAGGTAGTGGCCGTTGAACACGACGCCCTGCTGGTCGACCTCCGCGTAACGCGGCACGATCGGCAGTGAGAACCCAGACACGGGCTCACCCTATCGATCGCCTCACGCTGCCCGGCGCACACTGGACAGGTGGCGATGGTGACCCTCGACGACGTTCGGCAGGCCGCGGCGCGAATCCGGTCCTTCGTGGTGCGCACGCCGTTGGTCCCGGCACTGTGGGCCGCCGAGGACCGGCCGCTGTGGATCAAACCCGAAAACCTGCAGCCGATCGGGGCGTTCAAGGTCCGTGGGGCGTTCAACGCCATCGGCAACCTCGACGAGTCGGTCAGGACGCGCGGCCTGGTCGCCTACTCCAGCGGTAACCACGCCCAGGCGGTCGCGTACGCGGCGGCGATCTACGGCATCCCCGCCCACATCGTCATGCCGGAGGAGACCCCGGCGGTGAAGATCGAGGCCACCCGCGGGCACGGAGCGCAGGTGATGCTGTGCGCGGCGGGGCAGCGCGAACGCGTCGCCGCCGAGGTCATCGAGCAGACCGGTGGTGTGTTGGTGCCGCCGTTCGACCATCCGGACGTCATCGCCGGGCAGGGCACCGTCGGCCTGGAGATCGCCGAGGACCTGCCCGCAGTCGACAACGTGCTGGTCCCGGTCAGCGGCGGCGGCCTTGCGTCGGGCACCGGAACGGCCATCAAGGCGCTCTGCCCGGACGCCCGGGTGTTCGGTGTCGAACCGGAGCTGGCCGCGGACACCGCTGAGGCGCTCGCGTCGGGCCATCGGGTGGACTGGTCCATCGAGGACCGCAACCGCACCATTGCCGACGGCTTGCGCTCACAGCCCTCGGAATTGACCTTCGCACATCTGCAGCAGGTTCTGGACGGGGTGATCACGGTGAGCGAGGACGAAATCCGCGCTGCGATACGCGATCTGGCCGTCCGATCGCATCTGATCAGCGAACCCAGCGGCGCGGTCGGACTGGCGGCCTATTACCGGGGCGACATCCCGCCGGGGCGCACCGTGATCGTGCTCTCCGGCGGCAACATCGAACCGGCCCTGCTCGGCGAGATCCTGGCCGAATAGGTCATGCGACCGCCCCTGGCCACACCAGCGGCACTGATACGTCGCACTTCTGGCGGATCGAGTGCTGCCACGCGTCCAGTTTCGCGGCACCTCGCAGATAGCGGCGCGGTCCTGCCCATCCGCACGAGCACGTCGCGGCGCAATGGGCGAACCCGTAGTCGAGCACGGTGACCACGCCGGGCCGGTAGGGCTGCGGCGAGGGTTCCCCGCCCACTACGAAAGGTATGGCCAACGACATCGGTTCACCTCCTCCGCTTCCCTCCATGCTGACCGATGCCGACGTCCACATCGGCGTCATCGAGGTCACGACTTGGACACGGCTACCCATCGATCAGTGCACGCCCTCCATCAGGCGGCTTATCCACGGTGCCAACACGTGCACGAGCACGCCGACCGCGACCGCGGTCGCGCCGATGATGCCGAAGTAGGCGAACTCGTGCGCCGGGTCGTAGTAGCGCGACAACACACCCGACATCGATGTTCCGATGCCGACCGAGAAGAAGTACAGCGCCATCATCTGCGCGCGGAACGCCTCCGGCGCGAGCTTTGTGGTGGCCGACAACCCGATGGGCGACAACAGGAGCTCGGAGATCGCGAAGATCGCCATGATCCCGACGACCAGCAGCACCGGCACCGTTTTTCCGGTTGTGCCCGCCACCGGCAGGAACATCAGAAACGCCACCCCCATGCCGACCACGCCGTAACCGAACTTGCGCGGTGTGGTCGGTGCGCGATCGCCCAGCCGTGTCCAGACCACCGCGAACAGCGGTGAGAGAAGGATGATCCAGACGGGTTCGATGGAGCCGATCCAGTTCGACGGCGCCGTCCACCCGAAGATCGACCAGTTGATTCGCTCGTCGGAGTACACCGCCAACACGGTGAAGATCTGTTGAAACAACGACCAGAACACCGCGTTCGCCACGAACAGCGGGATGAAGGCTCGGACCCGCGTCCGCTCCGGCGGTGCCACCTTCGAACTGGTCAGCATCACCGCGAAATAGGCGACCGAAGCCGCTGCGATTAGCCCGGTGGTCACCTGAGACAGGTTCGACAGCGTGACCAGACCCGTCGCGAACACCACGACGACCGCGGCGATCACCGCGACAGCAACGCCAGAAACCTTGGTTAACGCACTGCGCGGCAAGGGATTCGGAATCTGTCGACCATGCTCGCCGAGGTTGCGGCGGAACACGACGTATTGCGCGAGCCCGAGCGCCATGCCCACGGCCGCCGCACCGAATCCCACGTGAAATCCCACGTGCGACTGCAACAGGCCGGTGATCAGCGGGCCGGTGAACGCGCCGAGGTTGATGCCCAGATAGAACAGCGTGAAGCCGCCGTCGCAGCGCGGATCGCCCTTTTCGTAGAGCGTGCCCAGCAACGACGAGGCGTTGGCTTTCAACGCACCGGAACCCAGCGCGACCAACACCAAACCCGCGGCCACGCCGGTCAGGCCGGGAAGCACCGCGAGCGCGAGGTGGCCGCACATCACCACCACGCCGCCGTAGAACACGGTGCGTTCCATTCCGAGCAGCCGGTCTGCGATCCAGCCGCCCAGCACGGTGGACAGATACACCAGACCGCCGTAGGCGCCGACGATGCCGGTGGCGGTGCTCTTGGGCAGTTCGAGGCCGCCGTCGGTGGCCGAGTAGTAGAGGTAATAGCCGAGGATGGTGAGCATCCCGTAGAACGAGAACCGCTCCCACAGTTCGACGCCGAACAGGTTGGTCAGGCCGATCGGGTGGCCGAACGCGGTCCGCGCGGCCCGTCCGCCCTCCATCTGGCCGGTGGACGTCATCCGGTCACCCTGCCACTCGACGGCCCCGCGGGGCAGCCGTTCGCTCGGACGAGACCAATGGGCACCAATGGGCACCAATGGGCTACGTATGGGCAAAGGCCCCTCGGGGGACTGGCTGGAGGTTCTTGTCGGACAGCATATTCCGCAGGCAGAACCCTTCACCTGACAGCGCGGTCGCCGCGGTGCCCGGTGTGGCGGTCCCCGTCGCCGCGGGTAGTGTCACCCCGGACAAACCGACGTCCGAAGGGGTGGTGGTGGACGCCGTACTCGGCTTGTCCGTGACGCCGACCGCCGTCGGTCTGGTCCTGGTCGAGGGGCAAGACACCGGCGGTGAGACCGTCGACCGCGAAGCCTTCGAGATCACGGCCGGTCGGCATGCGAGTGCGCACCAGATCTGTGAGCGGGCCGCCGCGGCGGTGCTGCGCACCGAGGACGACGCCGTCTCCCGGGGCACACGTCTGCAGAGCATCGGGGTCACATGGACCGACGACGCCGATCCTGTGGCCTCGCTGCTGGTGAGGTCGTTGACGGAATGCGGTTTCGACAACATCCTGACGGTCGAGCAGACGGAGGCCACCGAGGCGCTGGCCTGGGGCATCGCCGAGGTCATCGGCTACCGGGTCACCGCGGTATGCGTGATCGAGGCCGAGGCCGTCAGGACGCTGGTCGTGCACACCGGTGAGGGTGCCGTGCAGACAGCGGTCAACCACACCATCGACGGTGATCAGAAATTGCTCGGATGGCTCGGCGCGGTCTTCGCGAAGGCGGATTGGCGGCCCGAGGCGTTGGTCGTGGTGGGTGCGTGTGGTGACCTCGACACGCTCATGCCGCGGCTGGAGGACGCCTTGGCGGTGCCGGTGTTCGCACCCGCCGAGTCCGAACTGGCCCTGGCCCGCGGCGCAGCGCTGGCCTCGGCCCACCACGCCGGTGCGACGCCGTTCCACGAGGTGGTCGCGGCGCCTGCGTCGGGCACCCAACGCAGGCTGACCTCGCACACCGGCCCGGTGGCGATGCTGACGGCAGGGGTGGTGACGTTCGTCGTGTCGGTCTCCATCGCGCTGGGCCTGGAATTGAATCCGGCCAGGAACGCCGAACCTGTCGAACCGAGTCCGGCGGCCAGGTCGTCGCCCGAGACGCCCGCGGCCGGGCCCGCGCCCGCAGCGATACCCGCGCCGGTCGCCGAGGCGCCGGAACTCGCTGCTCCGCCCGCCGCGCCGGTGGAGATCGCCCCGCCTCCGCTCGACGTGCCCGCCGAGCTGCCCGCCACGGTGGTGGACGCGGCCCCCGAAGCGCCGCCAGCAGAGACGCCGGCGCAGATCGCGCCCGCCGCCCCGGCGCCGGTACCGCCGCCGGCCGGCTTTGACGCGCTGCCGCCCGAGTCCCGGGCTCCGGGGCTGGTGCCCGCCGAGCCGACCCCGTTGCCCGAGCAGCGGCCCGGCATCCTGCGCCGGATCAAGGACCGACTGTCGAGCATCGGCCACGACGACGTGCCGCCTCCGCCGCCGCCACCGCCCCCGGCGGAGGCCGCGCCGCCCCCGCCGGACGTGCCGCTGCCGCCGCAGCCGTGACCCATGTCGGCGCTGGTCGCCGACCGCACCGCTGAAACGATCCGCGTGGCTCCGGCGATCACTCGATGGACGCGCGCGTGTACAAGCGCGGCTACCCGGGTAATTGACGCCTACGAACTAGGATGAAAAGGTGCTGATGTTTCGATATGCGCTGGCCGTGATGCTGTTTGCGGCGCTGGCGGTGTCAGGTTCGGCGGCCACCGGTTCAGCGGCGATCACCCGCGCTGCCGAGGTGGTCTCCATCGAGCCCGCGGGGCAGACGGTGGGCGTCGCGCACCCGGTGACGGTCACCTTCGCCGGCCCGGTCACCGACCGCACCGCCGTCGAGCAGAGCGTCACGTTCACGTCGCCTGCGATCCCGTCGGCCCCTGCGGGAACCTTCAGTTGGCTCAGCGACCGTCAGGTGCAGTGGACCCCGGACGGCTTGTGGCCTGCGCATTCGGACATCTCGGTGTCTGTGGGTGGCGTGAAGGCGTCGTTCCAGACAGGCGCCGCGGTGGTCGGTGTCGCCGACATCTCCGCCTACACGTTCACCGTCAGCATCGACGGAGAAGTGGTCCGTGAGATGCCGGCTTCGATGGGCAAGGCCAAGTTCCCCACGCCCCAAGGAACTTTCAGCGTGCTTCGCAAGGAGCGTTCGGTGGTGATGGATTCGCGAACCATCGGCATTCCGCTCGATGATCCGGAGGGCTACAAGCTGACCGTGGACTACGCGGTGCGGATCACCAACGGCGGGGTGTACGTGCACTCCGCACCCTGGTCGACGGGGTCACAGGGGTACGCCAACGTCAGCCACGGCTGCATCAACCTCAGCCCGTCCAACGCCGCGTGGTACTTCGACACGGTCGGCGTGGGCGATCCGGTGATCGTCCAGAGTTGACGGCGCTACAGCGCTTCGGCGTGTAGGTTCTTCGCGGTCGGGGAGTTCTCGACCGTCGCCGGGTCCGGGTTGGTACCCAGCACCCGGTCGGCGGTGTTGGCACTGGTCACCGTGAACCAGTAGTGCTCGTTCTTGTAGTGGTGGTTGCGGTGGTTTCGCCAGATCGCGCGGTAGACACGGCTTTTCGGCTTGTAATCGGTGTGGATCAGGTAGTGCGTCCACTCGTAGACCAAGGCGAACGTCGCGATGGTCACCAGATACGTCAGCCCCATACCCAAGCGCGGAAACGCCAGCAGACCGACGCCGACGGTCAACGGCAGCACCCACGACACCAACGACTTCCAGGGAATGAAGATCAAACCGATGCTGCGGGGGTCGCGGTGATGGGCGCGATGTTCGCTGGCCAGCAGCGGGTCAATCGTCAGTCGGCCCACCCGTCTTGGCCGCCAGTGCAACAGGAACACGTGAATGACCCATTCGAAGAACGGGAAGATCGCGAGCATCACCACCGCGACGATCGCGTCGGTGGGCTTCCAGTCGCCGACCACCGCACGCGCCGCCGCCGCGGCGACCAACACCGCTGAAATCAGCCAGGGGGAGGGGTGCGTCCAGAATTGGCGCCCGGCGTCGGCCAGAGTGAAGCCCCTGCGTGCGGGGGTGCGGGTGGTCATCAGTGATCCTCCAGGTCGTCGAGCGCGGTCAACAGCGCCCTGGTCGCGGGTTCCAGTAAGTCGTGTGCGGCCCGCGCGGCGCGTTGTGGTTCGCCGGCACGGATCGCTTCGGCCAGGTCTCGGTAGGCCTGCGGGCGACCCACCTCGTCGGCCATCACCGCGGCCAATGCCGGCAGCGCCGGTTCGTAGGTTGCGCGAAGCGTGTTGTACATGAGCCGGAACGCGATCGAATCCGCGCCGTCGACGACGTGATCCCAAAACGTCAGCGCCAACCGCTGCTGCTCGACGGGGTCGTCTGCGTTCGCCAGGGCCCGCCAGATCTCGTCCATCCGGTCGGCCAGCTCGGGTCCGCCCCGGCCCGCAGCCAACTCGGCGACCTTGGGACCGTTGTGCAGGCGGGTCTCCAGAATGCTGCGCACGACCGAGAGGTCGAGTTCGCCGGCGCGGAGGAGCAGTCGGGGTAGCAGGTCCAGACCGGCGTGCCGGCGGAAGTCGCGAACTGTCGTCGCGTCGCCCTGCCGCACCTCCACCAGCCCGGCCGCGGTCAACCGCTTCAGCGCCTCCCTGACCGCGGGTCGGGACACCCCCAGCACTTCGGCGAGCCTGCGCTCGCTCGGGAGGGACTCGCCGGGCTGCATCTCGCCGCTGAGTACCTCGGCGACGATTTGTTCGAACACGTCCTCCGGTACGGAGCGCCGGTTGACCGGTTGCAGAGCCATACCCCGAGACTGCCAGGCAGATGATCAGAGGTCAAGTGGTCAGACCAGTGCAAGCCATCAGCCTGCCGTCAGCCTCGCCCTCATCGCCTCCGCCACGGCCATCAGCGCCGACATCGGGCGCACCATCACGGTCAGTTCGCTGATCAGGCCGTCCTCGTCGAGGTGGAGGAAATCGCAGCCCTCCAGCTCTTTGTCGCCGACCCTGGCCTGGAAGACCAGCGCGTGGTCGTGTTCGCCGTCGAGCTCGCGCACATAGCGAAAGTCCTCGAACACCTCCATCACCGCGGCAAGGATCGGCCGGAGCGCGTCCCGGCCCTCGTATGGCGTGAAGACCACAGGGCTACGAAAGACCACGTCCTGGCGGCACATCGCGAGGACGGCGTCGAGATCTGCGGCTTCGACCGCGCCGCGGAACGGATGACCCACGGTCGCTCAACAACTCGCTTCGATGCGGAAGGTGGCGGTGACCGCGTCGCTCGGGTTGTCGGTGAACGCGCCGTCGGCCGAGCCGGTGATGGTGTAGTTGCCGCCGACTCCGTCGACCTCGGCCTCGCCGATCCTGCCGTTCCAGAAGGTGCCGGTGAAGCCGTTGAAGTCGCGGAATTCGACGGACTGGACCGTGACCTCGTCGCCGGTGTCCAACGCGACTCTGAAGCCGTTGTCCTCGTCGAGGGAGTCGATGTTCCACGCCCAGCCGCTCTGCCGACAGCTGACCGGGTGCGGCCCGCCGGTGCTCTCACCGTTGAGGGTCACTTTCGCGGTCGTGCCGCCGAGCGCGGGCGCAGGCGAGGAGCATGCCGCGGCGCAGGCGACGAAGACCATGGCGGCCGATGCGAGCAGTCGGTTGTCCATGCCGCCAGACTCTATTGGGCCGGACGTCGGCGCATGGGCATTTCACCGCAGCGCGGCGCTCGTCTGCTCGTCGGCGGGCAGAAACGCCTCGATGGAAAGTTCGGCCGCGGTGAGGTCCAGCGCCGTGCCGAACGTCGTCACCATGGACAGGAACGTCAACAGCCGGCCCTGCGGCGTGTAGAGCTCCAGGGGGACAGCCACGCCGCCGAAGTCGTGGGTGTCCTCGAAACCGCCTGGATAGGACTCGATCTCGGTGAGCAACGTCGACAATTCGGCCGAACCGCTGACCACCGCCTCCCGACGCAGCCGGCCGATCAGATGGTGACGCCACTGCGCGAGGTTGCGGATCCGCGGCGCGAGACCGTCGGGATGTAGCGCAATGCGCAGCGCGTTGGGCCGTTCGAGAAGGCTGGGCGCGACACCGTCGAGCAGCACGCCCGATCCGGCGTTGGCCATCACGATTCCCCATGACCGGTTCACCACGACACAAGGAAATGGGTTGTAGGCGTTGAGGACCCGCTCGATACCGGCGCGCACCGGTCCCATATCCGGATCGTCCAGTGACCGCTCGCCGTACACCGGAGCCAGCCCGGCGGCCAACAGCATCCGGTTGCGTTCCCGCAGTGGCACGTCGAGCACTTCGGCCAGGCGCAAGACCATCGAGCGACTCGGCGAGGATCGACCGGTCTCGATGAAACTCACGTGCCTGGCCGATACGTCGGCCTCGATCGCGAGGTCGAGTTGGCTCAGGCGGCGGCGCTGACGCCATTCGCGCATCAGCGCGCCGAACGCAGGCGCCCGGGCGTCGATGGTGGTCACGGCCTCAGTGTCGCGCACCTACGGGCGTCAGACCACTACGTGCGGGGTAATTGCACACCTTACTTCGGCGCGGCACCGTTGTGGGTGTCCACCGAGCAGAGGAGCCGCCATGGCCACCGGATTCTCAGTCGCCCCATCCGAGCGGCCGATCCCACGATGGCTGCATTTCGTGTTGATCTCCGACCGCGCCGGATCGTCCTGGTACATCGGCGCCGGTTTCTTCTTCGCACCGGTGCTCGCGGTGGCCTCGCCGTGGCCGGCGGTGACCGCGATCCTGTGGGTGATCATCGGCGTGTTCGGCGTGTGGCTGGCCGTGCTGGGCATCGCGATGGCGACCGGCCTCGCGATGGCCATGCGTTCGAACACCGAGATCCCCGAACAGTATTGGCGGTCGCTGGTCGACTATCCGGTCAGGTAGCGCGTGCGGCACTGCCCGTGTAGTCGACCTGCCAGTGCTTGATGCCGTTGAGCCAGCCCGACCGCAGGCGTTCGGGCTTGGACAGCGGCGCGAGGTCGGGGATGTGGTCGGCAATCGCGTTGAACATCAGGTCGATCGTCATCCTGGCCAGGTTTGCGCCGATGCAATAGTGCGCACCGGTTCCGCCGAAACCCACGTGCGGGTTGGGATCTCGCAGGATGTCGAACGTGAACGGGTCGTCGAACACGTCCTCGTCGAAGTTGGCGGAGCGGTAGAAGATCACCACCCGTTGGCCCTTCTTGATCTGCACCCCGGACAGTTCGGTGTCCTCCAGAGCGGTGCGCTGGAATGACGTCACCGGCGTCGCCCACCGGACGATCTCGTCGGCGGCAGTCGCCGGCCGCTCCCGTTTGAACAGCTCCCACTGGTCGGGAAAATCGGTGAACGCCATCATGCCCTGGGTGATCGAGTTTCGGGTGGTCTCGTTGCCCGCGACGGCCAGCAGGATCACGAAGAATCCCAGTTCATCGTCGGAGAGCTTGTGGCCCTCGACGTCGGCCTGCACGAGCTTGGTGACCAGGTCCTCACCCGGGGTGTCGGCACGCTCGGCGGCCAGCTTCATCCCGTACATGATGAGTTCGGTGGACGCGGTGATCGCATCGTTGTCGGCGAACTCCGGATCTTGATCACCGACCAGCTGATTGGACCAGTGGAACAGCTTCATCCGCTCTTCCTGCGGCACACCCATCAGGCCGGCGATGGCCTGCAGCGGCAGTTCGCAGGACACCTGCTCGACGAAGTCCCCGCGGCCTTCGGCAGCGGCGGCCTCGGCGATGGCGTGGGCACGTTGGCCCAATTCTTCGCGCAACCTCTCCACGGCCCGCGGGGTGAAGGCGCGCGAGATGATCTTGCGCAGGTGGGTGTGGTGCGGGGCGTCCATGTTGAGCAGCACGTACTTACCGCGTTCGATCTGCTCACCGACGGTGCCGTCGCGGTACCGGGGCAGGGCGGTCTTGGCCAGGCTGGAGAAGACGTCGCTGCGCAGCGACACCTCCTTGACGTCCTTGTGCTTGGTCACCACCCAGAAACCGCCGTCGTCGAAGCCGCCGGCGCCGAGGGGCTGTTCGTTCCACCAGATCGGCGCGACCCGGCGCATCTCCGCAAGCTCCTCGACGGGCAGACGTTCGGCGTAGATGTCGGGGTCCGTGAAATCGAAACCGGGTGGAAGGTTCGGGGCAGGCATCGATGCGTTCCTCCGATGACGTCGTCTAGTGCTCTTGTTGCATTGCTACACCACAGTCCAGGACTAGGCAGCGGCTTGGGAGAAACTCGGAAGTGGAACGTGTTCACCCGCGTCAACTAATTGACCTCTTGGTCACAACGGGCACAGGTGTAACAATTTCGACGTCCGGACAGAAGCAGTCTGTAGCAGCGTTGGCGCCGGAAAGGGGGCACGGGTGAGGTTCGATCTCAAGGCAACGGTGGCTTCGGTGGCCATTGCAGGTATCGGCGGCCTGGCCGCCGCGATATTGGGCGCCCCGTCGGCACTTGCCGATCCGGTCGCCCCCGCGCCGCCGCCTCCGCCCCCCGCCGAACCGCTGCTCGCACCGCCCGCAGCACCTGGCGAGGGCGTTCCGCACCTGCCGAGCCCGGACAACCTTCCGCCCGACACCTCCATGACCCCGGCACAGCGGGAGGGCAACGGTCTGACGTATCTGCGAGAGCTGTGGTACGCGGTGCAGACCCAGGAGGTCAGCGGTAAGGACGCCCTGCTGCTGCTGACCCAGCGGCCGCTGAACGCCAACGCCACACCGCCACCCGGACTGGCCCCCAACCCGACCCCGCCTCAGCCGGCAGCTCCCGCAGCGCCGCCTCCGGCGCCTGCGCCGGTGGCCACCCAGTCGGGTCCGCTGCCCGCACCGCCACCGCCACCGCCACCTCCGGCGCCCGCTCCCTTGATGCCCTGGTTGCCCTGATTGCGATTTGTGTGCGTTCTGTTGCACTGAGCGCTCCTGAACGCACACAAACGTGATTACTCGCGCCAGGCCTTTGCGATGGCGCGCATCATCATCGGATACACGATGAGATGGCGGAACGGCGCGATCGCCTTGAGATAGGCGATTCCGAGCGTCCCGTTGGGGCGCACCAGAATGGCCAACTGCCCGCGAAACACCTCGTCTGCCTCGGCAACCCAACCGAGATGGACCACGCCGTGCATGGTGCGATTCGCAATCTCGAGCGCGGCTTCGTCGTCGGTTCGGTACAACGGGACGAATGTCGTGGTGTGCGCGCCGGGGGAGGTCGAGGCGTCGCGCAGGTCGGCCGGCAGCCGGTCACGCAGGGTCGGAACGCGTGCCCCGAGACCGGTATCGGCCTGGTCGAGTCTGAAGACCTTGCCGAGCAGTGTCCGGGCGCCGAGCAACGCGCGCACCAACACCGGCACCTGCCGGGGTTCGAACGTGCTCAGCAGATCGACGAGCCGGGGGAAGTCCTCGGGCCCGCCCGGGGTCGGTAGCGCCCACACGTCGAGGACCTGAAAGTCGTCGGCAATCTGGTGTATTCGCCAGGGTTGCGCGGTGTGCTCAGCGGTGTCGACGGCTCCGGAACGAAACATACAAAACTGTATGCCCGCGGCCGACACGCCAATCAGGCGGACGCGGCCTCGTTGATCTCCTCGAGCCTGCCGGTGGCCTCCAGATACTCGCGGACCCAGCGTTCGATGACCGTCGCGGTCTTTTCGACCTTGGTGAACTGTCCGACGACCTGACCGATCGGGTTGAACGCCACGTCGACGGTCTCGTTGGGGTACTTGTGGGTGGCGGCCACGGCCATGCCGGAAACCATGTACTGCAGCGGCATTCCGAGAGGTTTGGGGTTCTCCGGCTTCTCCCAGGCCTCCGTCCACTCGTTGCGCAGCATCCGGGCCGGCTTACCGGTGAACGACCGGCTGCGCACGGTGTCCTTGCTGGTCGCCTTCGCATAGGCGGCGTGCTGGACGGGGGTGTTCTCCGACTCCTCGACCATCACCCACTGCGAACCGGTCCACGCGCCCTGTGTGCCCAAAGCGAGCGCGGCGGCGATCTGCTCACCGCTGCCGATACCGCCCGCGGCGAGCACCGGGACCGGCGCGACCTCCTTGACCACCTGCGGCCACAGCACGATCGAGCCGATCTCGCCGCAGTGGCCACCGGCCTCGCCGCCCTGGGCGATGATGATGTCCACACCGGCGTCGGCGTGCTTGCGGGCCTGCGACGGCGATCCGCACAGCGCCGCGACCTTGCGGCCGGCGTCGTGAATGTGCTTGATCATCTCGGCGGGCGGGGTGCCCAGCGCGTTGGCGATCAGCGTGCACTTGGGGTGCTGCAGGGCCACCTCGACCTGCGGCGTCGCGGTCGCCTCGGTCCAGCCCAGAAGCTGGAATGCGTCGGCGCCGCTGTCCTCGACGGGCACACCGTGCTCGGAGAGGATCTTGCGGGCGAAGTCGACGTGCTCCTGGGGCACCATGTCCTGCAGCGTCTTGGCCAGTTCGTCGGCGGACATGTCGGCGTCCATGCCCTCGTACTTGTTCGGGATGACGATGTCCACGCCGTAGGGGTGATCGCCGATGTTCTCGTCGATCCAGTTCAGTTCGATCTCGAGCTGATCGGGGGTGTAGCCCACGGCGCCGAGCACGCCGAAGCCGCCGGCCTTGCTCACGGCGACCACCACATCGCGGCAGTGGGTGAACGCGAAGATCGGATACTCGATGCCGAGGTCGTTACAGATCGGGGTGCGCATGCCTGCTCCTTGGTGGGCCGCCACAAATTGAAACGTGTTCTAGTTTAGCGTAGCGCCCGCGCTCAGTCGTAGCCGATGAACCTGCGCAGCGCCGAGCGTCGGCGCCCCGACGCGACGACTTTGAGCACCGGCCAACCGTTCGTGGCGGCGGCCGCGGCCAGCCCCGAGCGCGGGTTCACCGGCCGGGGGTGGCCGACCAGCATCATCAACGCGGCATCCTCGTCGCCATCGGCGTAGAAGTAACTACGTTGCAACTCAACGTCATTGGTCTCACAGAACCGTTGAACCACGGTGGCCTTGTTGCGTCCCCACACCACCGGTTTGGCGATTCGGCCGGTGAGACGGCCGCGCTCGTCGACCTCGAAGCGGTTGCACAGCACGTGGTCGATCCCGAGGAAGCGGGCCACCGGATCGGCGTGGATGGTCAGCGCCGACGAGCTGAGCACCACGGTGTGGCCCCGGCGTTGATGGGCCTGGACGATCTCGTGCATGTACGGGAAGACCCGAGAGGCGACCCGTTCGACGAACAGTCGCTCACCGAGTTCGTCGAGGTCGGCCAGCGACTCGCCCCGCAGGTAGCCCGCCGCCCTGGTCAGCAGGTGCTCGAAGCGCATCCGGCCGAGCCGGTAGCGCAGCGACGCCTCCATCACCCCGAGCACCTCGCCGAGGCGCGCCTGCCTGCGCCGGATGCGGTCGCTGGCGTGTGCGGCCGCGGTGAACCCGTCCACCAACGTGCCGTCCAGATCGAAGAACGCGCCGACGCGGGCACCCGTCGGGCTCGCCTCGATCTCGGCGATCGGGTCCGGCACCGCCTGCTGCACGCTCATGACGTGCTCCAGCCTATTAGCCGACGTAAAGACCCTTCCCGGTCGCGAGCGGCATGTCGAGCGTGGTGCGAATGCCCGCGGGGGCGGCCACCACGTCGGGAATCGCGTTCACGATCCGGCCCGCGGCCGCGAGGATGGCCGCGTAGTTGTGGTCCCCGTTGCGACTGCTCGGGCAGATGTCCATGGCATAGGACGGTTCTCCGACGATCTCGACGCGATACGAGCCGCCCGGCTGGGCGGGCTGGGCCCAATCCGGCCGCAGATCGCCGCGTAGCCGGGTGACGTGCTCAACGACGATCACCGGCTTTCCGTTGACCATGCCCTCGATCTGGAACCGCAGCGCCGCGACCGTGCCCTTCTTGATGGTGCCGACGGCCACGTCGAAATCCTCGGGTGCGGGTTCCTGCTCGACGGAGTCTCTGATCTCGTCGACCTCGACACCCAGGCCCGCGGCCAATTGGCGGATCGCGGTGCCCCACGCGATGCTCAGCACGCCGGGTTGAAACAGGATGGGCAGGTCGCCGATCTGGTTGCCGAAGCCCATGACGTCGAACATCACCGTCGCCCCGTCGTAGGAGGCGTAGTCGGCGATCTCCATCGTCCGGATCTGCTCGATGCTCTGACAGGTCCCTGCCAGCGCGAACGGCAGCAGATCCGTCGCGAACCCGGGGTCGACGCCGGTGATGAAGACCGTTGAATCCCCTTGTCGCGCAGCGTCTTCCACACGTTCGATGTACTTGTCGGGAATCACCTGCCACGGATACTGCAGCACGCCGGGCGCCGAGCCCACCACGTCGATGCCCGCAGCCAGGATGCGCCGGATGTCGGCCATGGCCTCGGGCAGGCGGGTGTCGCCCATCGCGCAGTAGACCACGCAGTCCGGTCGGGCGGCGATGACCGCGTCGAGGTCGTCGGTCGCGACGACGCCGGTGCTCACCTCGAGGCCCGCCAGTTCGCCGGCGTCCCTGCCCACCTTGTCGTCCGAGTGCACCCACACGTCGGTCAGCTCGAAGCGGGCGTCGTCGATGAGTTGCTTCAGAGCCAGGCTGCCGCAGTTCCCGGTGCCGATGAGCGCGACGCGGATCGCCATTCGGATTCCCTTCAAAAGACTGGAACAGGTTCTACTTGTAGCACGCGCGCAGGGTAGCCTGTCGCGTCATGGGACGCGTGGACGGAAAAGTTGCACTCATCAGTGGCGGGGCCCGGGGGATGGGTGCCGCGCACGCCCGGATGTTGGTGGCCGAGGGCGCCAAGGTCGTGATCGGCGACATTCTCGATGACGAAGGCAAGGCGCTCGCCGAGGAAATCGGTGCCGCCGCCCGCTACGTCCATCTCGACGTCACCGATTACGAGCAGTGGCAGGCGGCGGTCGCGACCGCGACAACGGATTTCGGCACCCTCAACGTGCTGGTCAACAACGCCGGCATCGTGGCGCTCGGGCCGCTGAAGTCCCTCGACGTCAAGAAGTGGCAGAACGTCCTCGACGTCAACCTCACCGGCACGATGCTGGGCATCAAGGCCTGCATCGAGCCGATGACCGACGCCGGTGGCGGTTCGATCATCAACGTCTCCTCGATCGAGGGTCTGCGCGGGGCGGCGTGGGTGCACAGCTACGTCGCCTCCAAGTGGGCGGTGCGCGGGCTGACGAAATCGGCGGCGCTCGAGTTGGCGCACGCCAAGATTCGGGTCAACTCGATTCACCCCGGCTTCATCCGCACCCCGATGACCAAGCACCTGCCCGACGACATGGTGCAGGCGCCGCTCGGCCGCGCGGGCACGCCCGACGAGGTCGCCACGTTCGTGGTCTTCCTGGCCAGCGAGGAGTCGTCGTTCGCCACCGGCGCCGAGTTCGTGATGGACGGCGGACTGGTGGCCGACGTGCCACACAAGGCACTGCCCAAGGGCTGACCCCGGGTTGCCCGCAACCGGGCTTGCGTAGTGTTCTACGGCGTGAGCGCGCGTGCCGGCATCGTCGTGACGGGAACCGAGGTCCTCACGGGCCGGGTACGGGATGAGAACGGGCCCTGGCTGGCCGACCGACTTCTGGAACTCGGTGTCGAGTTGGCGCACATCACGATGTGCGGGGACCGACCGCAAGACATCCTCGCGCAACTGCGGTTCCTGGCCGCCGAGGGCGTGGACCTCATCATCACCAGCGGCGGACTCGGCCCGACCGCCGACGACATGACGGTGGCGACCGTCGCCGAGTTCTGCGGCCGGGAGCTGATTCTGGACAGCGGTCTCGAGGCCACGATCAACGACATCGTGCAACGGCTGATGGCGCGCTTCCCCCATGTGGACGCCGAGGCGATCCGCGCGTCCAACCGCAAGCAGGCGCTCATTCCGGCGGGGGCGCAGCCCCTCCAGCCGGTGGGCACCGCACCGGGAGTCGTGGTGGCGGGGTCTCCGACGGTGGTCGTGCTGCCCGGGCCGCCACGCGAGCTGCAGCCGATGTGGTCGACGGCGCTGGAAACGCCTGCGGTGCAGGAGGCCATCGCCGGGCGCACCATCTACCGGCAGCGCACGCTACGGATGTTCGGGTTGCCGGAGTCCGGGCTGGCCGACACCTTGCGCGAGGCCGAAAATCGGGTCGGCGGTTTCGACCGGCTCGAGATCACCACGTGCCTGCGGCGCGGTGAGATCGAGATGGTCACCCGCTACGAACCCGACGCCGCGGACTCCTATGCCGCCCTCACCGCACTGCTGCGGGAGCGGCACGGAAGCGAACTGTTCTCCGAGGACGGCGCCACCGTCGACGAACAGGTGGCCCGATTGCTGAGCGGGCGATGGATCGCGACCGCGGAATCCTGCACCTCGGGGCTGCTCGCCGCGCGGTTGACCGACCTCGCCGGATCGTCGGCATACGTGGCCGGGGGAGCGGTCACCTATTCGAACGAGGCCAAGGCCGAACTGCTCGGGGTGGACCCGGCGCTGATCGAAACCCACGGGGCGGTCTCTGAGCCGGTGGCCGACGCGATGGCCCGCGGGGCGCTGGCCCGCTTCGGCGCGGACACCGCGGTCGCGATCACCGGTATCGCCGGACCGGGCGGCGGGACCGCCGAGAAACCCGTGGGCACGGTGTGCTTCGGTGTGCGACTTGCCAACGGCCAAAGCGATATTCGCACCATGCGCCTGCCCGGCAGTCGGTCCGACGTCCGCGAGCGCTCGACGACGGTCGCGATGCATCTGCTGCGCCGTGCACTGATGGACAGCTAGCGGCGGCGCGCTTACGCCTCGACCGCGGCGCGGAAGGCCTGTTCGGCGTGGTCGCCGTGCACCGCGAACACCACCCGCCGCAGGGTCCGCGGCGAGTGTGCCCGCACCGCACCGACCATCAGGCGCGCGGCATCGTCGACGGGAAAGCCGCCGACCCCTGTTCCGAACGCCACCAGAGCCAGCGAGGCGCAGCCGAGTTCGTCGGCGCGGGCCAGGGTGGACCGTGTCGCGCGCTCGATGGTCTCCGCCGACGTCGGGCCGCCCAGTTCCATCGTCGCCGCATGGATGACGTAGCGCGCCGGCATGGCGCCCGCGGTCGTCTCGACCGCCTCACCCAGCCCGATCGGTGCCTTCTCGGCCGACTCCCGCTGCACCTCGGGCCCGCCCGCCCGGGCGATGGCGGCGGCCACGCCGCCGGCGTGGCGCAGGTGGGTGTTGGCGGCGTTGGCGATGGCATCGACCTCGAGCTTGGTCACGTCGGCCTGGACCACTTCCAAATCGATCATCGACACATCCTCTCGCGGCCACCCGACGTCGATCCGCTAACGTACGCGGTCGACACAGGAGGAGTACCCCAATGACTGCCACTGACGAGCGAAACGAACTGTCCGAGCTCGCCGTGCAGGCGGGTTGGCATCGCCGAGACGCAGATCGCACCGACTACTACTCCCGCAGTCCGGTGCGTGTGCACGTGATCTGGCAGGGCAACCAGGCGATCAGCGGGGGCGCGCTGTACCACGACGACGTCCTGATGGCCTACACCAGGGATCTGTCGACCGTGCGCGGCTGGCTCAAGCGCTGATCACCGCGCCGGTCGATCGGCGTACTCGTCCCAGAGCTTGACCATGGTGCGCAGGATCTCCTCGGCGCGCCCCAACCCGGCCAGGTGGCTTTCCCCTGGCATCGGATACAGCTCGGCGTCGGACAGGCGCGAAACCACATGCCGGCCATGGCCATACGGAACGATATGGTCGGCGTCCCCGTGCCACCACCGCACGGGCACCGTGATGTCCTCGAGCCGGAAACCCCAGTCGCGGGCGAAGACCACGACATCGGAGAACGGGGCCGCCATCTGCTTGCGGCTGCCGTTGAGGATGTCGTCGAGGAACATCGCCTTGATCTCGGGGCGGGCCAGCAGCGCGCGGTCGGCCTCCGGAGACACCCGACCGTAGAGGTCGGCGACCGGGGAGGCCACCGGGCGGATCAGCCGGATCAGCGCCGTCGCCACCAAGCCGACCTGGGTGCCGGCCACCTGAAGCAGCGGCGCCACCCGCGTACCGACATTGCCCATCAGACCACCGGTGATGGCGTCGGCGCCCAGGGTCGGGGCCACCCCGCCGATGACACCGGCGCCCACGACGCGGTCGGGCATCGCCGCCGCGCAGGCCAGGGTGTAGGGGCCGCCGCCGGAGAGGCCGACCACGGTCATCTTGTCGATGCCGAGCGTGTCGGCGATCGTGCGCAGGTCGTCGGCGAACGCCGACACGGTGTCGTACTGGTGCGGTGTCGACGAACCGATGCCCGGCCGGTCCAGGCCGATCAGGCGGACACCCTCTTTCTCGGCGTAGACCCTGGCCTCCATCGGGATCTGCCGGCGTGCGCCGGGAGTGCCGTGCAGCCAGAAGACGGTACGTCCGCGCGGGTCGCCGAACTCGGCGAACCCGATCTGACGGTTCTCGCCGACGGCGATATTGCCTTCCAGTTTCGGGCGGGCGATTGCGACAGCCATGCCCGAATTGTCTCACGACGCCCGCGGATTTCCTCCGCTAGGCCCGGCGGAACAGGTAGGACGCCACCGTGGTCAGGCGGTTGTCGACGCCCTCGTCGTACATGAGGACACGCACCGCCACGGTGCCGTCGGGACCCTTCATCGGTTCGGTCTCCACCCGGAAGGGGCCCGCCTTACCGCGGGCCATGAACATCACGTGACAGGACACGCCCTGGAGCTGATCGGTGCCCGCCGATTCGGCGGCGGTGTCGACGGCGGCGGTTTCCAGGATCACGAACTGCGGACCGATGTGCAGCGCCGCATCCGGGGAGGCGACCTCCACCGCGAGTTCCGGCAGACCCCAGTACCCGTCGGGCCTGCGGTATCCGCCGAACACCTGCCACAGCGGCGGTAGGTCGGGGGAGTCGACGACCTCGAGCGGATTGGCCTCCATCCGCTCCAGCCCGTCCGGCGGTGTACCGATGGTCACGCCCTGGCCCTCGATCAGGGCCAGCACCCGGTCGGGCCGGTCGGCGTCGACGATCTTGGCGCGGCTGTAGCCCATCTGCCGTCCGACCTTGAGTTCCCGGGAGATCACCTCGAAGCGGTTGACGCCGTGGCCCGGGTCGAGGATCTGACACGAGTGGATGACCGGGTTGGGCACCGCCTCCAGATCGGACATGTGACCGCTTTCCGGTGCCGAGATGCCCAGCACCGCGAACAGCAACCCGCCGCTGGTGTTGCGCATGTCGCGGCGAACCGTGACGGTGTTGTCCTCGGGTCCGAGGTCCATCTGCGCATAGCTGCGACCGATGTAGCGGTAGCTCAACAACCCGCCCCAGCGCCGGCGTAGCTCGGCGGCATACTCCTCCGGCGAATCGGTCAGTTCGCGAATGTCGCGCAGCATGGACGGTCCCTTCGGTTGCGTTGACGGATACGTCGATTCGGACGTGGTCGACGCGGGCCGACCCGCGGCCGTCTGCCGGACCGTGGGTGCCCGCGTCGGGGGTCAGAGAATATTGCGGCGGGGAGTCACGCCCATGATGTAGTCGGGTGGAAAGGACATCTCGATCACCCGCAGTTGATCGTTGGCCTTGGACTCCAGTTCCAGCACGACACAATCCGCGCCGACGCTCTTGGATTCCAAGACGATGTAGTGCTGACCGCCACCGTTGACGTCGGTGATTGGGTCCCCTGAGCGCAGTGCCTCGACCGGTACCAGGTCGGGGGCTTTGGCGGGGTGAATCTCCACGGTTGCAACGTTAGGTGAACACCTACGGGCGAGGGGCCGCTTTGGCCCACCGTCGGCGACCGCGAAACGTACGTTAGCGAGGCCGCGACTCGCACTTTCCCTCGCTAACGTGCATCTCGGGGAGTGGGCGAACCGGCGCGGCGCCCCGCGCATCGATGGTTTACTCCTACCTGCGAGGTGATCCGAGTGACAGGGACAAGACGATGGCACAGACGAGACGGTTTGTGATCCTGGCGGCGGCCGTGGGCCTCGCCGCGCCATTGGCGCCGGTGATCGGAGACGGCGCGGGCACCGCGGGGGCATCCAACGGCGGCACCACGATCGCGTTCTCGCAGATGCTCAGAAGGTGTGACTTCAGCGAGACCGACTTCAACGGACCGACGGGATTCGCAAGGACCCTCGGCACCGTGCGGACCGACGGATCCACCGTGACGGCCGATCTCCAGATCGCCACCGCGATCCCCAACACCCACTACGACGTCCGGTTGATCCAGGTGCCCAGGCCGTCGTCGGCGACGTGTCACGCAGGCGATCCCGGCGTCACGGCGGGGGCGTTGAACACGGACGGGGTGGGCGCTGCGAGCACCACCGTGCAGGGGGCCGTCGAACCGAGCGCGACCGGAGTGTGGGTGTTCATCAGTCGCCCGGATGCGTTCTCGCAGAACCCCGCCGAGTTTTACACGTCCGATTTCATCGTCCCGGTCTAGGCCTCGACGACCACGGTCAACCGGCTGTCCCGCCGCTCCACTCGCATACCCGCGCGCCGCGCGACCGCGGCGACTCCCGCCGCGTCGTCGGGCTCGGCTCGGGTGGCGGCGAGAAGGCGGGCGAGGCGGCCCTTGTGGGCCTTGTTGAAGTGGCTGACGACGGTGCGCCTGCCGTCAGGGTGTTCGGCGACCACCTCGACCTGCACGGCGTGCGGCATCCGCCCCAGCGCGGCGTAGGACCCCGACCGCAGGTCGACGACCAGGTCGCGCCCGGCGATCTCGTCGAGCACGGGTTCCAGCACCGGTCGCCACCGAGTCGCGAGCGCCGGGCGCCCCGGCAACTTCGACGTCGCCGACAGCCGATAGGCCGGAATCGGATCGTCGGCGCGCAACAGCCCGAACAGGGCCGAGCCGATCGTCAGGCGGGCTCGCGCGCGGCCGGCCGCCGCACCGGTGAGCGACCCGACGTCGAGCGCGTCGTAGAGCACGCCGGTGTAGCGGGCGATCGCGGGCAGTGTCGGCGCGCTGCGAAGCGCCGCGTTGCGCTCGATCTCGGCGTCCTGTGCTTCGGACAGGCCCAATGCACGCCGAGACGCCGGACGGTCGCCGGCGAGCGCGACGAGCTCGTCGAGCAGCGCGGTGCGCATCGGCGTCAGGCCCGGCGAGCTCAACGTCTCCAAATGCAGCGGTGGGCCCGCACCGCCCGCGCGCTTGGTCTCCGACGGCGGCAGCAGCACAATCACGCCGCAGACGCTATCTGCCGTTCAAGATCAAGCGGGCGGAGGCACGGGTGCCGGGGGCGCCCCGGGTGCGGGCGGAGCCGGCGGCGGGGGCGGTGCGAACGGGTCGACCGGCGGCGGGGGCGGTGCGAACGGGTCGACCGGCGGCGGGGGCGGAGGCGCCATGAACGGGGGTGGCGGCGGAGGTGCCTCGCCCGCGGCCAGCGTGACCGGAACGCCGGGACCCATCGGCGGCATCGGCTGTTCGGGCGGCAGCGGAAGGAACATGTGCTTGGTGAACTGCTTCTGGTAGGCACCGCCGCCGCCGACCTTCACGCCACCGCCCTCCCCCGAGGACACCGGGGTGCCGTCGGGCAGGGTGACCGCGGTGTGGCCGCTGTTCCAGCCGACCACCAGTGCGCCGGGCTGCGTGCCGTACTGGAAGCCGCGCGCGAGAAGGGCCTGTTCGATGTTTCCGGTGTGGAACCGGTCCCCGTATACGGGACGTCCGGTCGCCGCGTTGGTGACCCATGAGACCAGGCCGGAGCAGTCCGTACCGGCGGGGGAGTCCCCACCGGTGACGTACGGCGTGCCCGACACCGAGTTCACGAGCGTCAGCAGCGTCGCGATAGCAAACATGCGGCCGGACGTTAACAGAGCGATTTGTAACGGACCAAAATGTGTGACTACATTCACGCAAATAGGTGTGATGCGCTTCACAGATGAAATGGTCTATGCCTTAGTTCACCGGATCTACTTGTGCTTTCAGAGATTTCAGCGGTATCGAAATGTTATGGATAGGCACCCATAACGAGTCCACTTAGAAGAGCCGGTATTCGGTCGTCAATGAAACAACTCGCCAATACGCTGGCAATGAAAGCTACTGGAAATTAAGGGATTTCGCCGGAGATACCGAATGCGACGGGTCGACCGTCAGCCGTGAGCGAGAAGCAACGGAACGCGCTGCTCGGCATCGGTCAGTGAGCCGTGGTGGCCGATGAGCGAAGATTCGAGCGGTTCTACCCTGCGTCGCACCACCGCGGCCGGGCCGTATGCGGCCACGACGACGTCGCCGATGCGCCGCCGAACCTCGTCGTCGACGGTGGCGCCGAACCAGCCGTTGGCGATCGCCTCGTCGCGCGACACCACCCAGGCCAGCCCGGCGAGCGCGTCGCGCCAGCCGGCCAGCACGTCTTCGATGGCGCCCGGCACGACATAGACGTGGCGCGCTCGCGGCTCACCGCCGATGTCCTCGACGCCGTCGAGCAGTGCCGGCCGGGCATCGAGGTCCACGGTGGCGTCGGCCGCCACCGACACCATCCCGTGGTCGGCCACTACCGCGAGAAGTCCGCCCGGCGGCAGTCCCTCGACCACGGACTCCACCAGCCGGTCTACCTGGCGTAACTGCATCCGCCACGCCGGCGATCCCGGCCCGTACAGGTGGCCGAGCAGGTCGAGTTCGCTGTGGTAGCCGTAGCAGAACCCGCCGTCGACGACGACCTCGTGAACTCTTGCGGCCAGATCGCCGAGCGCGTGCACGCCGACGTAGCGACCGCCGCGAAGCACCGCGCGGGTGAGCCCCGAATTGGTGAACTCCGCGCCGGACACGACGCTGACCTGCACGCCGGCCGCGGAAGCTCGTTCGAACGTGGTGGGCATCGGCTGGACCTGCTCGGGCGGAAGCGCGTCCCGAAGGTCCTCGCCCCAGGGGTGATAGCGCCACCGCAGCGGGTTGATCACGCCGACGTCGGGCAACCGGAACGAGTAGCCGACCAGACCGTGTTCTCCGGAGCGGCAGCCGGTTCCCACCGCGGCCAGTCCGGCGACCGTAGCAGAAGGAAAGCCGACTTGTAGCGTCTGGCCACGCAGGTCCGCCAGCGCGGGGGCATCCGCGGCGTAGGTGTCCAACAGTTCGGCGCCCAGACCGTCGATCAACAGCACACAGGCGCCCGAGACCTCTGCGGGAAGCGCGATACGGCCGTCGAAGTGCGCGACGCCCATCGCCGACAGCACCGAGGGCACCACGTCGGCCAGGTGGGGGGCGTCGAGATCCGGTTGCGGGGTGTCCACGGCCCGAGCCTGCCACACCGCCCCGCCGCCAAGGCGCCTTTGACAACGCAATGACCAGGCTTTACTCGACCTTGACTGTGTGTTGAATCCACGATTTGACGCTGGTTGCGTGATTACGCTTTCTCAGGTGGAGCTGGGGGTTCTGGGGCCTCTGCACGTCCGGCAGTACGGCCTGCCGGTCGCCATCCCCGGTGCCAAACCCCGGGCGATTCTCACGATGCTCGGCCTGCACGGCGGGTCGATCGTGTCGGCGGATCTTCTTCTCGAGTTGCTCTGGGGCGACGGCCGGCCGCGTACCGCCGCGAAGGCTCTGCAGACCCACATCTCGGCGTTGCGGCGCGCCCTCGGGGACGGTTTCGTGGTGACGGAGGGGACCGGGTGGACGCTGGCCACGACGGAGATCGACGCCAGCCGGTACAAGGCGGCCATCAAGGCGGGACGCGAAGCGGTCGCAGCCGGTGACACCAGCCAGGCGGTGGCTCGGTTCGACGAGGCGCTGGCGCTGTGGCGCGGCGTTCCCGAACTGCCCGACGAGCCACGCGGTGTGTCCGAGCGGACCCGCTGGCTCGAGGGCCACGCCGCGTTGGTGGAGGACCGGGCCGACGCGCTGCTCGCGTCGGGTCGGGCCGCGGAGATCATCGGAGAACTGGAGGCGGCCGTCGCCGACGCGCCGCTGCGCGAAAGACGTTGGGGTCAGTTGATGCTCGCCCTGTACCGGGCCGGCCGACAGGGTGAGGCCCTGGGGGCCTATCAGCGGGCCCGGTCGCTGCTCGCCGACGAACTCGGCGTCGATCCGGGTCCGGAGCTGCGCCGGCTCGAGGCCGCGATCGTCGCCCAGGACGACGCGTTGGAAGTGCCGGTGTCACCGCAGCTTTCGGTGATGACGCGAGCGGTGACCTTCCTGCTCACCGACATCGAAGGCTCGACCGCGGCCTGGGAAGCGGACGCCGCGGCGATGGCGGTGGCGTTGGCGCGGCACGACGAGATCGTCGAGCAGGTCGTGACGTCGCGGGGCGGACGGCTGATCAAGACTCGCGGCGAGGGGGATGCGACGTTCTCGGTCTTCGACCGGCCCTCGTCGGCCGCGCTCGCCGCGATCGAGCTGCAGGAGGCGATCCGGCACGAGCCGTGGACGCTCACGACGCCCATGTGTGTGCGTGTCGCCCTGCATACCGGTGAGGTGGAACTCCGCGACGGCGACTACTTCGGTCGCGCCGTCAACCGCGCCGCACGATTGCGGTCGCTGGCCGTCGGTGGCCAGATCCTGTGCTCCGGCGCGACAGCCGAACTGGTCATCGATTCGCTTCCCGAGGACGTCGTGCTGGCCGATCTGGGCACGCGTCAGCTGCGCAACCTGGCGCGTCCGGAGCATGTCTTCGAACTTCGGTTGCAGGAAATTTCTCAAACCCGCGCGCCCACCACCGACGAACCCCTGGCCCGCCCGCCGCTGCCCGCGGTGCTGGCGGGATCGGGCCCGTTCGTCGGGCGCGACGACGAACTGGAGCGGCTGCTGGCCGTATGGCAGTCGACGCTCGCCGCAGGCACGCGCGCGGTGCTGATCGCCGGCGAGCCGGGCGTGGGCAAGACACGGCTGGCCGGTGAATGGTCCCGCCGGGCGTTCGACGCCGGCGCCGTCGTCCTCTACGGCCGCTGCGACGAAGACCTGGGGGCGCCGTATCAGCCGTTCGCCGAGGCACTTCGGTCGCTGGTGTCCAGCCTGGGTGCGGACCGGTTGCGCGGTCTGCGCGGCATCGAGGCACTGCTCCCGATGGTCCCGCTGCTGGCCGACGCGCTGCCCGACCTGGCCGCGCCCCACCACGCCGACCCGGACACCGAACGCTACGCACTCTTCGACGCCGTGGTCGCGCTGTTGTCGATCGCGGCCACTTCCGCGCCCGTGGTCCTGGTGCTCGACGATCTGCACTGGGCGGCCAAGCCGACGCTGCTGCTGTTGCGCCATCTTCTGCGGTTCGGCGAACAGGCCCGCGTCCAGGTGGTGGGCACTTACCGCAGCACCGATCTCGACCGCTCTCATCCGCTTGCCGCGATGCTGGCCGATCTTCATCGTGACGGCTCGGCTGATCGGCTCGCGCTCGGTGGCCTCGACGACGAGGACGTCACCGCCTACGTCGCCGCGGCGGGCTACGACGACGACGAGTTGGCTCGAGCCCTCTCGTCGGTCACGGGCGGCAATCCGTTCTTCCTGATCGAGGCGCTGCGCCACGTGGATGAGAGCGGTGGTCATTGGGATCCGAGCACGCTGCCGCAGGGGGTTCGAGAAGCGGTGAGCCGCAGGCTTTCCCGGCTACCGGCAGAGACCAACAAGGCACTTGCCGCCGCGGCGGTCGTCGGAAGTCGTTTCGCACTCACCCTGGTCGAGAGTGTGGTTGGCGACGACCTCGTCGACGCCCTCGACGACGCGTGCAAGGCGGGGATCGTCATCGAAGAACCCGGCGGACGCTACCGGTTCAACCACGCCCTGGTCCGGCAATCGCTGCTCGCCGAGCTGCCCTCCGTACGGCGCATGCGCCTGCATCAGCGGATCGCCGCGACGCTGGAGACCGAGCCGGGCGCCGACGACGAACTGCTCGCCGACCTGGCCCACCACTATTTCGAATGCGCCTGGGCCGGCAACGCGGCCAAAGCCGTCGAATACTGTCGGCGGGCGGCTGACCAGGCAATGGCCCGGCTGGCCTACGAAGGCGCGGCGGACCTCTACGACATGGCGCTGCACGCGCTCGACGAGCTCGACGACGAACTGCCCGACCGTGACCACCAGCAAGCCGAACTGCTGCTGGCGCGATGTGAAGCGCTGCTGGCGGCGGGTGATGTGGTGTCGGCGAAGGGCGCGGTCTCGCAATTACAGGATGCGGCGGGCGATTCCGCGCGCCTGGCGGCCTGGGGGACGTGTTTTGACGGTCAGCTCTCGATGCTCACCGATCCGGAGCGGTTGGACGAGATCGAGTCCGCGGTGGCCGCGGCCGCCCAGACCCTGGCCGGCTTGAAGGACGCCGCGGGCGAGGCCAACGCCCACACCGTACGCGCCGGATGTCTGGCCCGTCTCGGGCGCATCGCCGATTGTGAAACCGCGTTGGACCAGGCGTTGACCGCGGCCCGACGAGCGCGTGAACACCGCCGGGTGAACGCCGTGCTGGCGGGCGCCCCGCTGGCGGCGCTGTGGGGGCCTAACCCGGTGCCGCGTGCGGGCGGCCGGTGTCTGGATGTGGTTCGACTGCTACGCATCACGACGGGTTCGCCGGTGGTGGAGGCCACCTCGACCAGGTGCCAGGGCGTGCTGGACGCGTTTCGCGGTCGCGCGACGGCAGGCCGCCAACTCATCGACTCGGCGCGACGCACGCTGGCCGAACTCGGTATGAGGCATGCCCTGCTCGAGGTCGCCCAGTTCGCCGGCATCGTCGAGTTGGTCGCCGACGATCCCGCGGCCGCCGAGCCGCATCTGCGGCGAGCCTACGATGGCTTCCGGCGAATGCGCCTCGACGCCGACACCGCCGAGACCGCGGCGCTGTTGGCGAGGGCCTGCCTGGCACTCGGCAGAACGAGCGAGGCAGACGAGTTATGTACGGAAAGCGAGCGTCTGGCGGGCCACGCGCTGAAGGCCTCGATCGCCTGGCGGACGGTACGCGCACAGCTGCTGGCGCGCAGTGGCGCGCACGATGAAGCTCGCAGGGTAGCGCAGGAAGCTGTGGCGATGGCCGAGCGTACCGATGCATTGGTCGAACACGGTGATGCCTGCCTTGCGTTGGCCACGGTATTGAGCGAGGCCGGTGATTCGACGGCGGCGCGGGTGGCCTGCGAACGCGCATTGGAGCTCTACGAACGCAAAGGCGCTGTGGCACTGGCGGACAAGACGCGTGGGCTTCTCGGCTCAGGTGGCCTGCCGACCGCAGACGCACCATCACAAGAACCGGCCGTCGTGCTCGACAACGCCTGCGTGCGGGCACTCCGTCGGCTAGATGCCGCTTTCGATCGCGAGGCTTGGGATGAGCTCGAAGGTCAGGTAGCGCCCCGGGTGACCATGGAGAGTCGGCGAAAAATCGTCGGCATCACTCGCGAAGAGCTGCCGTCCGACGAATGGTTACGCCGCGCAAAGTCTTATCCGGCGACCGGCGCGGTGCGGCACAGCCACGTCGTCGTCGACGTGCGCGGGGACCGCCTAGCACTCACCCGATTGGAAATCGGCACGGCGGACGACACTCCGGGCGCGCCGCGAGACGAGCTGCTCCAGCTATACGGCCTCGACGAGAACGGTCGAATCGCACTGCAGGTCTGGTTCGACGCCGATGACATGGACGCCGCGGTCGCCGAACTCGATGCCACGTGTGCGCGGCTCGGGAGCCTAGATCGGCACGCACCGTTGGAAAACACGGCGACCAGGGCCGATGACCACTTGCTCAAGCTTTATGCCGAGAAACGCTTAATCGAAGTCGGTTCGCTGTTCACCGAGAACTCCCGACTCGATGACAGGCGCCGAGGTCTTCGTCGCGAGACCAACGGTCGCCGACCAATGGTCGAGAATATCCGCGCCATCGCGGGCCTCGGCACGGCCATCACGAAGCGGACTCTTGCTCTTCGCGGCGACAGCCTCTGCCTGAGCCATGTGCGATTTGACCAACGGAGCGCGGGGCCCGCGGCATTCTGCGTTGAAGCCTTGGAGATCACCGAGGTCGACTCCGACGGATCGATCGTCGGCAAGGTTGAATTCGACAGCGACGACGTCGACGCTGCGTTCGCCGAACTCGACGCCCGATACATCGCCGGGGAAGCGGCACCGTACGCCGACATGTGGTCAGTGATCACGGATATGTTCGTCGCGCACAATCGGCGCGAAGTACCGGCGACGACTCCGAATCCGATCAGCGTCGACCACCGCCGGGTAGCGGCGTTCGCGCCGGGGGAGGGTATCGACTACATCCGCGCCGGGTGGGATCTCGACCAAACCGTCCACGTCTACATCGAGGCTCTACATCGAGTGAACGACCTCGGCGCCGTATTCACCTGGACAGGACGGGGCGCCTCGCAGGTGGGCTCCGACGCAGAGTGGCGGGGCGTCGAATTGGTCATGCTCCAGGGCGATCTGATCGACCGCGCCGAACTTTTCGACGAAGCAGACCTCGACACCGCGCTGGTTCGCTTCGATCGGCTGAGCCGACCGTTGCCGCGTCGGGAAACCGCGATGGGCCGAGTGGTCGAGCGTTTCACCGCGTACTTCGCCGAGCGGGATTGGGACGCCATGGCAGAGATGGTGTCCGAGGACTTCTTGGGCGACGACCGTCGCCACGTGGTCAACGCCGGAGTGGAACGAGGTCGGGACACCGAGGTGGCGAAGTCACGCGTCGTCGCCGACCTTGGCGCCCAGAAGATGGCGGTGGACATCATCGCGACCCGCGGCGAGCGCCTCGCCCTCTGTCGAGCCTGTATCTCCGGTGAAGACCAGCGCCCCGGGGAATTCCGCATCGAGTTTCTCGGTGTCGTCGAGATCGACACCGAGGATCGGATGGTGGCCCGCATCAGCTTCGATCTTGACGACATCGACGCCGCGGTTGCGGAACTCGAAGCCCGCTACCTTGCCGGCGAAGCGGCCCCCTACGCGCACACGTGGTCCGTGATCGCGCGCAACTATGCGGCGTTCGATCGTCGTGAAATACCCTCGACGACAGCCATTCTCGACCACCGCCGAGGCACATCCTTGACGTCAGAAGCCGCTCGCGACACCATTGGGTACATCGAGACGGTGCACAGGCTGACTCATTCCGGAGCGGTCGTCACCCAGGTCGCGAGGAGGATGACACTTCAGGTCGCCGAGGTCGGATGGAGAGAGATCTGTCTGCTGACAGTCAACGGCGAAGTCATCAGTGGCTGCGAGCTTTTCGACGACACCGATCTCGTGGCTGCGATAAGACGCTTTGACGAAGGGTCCCAATCGGCGGAGCACCCGGAGAACATGGCAAGCCAAGTATGTGAGCGGCTGTTCGAAACGTTCGCGATCCGGGACTGGGCTGCCATGGCGGATCTGCTGGCTGCTGACTTCCACGGCTATGACCGTCGGTCGCTAGTGGACGTCGATCTTCACGGTCCGGAAGCCGTGGTCGACAGTTTCCGGGCAGGAGCTCAATTCGGGATTCCATCGGCATCGTCGACGGTGGTCGCGACCCGGGCCGAGCGCTTGGTTCTCACCCGGGTCCGCTACTCGATGGATTACGAGCAGCCTGACGCCTTTCAAGTCGATCTCCTGCAATTGTTGGAGATCGGAGCCGACGAGCGCATCACCGCGATCGTCACGTTTGATCCCGACGACCTCGAGGCCGCGCTCACCGAACTCGACGCGCGATTCCTCGCGGGGGAGGCGGCGCCGCACGCGCAGATGTGGTCGCGGGTCGCAGAGGCGTACGCCGCACTCATGCGGCGAGAGCTGCCGGCGACGACACCCGACTGGGTCGACATCGACCATCGCCGGCTCGCGCCGGTCGAAACGGGATACCTGGCGGCGTACGTTCGCGACGCCCAGAGCCTGTGGGGCGCCATCTACATCGAGGCCGTGCATCGGCTCAGCGACGCGGGAGCAGTGGTCACCCGAGCCATCGATGCCACCTCCATGGACGGCTTCGACGCCGAATGGCGCGAGATCGACCTGTTGACATTCGAGGACGACAGGATCAGCCGCCTCGAAATATTCGACGAAGCCGACCTCGCAACGGCGATTGCGCGGTTCGACGAAATCGCGCGGCCGGCGCCACGGCCGGAGAATGCGGCAACTCGAGTCTACGAACGATTCAACGCGCACCTCATGGCCCGCAATTGGGATGCCATGTCGGCGCTGATGACCGACGACGCGTGCAACGACGACCGTCGTCGAGTGGTGAACGCCGGCGTCCAACGGGGCAGGGACGCTCTGCTCGCAGACCTACGGCAGATCGTGGCGGTCGGGGCCAGGCACCACGAGTCGACCGTAGTGGCGACGCGCGGGCAGTCGCTGGCGCTCACCCGTACTCGCGTATCCGGAGGCGACCAGGCCGAATCGTTCGGCCTCGAAATGCTGACCGTTATCGAGATCGAGGCCGACGGCCGCATCACCGAGGGCGTCACGTTTGACCTCGACGACATGGACGCCGCCATCGAGGAGCTCGACGCGCGCTACGCCGCCGGCGAGGCGTTGCCGCACGCGGCCATGTGGACCAGCATCGCCCGCGCGTATGCCGCGTTCAATCAGCACCAGCTACCCGCGACCACCCCCGACTGGGTGAATATCGACCACCGGCGCATCACCCCGATCGCACCGGGTGAGCTGTTCACCTATGTGCCGACCTCGTGGGCGCTCGCACCGAACATTTACAACCACATCGAGGTGGTGCACCGGCTGACCGATCGAGGAGCGCTGCTCACCAGGGTCGCAAGGGGAACGACTCGAGGCGGCTTCAACGCTGAATGGCGGCTCGTCTGCCTGGTGATGTTCGAAGCCGAATTGCTCAGTCGGGTAGAGCTATTCGACGAAGCAGATCTCGACACCGCGATCGCCAGGTTTGACGAACTCACAATGAGGGTGCCACAGCTTCGCAATACCGCGACCGAAACCTGGCAACGGTTGGCCGAGGCCTTCAATCGCCGCGATCTCGCAGGGTTTCTCGGGCTCACCACCGCCGACGGACGCTATGAGGATCGGCGCAAGGGCCTGGGGGACTCGCTCGAAGGGCCAGCGCGCCAGAAGGTCATCCACGCGGTGTTCGAGACTGCGCCCAGCGATTGGCAGATGGAGGTGAAGCCCATCGCCGTCAGAGGAGCGCGCCTGTCACTGACTCGGGAGTGTTACCGCGACACGGCTGATGCCAATCGACCTGTCGCCGTGGAACTCCTGCGGGTGATGGAAGTCGGTCACGACGATCTGATGCATGACTTGATCACCTTCGATCCCGACGACCTCGCCTCGGCGGTCGAGGAACTCGACGCCCGCTACCTCGCCGGTGCGACACACCCCGTCAATACCGCCACCCGGCGGCGGCTTCACGTCGCCGATGCGTTGAACCGCCGCGACTTCGACGGCTTGGTCGCACTCAGCGCTGCGCAAGGATGCTATGAGGATCGGCGCAAGGGTTTGCGTCATGAGGCCCGCGGAACCGAGTTGCGCCGAGTGGCATACGGATTGAGTCCGATACCGACAGGTTGGGCGCTAGAAGTGATACCACTTGCCATCAGGGGATCGCGCGTAGCGCTCACACGTGACGTCTTCCGCGACACCACCGAGTCCGACCGGCCAATCACCGCCGAGCACATGACGCTCACTGAATCCGACGAAGACGGCTTGATCTGCCGTTCGGTGCTTTTCGATGCCGAGGCGGTCGACACCGCGTTCGCCGAGCTCGACGCGCGCTACCTCGCGGGCGAGGCGGCCGTCCACGCGGGCACATGGTCACGGATCACCGACGCATACGCCGCGCTCAACCGTCGCGAATTACCCCGCACGACACCGGATTGGACCAGTGTCGACCACCGCGCTGTGACCGCGTTCGCCCCTGGCGACCTCGCGCCATACATTTGTGCCGGGTGGGATCTGGGCGAGGAGTTCAGAGTCGACATCGAGGCTGTCCATCGGCTGACCGACCTCGGAGGAGTTGTCACCACGGCGGCGCGGGGGATCTCGCGAACGGGCTTCGACGCCGAGTGGCGACAGATCGCGTCGCTGACCTTCGAAGGTGACCGGCTCAACCGCCTCGAAGTCTTCGACGAGGCCGACATCGCCGCAGCGCTCACCGGATTCGACGCACTCCGTCAGGTCGTTCCGCAACTGGTCAACGCCGCCACGCAGGCCTGGGCACGGGTCGTCGACGCCACCAACAACCGGGACGTCGACGGCTTTCTGGCGGTCGCCGCCGCGGAGTGCCACTACGAGGATCGCCGAAAGGGCCTGCGCGACGAAGGAACAGCCCGGCCCGACGTGGTCCGCGCCCTGTTCGAGATCACACAGGGAATGCGGCTGGAAACCGTGACCGTCGCTATTCGGGGAGCTCACCTCTCGCTGACTCGCGATACATACCTCGATGTCGCGGAGTCCGGCCGGCCCATCACGGGGGAGCACCTGACCCTGACCGAGATCGATGACGACAACCTCGTGCGCACCTCGCTACGTTTCGATCCTGACGACATCGACGAGGCTATGGCCGAACTCAACGCACGCTGGGTCGCCACCGGCGAGGTCGCAGAGGATTAACGCGACCATCAACGACATCGGCTGGGAGGCCTTCGCCGCACGCCACACCGATGCCACGTTCGTCAACCACCGCCAGTTGTCTGCGCATCGCATCGAACTCGCCGAGATACTGGCCCATTGCGCGGCGGGTCTGGTAGCCCAGGTGTTTCTGACGGGCTCGCCCGACGACGGCTTTGCGGCCGAACTCCCGGTTGTCGCCCTCTTCCTCTTCGACGGCAAGCGAGTGACCCACGTCGAGAACTTCGAGTTCGACCAGCGCGATCAGGCGCTGACCCGCTTCCGCGAAATCACCGGATGACGCGGACTACTCGACCTTGACATGCCACCGACCGGCGGCCTAGCGTGAAAATATGCAGCCAATTAGCTGCATATTGTGAAGGCGGGTCGGGATGGACAAGGTTTTCAAGGCACTGGCCGACCCGAGTCGGCGCATGCTGCTCGACCGCCTGAACAGCAAGAACGGCCAGAGCTTGCGGGAGTTGTGCGCCGAGTTGTCGATGGCTCGGCAATCGGTCAGCAAGCACCTGGCGGTGCTCGAAGACGCCAACCTCATCACCACCGTGCGACGCGGCAGGGAGAAGTTGCACTATCTCAATGCCGAGCCCATCAACGCCATCGCCGACCGCTGGATCAACCAGTACGACCGCGCGCGAGTGCAGACGCTCGCGGACCTCAAGACAGCATTGGAGACACAGCCGATGAGCAGCACCGCGTTCGTCTACACCACCTACATCCGAACCACCCCCGAGCGACTCTGGCAGGCGATCACCGACCCCGCCTTCTCCACCCGATACATGGGCCACGCCGTGGTGTCCGACTGGAAGAAGGGCTCGACCTACGTCTGGACGGACCAGGCGGGACTCGAGATCGCCCACTCCGATCAGGTCATCCTCGAATCGGACCCGTACCGCAGGCTGGCGTTCACCTTCCACACCTTCGGGCCCGAACTCACCGCGGTGGGTCTCGACGAGGAGACGATCGCCAAGGCCGCAGCCGAACGGCGATCGCGGGTGTCCTTCGACATCGAGCCTGTCGAGGACGACCAGGTGAAACTGACGGTGATCCACGATGAGTTCCCACTGGAAAGCACTGTCCGCAAACTGATCTCGGGTGGCTGGCCGTGGAAGCTGGCCAACCTCAAGAGTGGATTGGAGGCGTCATGAACGCCCTGCCATCGGTCGTCGACCGAGCCACTTGGCAGGCGCAGATCGACGCGCTACGCGTCCGCGAGAAGGCGCACACCCGCGAAGGCGATGCGATTGCCGCAGCCCGCCGACGGCTGCCGATGGTCGAAATCGACGCCGCCACACCGCTGGTCGGCCCGGATGGTACGGTCACGCTGCTCGATGCATTCGAGGGACGCAGCCAGCTGATCGCGTACTACTTCATGTGGTATCCGGGCCGCGCGGCACCCGAGCAGTGCGAGGGCTGCACATGGTGCAACACGCAGGTGGCAGAGCTGTCCTACCTTCACACTCGTGACATCACCTACGCGGTGTTCTGCCAGGGGCCCTACGGCGAAAGCCGCCGCTACCGCGACTTCATGGGCTGGCAGATGCCCTGGTATTCGGCGCAGGACTCGCTCGACACGCTGCTCGTCGGGCGCCAGAAGAACCTCATGCACCTCGTGTGCTACCTGCGCGACAGCGACCGCGTCTTCGAGACGTATTGGACCAACTACCGCGGTGTGGAAACCATGGACTACGTCTTCGCTCTGATGGATCTCACCGTCTACGGCCGCCAGGAGGCGTGGGAAGACTCGCCGTACGAGTGGCCGGTGCGCCCGGTCGCCAATGACAGCGACCAGATGCGCAGCGACGGTCGCCCGATCGCTCAGTGGCCTCGGCTACACGCCGGACGGGCCGATGACCTGACGGCGACATAGCAAGACCGCCGCGAGCGACCGCGTTTGCACGTCGATTCCCTTTGAATGACGGCATTTCGCAGTCGCTCGCGGGTGGAGGATTAGGACGGCACGCTGGCCGTCGCCTGGGCGATGCACTGCGCCCAGCGTGTCGAGTCGACGGCTTCGAAAGCGGTGTCGCCGCCGAAGGCACTGGATATCACCAGATCAGGTGCGACGGTGCCCAGCAGCGTCAAACTGTCGCGCATGGCCGATGCGTCGCCGCGACCGGGCACCACGAACGTCGACCAGGTGCCGTCTTCAGTGGGGAACATGGTGTCGCCGGTGAACAGGTACCTCACGCCGTCGGCGCCCGTCACCAAATAGCAGGTGCTGCCGGGCGAATGTCCCGGCGTGGGCAGGACTTCCACATCGTTGGCGTCGACATGCCGGTCGTCACCGAGCGCCACGTCGACTCGTCCGTGCGCAGAAATGGCTTCCAGTTCGGCCGCGGGTGCGTGCAGTCGGCGGCCGAACCGTTCGGCGATCCGCGCCAGGTTGGGTCCCGCCTCGTCCTGGTGCGAAAGGTACTGGGCGCTGACCCCGCCCAGCGCGTCGATCGCGTCGAAGTCGGCGTCGGTGGCGGGGTTGTAGAACAAGACGTTGCCGGTCGGCCGCCGCCACAGGTAGGCGTGGGTGGTCAGGCCGGGAAACGGCGAGTCCATGCGAGTTTGAAAGAGATCTTCACGGACCTGGGTGAGGGTGTGTGTCGAGATAGCCATGACCCCACTCTGCTTCCTCAACCACTGTTGAGGTCAAGGCATGATCGGCATCACGTTTGATGCCGTCGGCACTCGGCAATCCGAACCCAGTCGAAAGGTGCTGAACTTGGGTCGAATCGTGGTCGCCGCCAGCCCACTTGCTGGACACGTCGTGCCGATGCTGCGCATCGGGGCGCATCTCAGAGACGTCGGCCACGACGTCGTCTTCATCACCGCTCCCGAGTACCGCGACGATGTCGACCGCGCCCAACTGCGCCTGGAACCGCTCGGACCCGCCGCACGCATCCAGACACCGCCGCAGTCCTGCCTCCCGATGCCCGGGTTGCTGCGCCGCTATCTGTTCGGAATGGCGGAGATCCACGCGACGTTCGTCGCGCCCCTGACGGCACAGTGGCAGGCGCTGCGCCGGGTCATGGCCGCCGGTCCGGTCGACGCGGTCCTTGCCGACGTCGCGTTCACCGGAGTGCTGCCGCTGGTGCTCGGAGAGCAACCCCGCCCACGCGTGTTCGCCGTCGGAGTCGGGCCGTTGACCATAACCAGCAGCGACGCCCCACATTTCGGGATGGCCTGGCAACCGCGGCCCCATGCCGACTACGCCGTGATGAACGAGGTGGTTCGACGGTTCCTGATGGGTCATGTCCACGGCAGGCTCGACGACGCGCTGATCGGCAACGCCACCAGAGGGCTGCCGGTATCGCTGGTGGACTGGCCGCGGTTGGCGGACAGGATGTTTCAGCTGACCGTACCCGCGTTCGAGTACCCGAGACGCGACCTGCCCGCCACCGTGCAGTTCGTCGGACCGGTGCTGCCGGACCTCCTGGATGACTTCGAGCCGCCGTCCTGGTGGGATGCCGTGGTTGCGGCGCCGAAGGTCGTCCATGTCACCCAGGGCACCTTCGACAACCGCAACCTCGACCAATTGATCTGGCCCACTCTGCGAGCGCTGGACGGCACCGATGCCGTCGTCGTCGCCACCACCGGGCTGCCACCGGATGAGCGCCAGTTCGTCGACCTGCCACCGAATGCGTTCGTCACCAACTGGATTCCGTACTCCGTGCTGCTGCCGCAGGTCGACGTGATGATCACCAACGGCGGATACGGCGGCGTGCAGCATGCTCTTCGGCACGGTATACCGTTGATCGTGGCCGGCGAGTCGTCGGACAAAGCAGAGGTGGCTGCCCGAGTTGCCTACACCGGCGTCGGCGTGGACCTGCGCACCGCGGCGCCTACGAGCCGCAGGATTCGGGCGGCGGTGGCCGAGGTCTTCGGCTCGTCTTCCTACCGTGGCGCCGCGATCAGAATCGGCATCGACATCGTGGAGTCGGACGCGCTGGCCGCGATCGACGGTGTCGTGACCGCGGCCGCCACGGCACCCGACCACTAAGAGGAGATTCGCGCCGCCACCTCGTCGGCGAGCGACAGCACCTGGGGGTCCTCGGCAGGTATGTAACGGTCGGTTACGGGATCGTATGCCGCACCGGCGATCGCGGCGTGGTCGGTGTCGAGTTCGACCAGTTCGACGGGCCACTGGTTGCTTCGCAACGTCTCGGCGAAGTCCCGGCTGACGGTCACCGGGACGACGTGGTCGCCGACCCCGTGCAGCAGCGTGATCGGTGACGGGTCGTGGCCCGTCAGGTCAGCGGGCAGTGGTTCGCCCGACACCGGGTCAGGCACGACGAACGCGCCGGCCAGACACACGGTGTGCGCGAACCGGAGTTCTAGATCTTTGGCATGGATCGTCGCACCGGCAGCGGCCAACCCGCCCATCGACCAGCCCACCAGCACCAGGCCGTCGGGGTCAGCGCTGCGCCCGCGGGCGAACTCGAGCGACGACAGCAGATCGGCGCGGCCGCGGTCCTCGGCGTTCGAATTCCAGTCGGCGACCACGACGGAAAAACCACGCTGCGCCACCCGTTCGGCGAGTGGTCGCATGGTCGCGCGCGCATCGGTCTGGGCACCGTGCCACATCAGGACCGTCGGTTGCGCCGCGTCGCCGAAGACGTCAGCGAGCCGTCCGGAGGCATATTCGACCGTGTTCATCCGGCGAGGGTTCCCGGCCCGAATGCAACTTATGCGCGGCGCCGAGCCGCTATCGTCATCAGCTGTGCGAATGCATGTCCTGGCACCGGTTCTGGCATCCGGTCTGATGGTCGCGGCCATGTCCGTCGCCGGGCCTGCATCGGCGGTCTGCTACGAGGCGAACTGCGTACCCAACGTCACGCGGAACGTCATGGCGAACGCGCCGTGCCAGCCGGGCAAGTACTTCAACTACGGACTCGACGCCGAGGGCAATACATTCGTGTGCAACAAGACCGGCGTGTGGACCGCGGCGGGCCCGCTGATCGGCATTCATAACGTGGCGATGCCGTGCACGACGGAGGGCACCTCGGCGCAGGGATCCGACGGTGTGGCGTTCATGTGCGCCGACATGGGCGGCGGATCGCTACGGTGGGCCCACCGCATCGACACGCTCGAGTGAGCGGGTCAGCGCACCACGATCCGGCGCACCAGCGCGTCCCGCGTGCTGGTGACCAGGTACTTGGCCATCGCGGCCTCCACGTTGCGCCCGGGCCTGGGTCGCCGGCCTTTGCCGATGCGGTGAATCTGGTCGGTGTACCACACCGTTTCGGCGGCCCCGGCCAGCTTGGGCACGCGACCCCGCCGCGGTAGGGCGGCGCTGACCGCTTCGTCACTGGTGAGGAGTCGCCGTCCGATGTCGGGTTCGAGCGCCAGCGGCCTGGCCACGCCGCACACGTCGACGGCGCCCGATCGCAGTGCCTCCTTCATCGCCGCGACGCTGCGCAGGCCGCCGGTCAACATCAGCGGCATCCGTGCCCGTGCGCGAACTCGTTCGGCGTAGTCGAGGAAGTACGCCTCGCGCGCCTGGGTCGACTCCGATGCACCGGTCATCATCGCCGTCGCCTCGAAGGTGCCGCCCGAGATCTCGAGCAGGTCCACACCCGCGTCGCCGAGGCTGTCGACAACGGCCATCGACTCGTCCTCGTCGAAGCCGCCGCGCTGAAAATCGGAACTGTTGAGCTTGACCGCGACGGGCACCGTGGGGCCGACCGCATCGCGGACCGCGTCGACGACCGCCAGCAAAAAGCGCCTGCGCCGCACGGGGTCCCCGCCCCACTCGTCGTCTCGCCGGTTGGTCAGCGGAGACAGGAACTGCGAGATCAGATAGCCGTGCGCGGCGTGGATCTGCACACCGTCGAATCCGGCCTGCACTGCGATGGCCGCGCTGCGTGCGAAACGGCCTGTCAATTCCTCGATTTCGGCGGCCGTCAGGGCCCGCGGCGGGGCGAATGCGCCGCGCAGACCGGTCATCTCCTGCGCGGACGGCGCGACCGGACGGCCGGACAACGTGCGCGGAATCTGCCGACCGGCATGGTTGAGCTGCATCCAGCACTGTGCGCCGCCCGCCCGAGCGGCCGTCGCCCACGTCCGCAGCATCTCGATGTCCCGCGCGTCCTCGACGACGACCTGGCGCGGTTCGGATACAGCGCCGCGCGCGACAATCACGTTACCGGTGATCACCAGCCCACACCCGCTGCGCGCCCACGCGTCGTACAGCCGTACATGCGCCGCGGTGGGTTTGCCTGCCAGGGTCGCCAACTGTTCGCTCATCGCCGCCTTGGCCAGACGGTTGGGCAGCGCTGCACCACAGGGCAATTCGAGAGATTGTGCGAGACTGTTCACCACTGGGCGACCCAGTACCTGTTCATGCCCGTCGAGTGTACCTCTCGACGAACCGGCGCAGTATCACCCCCGGGTACTCGACATTCCATTGCCGCGCTTCGACTTTCAAGGCTTCGGCCGATTCGGGTGCGAAATACCCGTAATTCTTGTACACGTCGATGCGGGTGAACAGACCGCTGAGGTCGAGTTCGGGATGAAACTGGGTGGCATAGACATTGCCGCCCACCCGGAACGCCTGGACCGGGCAGTCGGCCGAGGAGGCCAGGCAGACGGTGTCGGGGGGCAGCGCCGACGCCGCCTCCTTGTGTCCGCCGTAGGCATCGAACGACTCCGGCAGGCCTTCGAACAGCGGATCGTCGCGGCCGGCGTCGCACATCTCGACCCGCACACCGCCGACCGGTTCGCTGTAGGTGCGGTCGACGGTCGCGCCGATCACTGACCCCAGCGTGCCGATGCCGTAGCAGCACCCCAGAAACGGGAAGTCGTCGGCGACGATGCGCCGGACGAGCGGCAGCAACTCGGATTCGACGCGCCGCTGGGCCGCGGACTTGGCGGCGGGATCGTCGCTGACGTTGTAGGGCCCACCGCCCAGCACGATGCCGGACCAATCGTCGAGGTCGATCGGACCCAGCGGACCGTGGGTGAGTCGGACGCGGTGCAGGCCGTCGGCGTCGAGGCCACCGAAGCGCATCATCGCCCGGTACTCGTCGTCGGCGGCTTCGTCTTCACCGCGGATCGACAGCAGCAGAAACGGCCGGTCGGAATGCACAACACCCCGCGAGCCGGGTGAGCCCGCGGGGTGTCGCACGCATCTATTGTCGGTCAGGCACCGGGGTTATTGGTGCAGGTCGAACCGATCGTTGTTCATCACCTTCACCCAGGCGGCCACGAAGTCCTCGACGAACTTCTGCTTGGTGTCCTCCTGCGCGTAGACCTCGGCCAGCGCCCGCAGTTGCGAGTGGGAACCGAACACCAGGTCATTGGCGGTGGCGGTCCACCTGGGCTGGCCGGTGGCTCGGTCCACCCCCTCGTAGACGTTCTCGGCCGTCGAGCCCTTCCACTCCGTGCGCATGTCGAGCAGGTTGACGAAGAAGTCGTTCGTCAGCTTGCCCGGCTGGTCGGTCAGCACCCCGTGCTTGGTGCCGCCGTAGTTGGCGCCCAGCGCACGCAGCCCGCCGACCAGCACCGTCATCTCCGGCGCGGTCAGGTTGAGCATGTACGCCCGGTCCACCAGCAGACGCTCGATCTGGGTCTTCTCGTTGGGCCGGATGTAGTTGCGGAACCCGTCGGCCCGCGGCTCGATGACGGCGAACGACTCGACGTCGGTCTGTTCCTGCGAGGCGTCGGTGCGTCCAGGTGCGAACGGCACCGTGACGTCGAACCCGGCGTCCTTGGCCGCCTCCTCGACCGCCGCCGAGCCGGCCAGCACGATCAGGTCGGCCAGCGAGATCTTCTTGCCGCCGGACGCCGAGCCGTTGAAGTCCTGCTGGATCTTCTCGAGCACCGGCAGCACCTTCGAAAGCTCGGCAGGCTCGTTGACCTCCCAGTTCTTCTGCGGCTCCAGGCGGATGCGGGCCCCGTTGGCGCCGCCGCGCTTGTCGGTGCCGCGGAAGCTCGCCGCCGCTGCCCAGGCTGTCTTGATCAGCTGCGTGCCCGACAGGCCCGACTCGAGGACCTTGGCCTTCAACGCCGTGACGTCGGCGTCGTCGACGAGTGCATGGTCGACGGCCGGCACCGGGTCCTGCCAGACGTAGGTCTCGGTGGGCACCCACGGACCCACGTAGCGCGACACCGGACCCATGTCGCGGTGCAGCAGCTTGAACCACGCCTTGGCGAACGCGTCGGCCAGTTCCTCGGGATGGTCGAGCCAGCGCCGGGTGATGTCGGCGTAGATCGGGCTGAGCCGCATCGACAGGTCGGTGACCAGCATGTAGGGCTTGCGCTTCTTGGTCGGGTCGTGCGGCTCCGGGATGACGTCCTCGGCATCCTTGGCCACGTACTGCCAGGCGCCCGCGGGGCTCTTGGTCAGCTCCCACTCATAGCCGTACAGCGTCTCGAGGAAGCTGTTGTCCCACTTGGTCGGCGTCGGCGTCCACACCACCTCGAGGCCACTGACCACCGCGTCGGCACCCTTACCCGAGCCGTAGGCGCTCTTCCACCCGAGCTGCTGCTGCTCGATCGGCGCGGCCTCGGGTTCGGGACCGACCAGGTCGGCGTCGCCGGCACCGTGGGTCTTGCCGAACGTGTGGCCGCCGACGATCAGCGCGGCGGTCTCCTCGTCGTTCATCGCCATGCGGCCGAACGTCTCGCGGATGTCGAAGGCCGCCTTGATCGGATCCGGTTCGCCCTCCGGACCCTCCGGGTTGACGTAGATCAGGCCCATGGTGGTCGCGCCGTACGGCTCGGCCAGCTCCCGCTCACCGGAGTAGCGCTTGTCGGTGCCCAGCCAGGTGTCCTCGAAGCCCCACAGCGCCTCCTCGGGCTCCCAGATGTCCTCGCGACCGAACGCGAAGCCGGCGGTCTTGAAGCCCATGTCCTCCAGAGCCACGTTGCCGGCCAGCACCAACAGGTCCGCCCAGGACAGCTTGCGACCGTACTTCTGCTTGATCGGCCACAGCAGCCGGCGCGCCTTGTCGAGACCGTTGTTGTCGGGCCAGCTGTTGATCGGCGCGAAGCGCTGGGCGCCCTGGCCGCCACCGCCGCGGCCGTCGTGGATGCGGTAGGTGCCCGCGGAATGCCAGCTCATCCGGATGAACAGGCCGCCGTAGTGGCCATAGTCGGCTGGCCACCAGTCCTGCGATGTCTTCATCAACTCGGCGAGGTCGCGCTTGAGTGCGTCGAAGTCGAGCTTCTTGACCTCCTCGCGGTAGTTGAAGTCCGCGCCCAGCGGATTGCCCTTGACGTCTTGGGCGTGCAGCACCGAGACATCTACCTGGTTGGGCCACCAGTCCTGATTCCTCAGTGGCGCATGGGCTTTCGGGGTAGGCGAGGGAATTACAGGGTTTTCACTCTCGCTGGTGCTGCGGGTCTTGTCCGCCGAGTGTGGTGGGCGGGCGTCGGATGTATCAGGTGACACTGTGCAATTCCTTCCGGGGTTGGGTGAATCGGGCTGTGATCACGGTTGTGACCCGGTGAATTGAGTGGGGGAGCAGTCGGGGCACAGGCCCCAATAAACGACTTCGGCCTCGTCGACGACGAAGCCGTCGAGGGTCTCACCTGCATCCGCGGGCGTGAGACACGGCGCGTCGCCGACGGCGCAGTCGACATCTCCGATGACACCGCAGGACCGGCACACGATGTGGTGGTGGTTGTCGCCGACGCGCGATTCGTAACGCGCCACCGAGCCCGACGGCTGGATCCGACGGACCAGACGAGCGGCCGTCAAGGCGGCGAGCACGTCGTAGACGGCCTGCCGCGAGACATCGGGAAGAATGGCCCGTACCGCGCCGAAGATCGTCTCGGTGTCGGCGTGCGGATTGCCGTACACCGCAGCGAGTACCGCGAGCCGCGGGCGCGTGACACGAAGGTCAGCCGCGCGCAGCTGGCCCGCATAATCGGGCGTTGAGGGCACGCTGCCAATATGCCGTCTTTTCTGGAATCAGTCAAGACTGCTTTTCGGCCTGTCGAACCTCAGATTGCTGATAACGCGAGAATGCCTGGTTACCAAGTGTTTTCGTGATCGCAGGCGACGGCGCGTCATTTTCCGGAGGTGTCCGAGACCCGGCAGCGCTGGTACCGTGCGGAAGCTGCCGGGTGCTTGTCGCGGGGGAATGACGAGTGCACAGGCCCCGTCCCGAACAAACCGCTAATCCTCGAAGGCAGTGTTGTGCGCACCGGCGAGATCAAGGCCCTGTCCGGACTGCGCATCGTCGCCGCCATGTGGGTGGTGTTGTTTCATTTCGGCCCCCTGCTGGCCGAGGCCGCGCCGGGATTCCGCTCGGCCTCGGGCCCGTTCTCGACTGCGGCGCTCAGGGGGTCGATCTGTTCTTCATTCTCAGCGGCTTCGTGCTGACCTGGAACTATCTGGACCGCATGGGCGAGGCGTGGTGCTGGCGCACGACCGTGCATTTCCTGTGGCTGCGGCTGGCCCGGGTGTGGCCGGTGTACCTGGTGACCATGCATCTGGCGGCGCTGTGGATCATCTTCACCCTCAACATCGGCCATGTGCCCTCTGAACAGGCCGAACAGCTCACCGCGGTGAACTACGTGCGCCAGTTCCTCATGGTGCAGCTGTGGTCGCAGCCGTTCTTCGACGGGTCGAGCTGGGACGGCCCGGCGTGGTCGATCAGCGCCGAATGGCTGGCTTATCTGTTGTTCGGTGCGCTGGTGCTGGCGGTGTTCCGGGTGGCCCGGTCGACGAGGGCGCGCGGCTTGATGTGTCTGGCCGTCGCCGCGTCGCTGCCGCCGGTGCTGCTGCTGATGGCGACGGGGCAGTTCTACACGCCGTGGAGTTGGCTGCCGCGCATCGTGATGCAGTTCACCGCGGGCGCGCTGGCGTGCGCGGCGGTCCGCAGGCTAGCGCCCACCGAGCGCGCTCGTCGCGGCGCCGGCTGGCTCGCGGTCGCGCTGGCCGGTGTCATCGTCGGCAGCCTGTACCTGCTCGACGCGCACCCACCGTCGCGGATCCACGATGCTGCCGGCCTGGTCGACGTGCTGTTCGTTACGTTGGTGCTGGCCCTGGCGATCGGTGCGGGCACTTTGCCCGCGCTGCTGTCGCTGCGGCCGGTCGTGTACTGCGGGCACATCTCGTTCGCGTTGTACATGGTTCACGAATTGGTGCACACCGCCTGGGACTGGACGACCCAGCAGTTCGACCTGCGCATCGAGCCGGACACGACGGGAAAGCTGGTGGTCGCCGGCCTGCTCGGTTTCGCGGTGGCCGCGGCGGTGCTGCTGTATCACCTGGTGGAAGAACCTGCCCGTCGCTGGATGCGCAGCATGATGAGCGGCACCCCACCCGCCGACGCCACGCGCGGCCGACTGCAACGCATCGGCGTCGCCCACGACGAGCCGGCGATGGCCGCCCCGCGGGCCGGTTGAGCGCGTCGCCGACACCTCTTCGACCAGTCGACACATAGGCTTAGGCGGTGCGGCGATTGTTCACGGCCATGGTCGCGCTGGCCCTTCTCGTCGGTGTGGGCTGCGAGCGCCCAACACAGGTCAGCCACAAGGAGATCGTGGCGCTGGAGTTCGTGGTGAACCGGGTCGCGGTCATCGGCGACTCTTACACCACCGGCGGCGACCTTGGCGGTGTCGGCTCGAGCAATTGGACCGCCCGTGCCTGGCAGGCACTGGCCCAGCAGGGCATTCCGATCACGGCCGACGTCGGCGCCGAGGGCGGAGCGGGCTACGGCACACGCGGTGAGCGCGGCAGTCTCTTCGAGGACCTGACCGCCAGGACGGTGCGGCCCGACGACGCGCTGGTGGTGTTCTTCGGTTCCCGCAACGACCAGCCGGTCAATCCCGCGCAGCTGTCGATATTGACTTACGGCACATTGCAATTGGCGCGCCGCATCGCGCCGTCGGCAACCTTTTTGGTGATCGGCCCGCCGTGGCCCACCGCTGACCCGCCCGAGGCGGTGCTTCGGATCCGCGACACCCTGCAATACCAGGCGGGGCTGGCCGGCGCGGTGTTCTTCGACCCGATCGCCGCGGGCTGGTTCGTGGGGCAGCCCAACCTGATCGGCTCCGATGGTGTGCACCCCACCGATGCCGGACACGCGTACCTGGCCGACAAGATCGCACCGCTGATCGGTGCCCGGCTACCCGCCCGGTTGTGAGGCCGTCGCGGTGATCAGGCTGCTGGCCAAGCGCGCCTACGGACTGTTGGCGCGGGTGCTGTCGCTGCGAGTGATCGTGATCGTCGCGGCGCTGTCGGTGGTGGCGCTCGTGATCACCCTCGGGGCCTGGGTGTGGTTCGGCGTGACCAACGACCAGTACAGCCAGCTCGACCGGCGCCTGGACTCGCTGAGCAGCCTCGGCGACATCAGCACACTGCTGCGCACCGCGGAGCAGGCGGGCGCCGATCAGCCGTCGCCCGACGGCGGTCTGGTCCGCACCGCCCGCGTCAACCAGACCACCGTGTCGGTGCCCCGCGAAATCGTGTTGCCACAACTGGACATCGGCTACGCGAACACCACGATCGACGGGGTGGAATACCGGGTGCGCACCTTCGCCGCCGGGGATGCGTTGATCGCCATCGGCGCGCCGCTGGCCGACACCGAGCAGCGCATCGACGAACTGCACCGGCGGGTGCTGCTGATCTGCGGCGGCGTCATCGTCGGCACCGTTCTGGTCGGCTGGGTGATGTGGCTGATCATGATCAACCCGTTCCGGTTGCTCGCCCAGCAGGCCCGGGCCATCAACGCGCAGTCCAACCCCGACGAGGTCAAGGTGCGTGGTGTACAGGAAGCCGTGGAGATCGCCGAGGCGGTCGAGGGGATGATCGCGCGCATCGGCGACGAACAGCAGCGCACCAAGGCGGCGTTGGAGTCGGCCCGTGACTTCGCGGCGGTGGCGTCCCATGAGTTGCGCACACCGCTGACCGCGATGCGCACCAACCTCGAAGTTCTGTCCACCCTCGAGATGCCCGACGAGCAGCGCCGCGAGGTGATCGCCGATGTGATGCGCACGCAGAGCCGCATCGAGGCGACGCTCAGTGCGCTGGAGCGCCTCGCGCAGGGCGAGTTGACCACCGTCGACGACTTCGTCCCGGTCGACATCACCGACCTGCTCGACCGCGCGGCACACGACGCGATGCGCAACTACCCGGACCTGCAGGTGTCGCTGGCGTCCTCGACGACGGTGCTCATGCTGGGCCTGCCCGCAGGTCTGCGGTTGGTCATCGACAACGCCATCGCCAATGCGGTCAAACACGGCGGTGCCACCGAAATCCGGCTCGGCGCAGTCAGTTCCGCCGAAGGCGTCGAGATCACCGTGGACGACAACGGCACCGGTGTGCCCGAGGACGAGCGATCCACGGTGTTCGCCCGGTTCTCCCGCGGTTCGACCGCCGCGCGGGCCGGTTCGGGGCTGGGCCTGGCGCTGGTCGCACAGCAGGCCGAATTGCACGGCGGCACCGCGGCGATGGAGTCCAGTCCGCTCGGGGGAGCGCGATTGATTCTGCGGTTACCGGCGCCCAGCTAAATCAGCTGAAATCAGCAAAGTCATAAGCCATTGCTTAGTGGCGGCTTTTCTCACCGTGAGCTGGGGGCGTGCCTGAAAGGTCGCGTCGGCGAGCTTATTAGGGTATCGAGCCTTTACCTGCTGATATGGACCTACCGCAGAGATTTCTCGATAAAAATCTATTGATCATGACCTGCGCTGGGTACTCCTGCGGCACGTAATTGACGACGCCGTTTACTTCCGGCCAGCAACTTCCGGGAGGTGAATCGCCGATGGGAGCAGGAGAAATGACTGAGCGAGGATTGACTGCCGAAGAGCTGGATGCCGAGTTCGCGACAGCGCTTCCCGACAAGGAGGTCGTGTCGATTCTCGACCTCAACGTGGACGTCGACGTCTTCATCGACGCCGCCTCACCCATCGATCTGGCTGCGGCCGCACAGCTCAATGTCGCGGCCCCGATCGACGCCTCCGCCGCGGCCAACGTGCTGTCGAGCGGATCGGGAGCTCAGGCCGAGAACTTCCAGACCGCCTCTGTCGACCAGGTGCTGCTGGCCGATGCCTATGCAATCTCCAACCAGGAGAGCGACATCATCCAGGCCGACGAGGCCGACGGCGATCCTGCTCCCGAGCCGCCCGAAGACGACGGCACCGTGGAGGTCGGCGACCTCGCGACGCTCGAGGGTCCGCTGCTCAACGTGGATGTCAACGTCGACCTCAACGCCGATCTGGCAGCCCCGATCGCGGGCGCGGTAGCCGCCAACGCCAACGTCGCCGCGCCGATCAGCGCCAGTGTGGCGGCCAACGTGGGCACCGTCGACTCCGACGCGATCGCCTACACCCAGCAGGAAGCCGTGATCACCCAGAGGTTGGAGGGCGTCGCCAGTGCCACCACCACGCAGGACTCATCCATCGATCAGGGCACCTCGCAGCCCGATGGTGACGACGGCAGTGACAGCACCGGTGAGGCGAGCACCAGCGGGGCTGCGGACTGACATCGTCGCCCTACGCAGCTGAATCGAGGCCATCGGTGACCGCGACCCTAGACCACGCCGGCCCGGCGCAGGCCGTCATGCGCCGGGCCGACGGCGTGGTGCTGATCGGAGAGATGGCCGGGTCCGGCTACCGGGTGCCGCCGTCGCTGGTCCGGCGCGCCGACGGCCAGACCATCCAACTCAGCCCGTTGCTGTACCACGTCCTGGCGGCCGTCGATGGACAACGCAACACCGCGGAAGTTGCCGACACCGTTCGCGAATCAACCGAGCGCCCGGTCAGCGAGGACAATGTCCGCCAACTCATCGACACCAAGCTGCGACCCCTGGGCCTGATGGCTCGCCCCGACGGCACTGAGCCAGAGGTGACAAAGCGAAACCCGTTGCTGGCCCTACGATTTCGATATGCGATCACCGACCCCGACCAGACGCGGCGGCTCACCGACCCGTTCCGTGTGCTGTTCCGGGCATGGTTGGCCATCCCCATGCTGGTGGCGTTCGCCGCGGTGTGCTGGTGGGTGTTCTTCCGCAAAGGCCTGGCGGCGGCCGCCTACGATGCGTTCGAACGCCCCGGCCTGCTCATCCTGGTGTTCGCGGTCACCGTGGTGTCGGCCGGGTTCCATGAGTTCGGCCACGCCGCGGCCGCCCGATACGGCGGGGCGACGCCCGGCGTCATGGGCTTCGGTCTGTACCTGCTGTGGCCGGCCTTCTATACCGACGTCACCGATTCCTACCGGCTGGGCCGGGCCGGCCGATTGCGCACCGACCTCGGCGGCCTCTACTTCAACGCGGTTGTCGCGGTGGCGATCACCGCGCTGTGGTGGGGGCTGCGCTACGACGCCCTGCTGCTGGTGGTGGCCACACAGATCATCCAGATGGTGCGTCAGCTCACGCCGCTGGTCAGGTTCGACGGCTATCACGTACTGGCCGACTTGACCGGAGTGCCAGACCTTTACGGCCGAATCAAGCCCATTCTGCTCGGAATGTTGCCGTGGCGGTGGCACGACGCGGAGGTCCGTGCGCTCAAACCCTGGGCCCGCATCGTGGTCACCGTGTGGGTCGTGCTGGTGGTACCACTGCTGATCGGCATGCTCGCGCTGGCCGTGGTCACCCTGCCCCGACTGATCGGCACCGCGTGGGCGAGTTTGACCAGACAACAGGATGTCTTGGTAACCGCCTGGGCCGACGGTGATTTGGTCCAGGCCACCGCGCGAGTGCTGGCGATGATTGCGATCGTCATTCCCACAGGCGCCGTCATCTACCTGCTGATCCGGGTCGTCCGGTCCGGCACGTCGGCGCTCTGGCGCGGCACCGCGGGCAGGCCGGCGCGCCGCGCCCTGGCGGTGGTCTTCGGCGCGGCGGTGCTCGGCGCGGTGGGCTATGCATGGCTCGACAGCGACAACTACCGGCCGATCCAGGCCGCCGAGCGCGGCACGCTCAGCGACATCGTGTTCGCGCTGGGCGTCGAGCGGATGGCCACCCCGCGAACCGTCAGCACCGAGGCCCAACCCGTCGCCGCGGATCGGTCCCTGGCCGCGGGACAACAAGGCGTCATGCGGGCGCTGTGGGACACCGGGACACCGCCTCCTCGGGTCACCGCACCGCAGCTTGCCGTCATCCTGGTGCCCAAGACGCCGCCGGCGACGCTGGCCAACGGCGGGTTCGTTCCCGCCTCGGCAGCACCGGCAGACCAGGGCTGGGTGTTTCCGGTGGACAAGCCCCTGGCGCCGGAACCGGGGGACAACCAGGCGTTGGCGGTCAACACCGTCGACGGCACCGTGGAATACGAGGCCGCGTTCGCGCTCGTCTGGGCGACCGACGAACACTATGCGTTGAACGTCAACGAGGCACACGCGTATGCGTCATGCGACGGCTGCGCGGCGGTGGCGGTGGCCTATCAGGTGGTCTTCGTCATCGACAACGACGACGCCAACGACAACGTGGCGATACCGCAGAATCTGGCAGGCGCCCTGAACTACGACTGTGTCAACTGCCTCACCTACGCCATCGCCCGGCAGTTGTTCGTGACGCTCGACGAGCCGTTGTCCGACGGGGCGATCGCCGAACTCGACACGATCTGGGCCGAAATCCAGCGATACGAACGAAAGATCGAAGCGGGCAAAGTCCCCGTCGACACGATCGTCGCCCAACTGAACGCGTATACCGAACGGATCAAGGCCGTCGTCGAAGCCGATCAACCCGGAACGTTCCCGACGACCACGGCACCGCCCACCTCGGCGCCATCGACGCCGACCGGCACACCGTCGGCGACCACGCCGCCGCCCAGCAGTCCGTCCGCCGAACCGACGATGATGGCCGAGCCCACGGCCGAGGCCACCGAGGACGCCGGCGCCCAGATCACGGCGGCGGACACCACCGATGCTCCGACGCCGACCGACGAGCCCACAGCCACCGACGAGCCCTCGGCGACAAGCGATCCCGTCGTCGACAACACCACCTCGACGGGGACCAGCACCGACGCCACCGGCTCCGAGGACTCTGGGGACTCTGCCTCCAGCGCGGACTCCTCAGCAAGTCCCTGAGGGCCGAGCGCTCACCGGCGTACAGTCTTGCGCCCGAAACCGTAACGTGAGTGAGCGCTCGCGGGACGGGCTCAGTCCTCCTTGCGGATCAACCGCCACAATGCCTCGCGGTCGGGGGCCAACAGGGCCTCGATGCGCGGCTGGTTGACCTCGGCGACGATGATCTCGCCGACTTCCTTGTACACGTCGAGGAAAATGCCGTGCGACTTCATCTTGTCGGTCTGGTAGACGTTGTCCTCGGTCGGCGTCACGTAGTACACGGCGTCGGCCTTGAAGCGGTGGATCAGCCACAGGTGGATCAAGGTCATCAACCGCTTCTGGCGCAGCTTCTCCGCGAACGTGTTCTGGTCGCGCACGGTCAGGATACTGCGGCCGTGCCGGTCCTTGATCGGGTCCACGACGACGTTGGCCAACGGCTCCTCGTCGTCGCCGTAGATGCCCAGATCCAGCACATCGGAGCCGGCGCGGCGTGGACGTAGCTGCACCCGCAACTGCTCGCCGAGTTGATAGTGCTCGCTCCACATCGCCAGCCACTCCTCGAGCAGCTTCTTGGGCACCTCGGTCTGCACCAGGTGCTGGTGCTGGGTAGAGCCCTCGCCCATCGCCTTCGTCGTCGCCGTGCGACCCGACGACGCGGCCAGCGCCGCATCGCTGCGCGGCCCACCGACCAGCGTTTGCGGTGTGCGGTAGGGCGATTCGACCAGCCGCATCTTGCGCTGCAGGCGAGCCAGGGCGAGCATGCCCTCCTGCCGAAGCGAGGTGGCGAACTCCTCGCACGCCACGCCGTCGACCTGATGCCCGCCGTAGGTGATGAAGTTGAACACGAACCCGAGCTTCCCGAGTTCCTCAGGGAACGCCCGCATCTCGTCGTCGGTCATCCCGGTGGTGTCCCAGTTGAACGAGGGCGAGAGGTTGTAGGCCAGCATCTTGTCCGGGAACTCCGCGTGGATGGCATCGGCGAACTGACGCGCGTCGGCCAGGTCGGCGGTTTTGGTCTCCATCCAGAGGATGTCGGCGAAGGGCGCGGCGGCAAGCGACTTGGCGATCGCGTAGGGGATACCTCCGCGAACCTGGTAGTAGCCCTCCGGCGTCTTGGCCCGCTCACAGTCCCACGCCACGTCGGCGCCGAGTTCCTTGGCCTTCTCGCGGGCGGTGTACAGCGATGCCCGCGCCGCGAACTTCCGCCAGTCGGCGGCGCTCATCTCGGCGGGTTCACCTTCGCGCTCGCGGAAGTCCAGCAGGTCCCCGACGGCCTCACCGTAGGTCTCCAGTCCGGCATCGACCTGCCAGGTGTCGACGAACTCCGACTCCACCTTGTCGAAGAGCGCATCGATCGACGGTTCCGTGCCGTCCCGCCACGCCTTTGCGGCCTCGTTGATGGCGGTGTGGATGCCGTGGCGCTCCAGCCAGGCGTCGGCGGCGGCGTACTCGCCGTCGGGGATGGCATAGAGCAGGTGACCGTTGATCTCAGTGACACCGGCCTCGTAGAAGCGCCGCATCATCGCGAGATAGCACGGTTTGTAGCCAGGGATCTTGACGTTCGTGACCCCGAGCAGGAACGGTTGATCGCGTTCGTCGGCGCGGCTGTCGATCAGGTTGGCCGCCTCGGCGTCGGTGCGGGCCACGATGATGCCGGGCACCCGCATGATGTCGAGTTGGAATCGGGCAGTGTTGAGGCGCTTGATCTGCTCGTCGGACGGGACCAGCACCTTGCCGCCCTGGTGGCCGCACTTCTTCGTGCCGGGCCGCTGGTCTTCGATGTGGTAGCCGGGCACGCCGGACTCGACGAAGCGCCGAATCAGGTTGCGCACGTGGGGATCGCCACCGTGGCCGGTGTCGGCGTCGGCGATGATGAACGGCCGGTAATCGTAGGCCGGGGTGGATTCGCGTTGCTCGTCGGTCATGCGCAGCCGCAGATACTGCTGGTTGCGGTCGGCGGTGAGCAGGGCGCGCACCAGGCCGGCGGCTTCGTCGGGAACCTGGCTCAGCGGGTAGCTGGCGAGGTCGGGCCCCGGGTCCTCGCTGAGTGAGCCCTTGGCCGAGGTGGCCCAACCGCCGAGGTAGATGCCTTCGATGCCCATCCGTTTCATCACCACCGCCTGCCCCGGCGAATACGGGCCGAAGGTGGTGATGCTCTTCTTCTCGGCGAACAGTTCGCGCAGCCGGGGGTAGAAGGCCTCCGCCGCCTCGCGTGCCACGGTGTAGTCCGTGGCGATCGTGCCGCGCTGCTCGGCGACCTGCCGGGCGGTGTAGAGACGAGTGATCCCCTCAAAGCGCGGGCTGTCGATGTACTTCTGGGTCTCGGCGACCTCCCGCTCGAAGGGGGTCTGAGGTGATGCGTCCGCTTCGATGATGGCCATGAATTCAGACTACGGCGCACCCGTGACCGACAGCACGTGTTCGGCGATCGCCATCGCCGACGTCGCGGCGGGCGACGGCGCGTTGCGGACGATCACGACACGGTCGGCGAAGCTGATGCGGAAGTCGTCGACCAACGCACCGTCGGCGTCGAGGGCCTGGGCGCGCACCCCGGCGGGGCCCGGCACGACATCGTCGTCGTCGAGGTCCGGGACGTAGGCCCCCGCCGCGGCGAGGAACCGCCGCTTGCTCAGCGAGCCGGACATCTCCCGGATCCCGGTGCGCCAGTGCCTGCGCGCGAACCGCCAGAACGCGGGGCTGCCCGCGACCTGTGCCAGGTCGGCGACCGAGACCGTCCGCCAGGAGTAGCCCTCGCGCGCCAGCGCCAGCACGGCGTTGGGCCCGACGAGCACTTCGCCGTCGACCCGCGGTGTCAGATGCACGCCGAGGAACGGGTAGCGCGGATCGGGCACGGGATAGACCAACCCGTTGACGAGGCCGCGGCGCGCCGGCTTCAACGCGTAGTACTCACCGCGAAACGGCATGATCGCCGGAAAGGGACCGTCGCCGGCCAGCCGGGCGAGCCGGTCGCTGTGCAAACCACCGCAGGCGATCACCTGATCGAAGGCGCGGGCCTCGACCCCGTCGGGACCGGTCACGGTCACGACCACTTCCGAACCGGCCGTCGCCAGCCCGGTGACCTCTTGGCGCAGAAGGATTTTCGCACCGGCATCGGTGGCGTCGGCGGCCAGGGCCGCGGTCACCTCGGCGAAATCGACGATCGAGGTGGACGGCGAGTGCAGTGCCGCCACCCCGCGCACATGCGGTTCGAGGTCGCGCAACTCGCCGGGCCCGATGATGCGGACGCCCGGCACACCGTTGGCCACCGCGCGCTCCTCGATGTCTCGCAGACGTGCCCGCTCGTCGTCGTCGAGCGCGACGAGGACCTTGCCGCAGACGATCCGGCGGATGTCGCGTTGTGCACAGAACTCTTCGAGCAGGTTCACGCCCCGGCGGCAGAGCAGCGCCTTGGCCGAACCCGGTTGGTAGTACAGGCCGGCGTGCACCACGCCGCTGTTGCGCCCGGTTTGATGCGCGGCGAGGCGGTCCTCCTTCTCGAACAACGTCACGTCGGCATCCGGTCGACGACGTAGCAGTTCCCGCGCCACCGCCGCACCGACGATTCCGCCTCCGACAACGGCGACGCGATCACTCATCGAGCAATCCTATCCTGCGCGGTCACCGTTCGGTCACGGTATGGCATCTCATTGGCGTTGTGCCATGCGGTAATTGGAGTTGGGGACGTGGTTAGCGGTAAAAGTAGAATTGCCGGATTTTCGGCACCGCTGGCATCGCTGTTCTGAGAAAGTGGAAGCGCCATGAGACGTATGTACGCCCTTGCGATCAGCGTGGCACTTTTGGTTGTCACGCCCGGTCTGGCGACGGCTCAGCCGTATGCCCCACAGGCCAGCGCCCAGCAGGCCGTCAGCTATGTGATCGCCCGCGCGCTCGCCCAACGCGGCGTTCCGTTCTCCTACGGCGGCGGCGACGCCAACGGCCCGACCCGTGGCAGTGGCCCCGCGGCCAACGCCGTCGGGTTGGATCGCGAGGGCAACGTCGTCGGGTTGGACCCGGCCGCCAGCGTGGTGGGATTCGACGCGTCGGGTCTGATGGTCTACGCGTTCGCCGGTGTCGGCATCAAGTTGCCGCGCTCGTCGGGGGAGCAGTACAAGGTCGGGCGCAAGGTCACCCCCCAGATGGCGCTTCCCGGCGACATGCTCTTCTTCGGTCCCGACGGCACCCAGAGCGTCGCGCTGTTCATCGGCAACGGGCAGATGATCGAAGCCTCCGACGCCGGCGTCACGGTGTCGCCGGTGCGCACCTCGAACATGGCGCCGTATCTGAGTCGGGTCATCGGCTAGTCTCGACCGCGTCGACCGGCCATCCCCACTAGGGTCGACTGCGTGCTAGTCGAATCGGTGCGCGGCATGCGCGAACTGGTGATGAGCGAAGCCGGCGAGTCCGAGCGGATGCGCACCCTGACCCCGGCCATCGTCGACCGGATGTGGGCGACCGGCCTGATGTCGGCGTTCAACCCCGTCGCGGCGGGCGGGCAAGAGCCGTCGTTCGCCGAGATGATCGAAACGTGGATCGAAATGGCTTGGCAAGACGGCTCTTTCGGCTGGGTCGGGATCGCCAACCTGCCGTCGTCATTCGCCGCCGCGACGTATCTGCCCGAGGGAGGCTTCACCGAGGTCTTCACCGCGCACCACAACCGGGTGACCATGGGCGGGCAGTTCTTTCCCAACGGCCAGGGTGCGGCCGTCACAGGCGGCTACCGGCTCACCGGGGCGTGGAGCTTCGGATCAGGGACCGGCCACTCGGAATACGTTGCCGCAGGCTTTTTTCCGATGGACGACGGACAGATGCGCTGGATCGGTGAGGGTATCCCGGACATGCAGGTGGCAGTGGTGCCTCGAGAACAGATCAGCTTCAACGACGGTTGGTTCGTGCAGGGACTGAAGGGCACCGGGTCCTATGACTACAGCGCCGAGGACGTGTTCGTCCCCGAGTGCCGGACCTTTCCCCTGTTCACCCGCGAACCACGCAGGGGCACATCGCCGGCCACCCGCATGGGGCTGATGGCGGTCACCGCCGCAGGCCATGCCTCCTGGGCACTCGGCGTCGCCAAGAGCATGCTCGACGACGTCGCCGACCTGGCGGCCACGAAGTACCGGATGAGCGACATGGCCTCACTGGCCAGCAGGCCGACCTTCCAGAAGGGGCTCGCGCATCATGTGGCGGCGTGGCGCGCGGCGCGACTGTTGGTGCTCGATGCGTTCACCACCGCCGAGGCCGCCGTCGCATCCGGACAACCGTTGACCCCGGCCATGCGCGCCGACATGCGCGCGGCCGCGGTGTACACCACCGATGTCGCACGCGAATGCGCCGAGTGGGCACACCTGGCGGCCGGAACCACGTCGATCCGGGAAGGCAGTCGGCTCGAACGGGCGTTCCGCGATATGTACACCGGCACACAGCACGCCTTCATCAGCGAGAAGGTCGCGATCGACGCGGCGCAGATCTGGCTCGGCATCATCGACGACCAATTCGGCCTCTAACCCCTTAAGCTGCCAGCCATGTCCGTGGATCGTGCAGGCCTCGTCGCGGGCGGTATCCGCCTGGCATCCGGAATCTCGTTTCTCGTCGATCCGCTTCGTGCGAACCGGCTGTGGGGAGACTCCGAGGAGCCCACGGCGACCGCGCAACTGCTGCTGCGGTCCATGGGCTACCGCGACGCCCTGATCGGCGGATTGCTGTTTGCCGCGGCCGCGCGCGGTCGCGACACCCGGGGGTGGTTTCTGGCGTCCGGCGGAGCCGATGTCGCCGACCTGTTGGGCGGATTGAGCACCCACGACAAGTTGGCGCGCGCTCAGCAGATCATCGGGTTGGGCGGTGCCGTCGTCGGCATCGGCGTCGGGCTCTGGGGCGCCACCCGCCGGCGCACCACCGCGAACGAGTAGCGCCGCAGCGTCAGCAGCCGAGTTCAACGACGGCGGTGGCGACGATCGTGCTCGCCGCGGAGCCGGAGACGCCCAGCTGGTGCTGCACCGACACCGCCGCATCCGAGCCGGGGACACCGCGTCGGGCGGCGTCACAGGCCGCCGCACCCGCGGCAAGCAGCTGGTCGGCACTGAGGAACTCGTACTTGGGCTGCAACTTGCGCAGGTACTCGCTCTCGTCGGCCGCTGCGGGGGCGGCGAACGCAACAGTGGGCGCGGCGAACGCCACCGCGGTGACGACGGCACTCAGGACACGGGCCGGGGCCATAAAGCTGGACACCTCCAAGACGCAGGGCAACGACGCCCGCCGATGGGCTTCGCACTTCAAAGCAAGACAATTTCCGGAAGGGGATGCGACGTCGCCTGCACCCGACCGGTAATTTGACGCCTCCTACAATACCGGCCGTCTGCCAGCCCGCAGGACACGTCTTGCGCCCAATCTACTACGGACCGTAGTATTCGATGAGTCCGACCGAACCACCTCAGGAGTAGGTCGTGAAGTGGAGCTTCGCCCAGATTGGTTTGCTGATCATCTCCGCGTTCCACGTGGTGCAGGCGGTGCTCGGCTTCATCGTCGAGCCGAGTTTCGCGATCGGACCCGATGCGCCGACCGCGCAGGTGCTCGGGATGGACTACAACGGCTGGCATGCCGTCGCGGGCCTCGCGCTGTTCGGTCCCGGTCTGGTGTTCGCGCTGCGCAAGGCATGGTCGGCGACCTGTGACCGCCAGACGGCGGCGGCCCTACGGCGTCACGGTGAAACCCGTTGACGCTGAGGGCAGCACTCGACGAAGTCGACGTATCCTGCACCTCGATGGAGCATTATCCAATTCGCGGCTCCGACCGCGTCCGGCGCGGGCTCCGGAATGCGCTGCTCGGGCGTCGTGATCCGGCACCCGTGGCGGGCCAGCGCAGGCGCACGTCGACGGGCGTCGGCGACGTACACACCCGCAAGGTTCTGGACCTGACCATCCGCCTCGCCGAGGTGATGTTGTCGTCGGGCACGGGCACCGCCGACGTCGTGGCCACCGCTCAGGACGTCGCTCAGGCGTACCAACTGACCGACTGCGTAGTGGACATCTTCGTCACCACCGTGATCGTGTCGGCCCCTCCGACCGCGGACAGTCCGCCGGTCACCATCGTCCGATCCGTGCATACCCGGTCCACCGACTACACCCGGTTGGGCGAACTCGACCGGCTGGTGCAGCGCGTCACCTCCGGCGGGGTCAGCGTCGACCAGGCACACGAAGACATGGACGAGCTGACCGAGCGACCGCACCCGTACTCGAGTTGGGTCGCGACCGCGGGGTGGGCCGGCTTCGCGCTCGGCATCGCGATGCTGCTCGGCGGCAGCTGGCTTACCTGTGTGCTGGCCGCGCTGACCTCGGCGGTCATCGACCGTTCAGGGCGGCTGATGAACCGGATCGGGACGCCGTTCTTCTTTCAGCACGTCACCGGCGCGACGATCGCGACCTTGGTCGCCGTCGCGGCGTACTACTTCGCCGGCCAGGGGCCGACCGCTCTGGTCGCCACCGGAATCGTGATGCTGCTGTCCGGGCTGACCTTCGTCGGCGCGATGCAGGACGCGGTGACCGGCTACATGCTCACCGCGATCGCGCGGCTGGGCGAGGCGGTGCTGTTGACCGCCGGAATCGTCGTGGGCATTCTCGCGGGACTGCAGGTCGCCGAGCTTGCGGGCATATCGATCTCGCTGCACGTGGACGCCACCGAATCGTTCGTCGCGCCGCGAGCGGCGCTGCCGATTTTCCTTGCCGTGTTCGGCGCGGCGCTGGCCGGCGCGTGTCTGACCGTGGCGAGTTACGCAGGGCTGCGGGCCGTCCTGACCGCAGGGTTGGTGGCCGGAATCGCCGAGACCGTGCTGATCGCGCTCGGGAATGCGGGATTCGGACAGGTGGTCGCGAGCGGATTCGCCGCGGTCGGCGCCGGTGTCATCGCCACTCTGATCTCCATCCGGCGCCAGGCGCCGGCCTTGGTGACCGCGACCGCGGGCATCATGCCGATGCTGCCCGGGCTCGCCGTGTTCCGGGCGGTGTTCTCGTTCGCCGTCGACGGCAATTTCGACAACGGCCTGCGCCAGATGCTGGCCGCCATCGCCATCGCGCTCGCCCTGGGCAGCGGCGTGGTGCTGGGTGAGTTCCTGGGCTCGCCGCTGCGGTACCGCGCGGGCCGGATCGGCTCCGTCCTGCGGAAGGAGGGCCCACCGGGGCTGCGCCGGGCCGTCGGCCGGGTGGTCCGCCTGCGACCGGCCGAAGACCAGTCCAGGACCCGGTTGGGTGGTCTGCGCTCACGCAGCCTGGCGCTAGAACCCACCCCGCCGGGCGAGTCGGAGGAACCCGAGACCACCGATGTGCCCGCCACTGGAAGCGAAGAGGACCGTCCGACAACGGAGGACGAGCAGCGCTCGGATCAGCAGTGACCCGACCCCGGTCACATCGCCCGGTTGGGACCGCCGATCGCGTCGGGGGACACCGTCATCGCGCGCACCATCGCCTGCACGCCGTAGGTCGCCACCAGTCGTCCGTCCTGCGTGAACACCCGCCCCTCGCCCTGCGAAAGTCCGCGGCCCGCCCACGGTGAGGGGTTGGCGTAGAGCAGCCACTCGGTCACGTCGAGGTCGTCGAGAAGCCACACCGTCACCGTCATCGGGCCCGTCGCCAACGTGACGTGCGCCAACTCCTCGCTGATTCCCGGATGCGGGCGCATCGACGCCGAGATCGTCCAGTGCGCGAGGGACTGAACGGCCAACGCGGTGTGCAGGCGCGGCTCCGACGGGCTGTCCCGGAACCGGCACCACGTATAGATCTCCGGGGGACCCACGGCATCCCCGGGTGCGCGGTATGCGCCGTCGACGACGCGCATCTCACGACCGGACACCCCGAAGTCCAGCGGTTCGGACTCCTCGGGCCCGGCCACGTCGGGCACCGGCACCACATGCCGCATGACGTCCTCGGCGCCGACGTCGTGGAGCAGCATCCCCGCGCTGCGCAGAACACCGCCCTGGGTGATCCGCACTTCCGACGTGGAAAACGTTCTGCCGCGGCGCAACACGTCGACGTCGACCTGAAGTGGCTCGTCGAACGTCGCGGCTCGGATGAAGTTCATCGTCGCCATCGTGACCCGCTGGTCCGGAAGTTCTTGCCACGCGGCGCCGATGGCGGTTCCGAGCAGCTGCCCACCTTCGACGACGTTGCGGAACCGGCCCCGTCGATCGGGCATCTCGGGATACAGGTCACGCAAGACCGGAGCAAGGTATCTGCCGTCACCCTGAGGTGTCGCGTCGATGATGCGCAGCAGATCTGACTGATCGCCCCACACCGGCAAGCGCAGGCGCTGACCCGATCCAGGTTCGGCGCCCCGCCAGGTGTCATCGAGTTCGACGAGCACCCGGTCGGGATAGAAGGCGACGTGGTCTGCAAGTCCGGCGACTTCGTCGAACGGTTCGGGATACGCCCAGGCGACGTCGAGCAGCGGAGGGTCCACCGTGTTGAGGTGCCAGTAGGACGCCTCGCCCTTGAACGGGCAGACCGTGTGAGTGTCGCTGGGCGTCAACAACTCCCACCGCACGTCGGACCGCGGAACGTAGATCTGGTCGACGTGGTTGGACTCCTCGACGCGCACCGCGGCGTCGGTCTCGGCGAGCACCTGGCCGTCGTGCGTCACCTGAACGCGGCCATGGATCGGCGCGAGATCGACTCGGTATCCGGGATATTTCGACCACCACTTCTCGATGGCGTCGGTCACCGAAGCATCACCTGCCCTCCGTCGAGCATGATGGTCGCGCCGGTCAGGTAGCGAAGGTCATCGCCGACGAGTGCCACCACCGCACGGCCGATGTCATCGTAGGCGTCGCCGAAGCGCCGCAACGGGATACTGCGCTCGAGTTGCTCCCATCGGGCGGGGTTCTCGTCGCGGTAGTTCTCCGCACCGGGCGACAACGCCGCCGGACACACCAGGTTGACCCGGATCCCGTGCTTACCCCACTCGATCGCGGCCGATTTCGTCAGCCCGTTGATCGCCTCCTTGGCCATCGCGTAGGCGGCCATCCGCGGTGCGCCGCGCACACCGATCGCCGAGCCGAAATTGATCACCACCGGGTTCGCCGACTCGCGTAGTGCCGGGAAGGTGGCCTGCATCAGATGCAGTGTGCCGAGCGGGCCGGTGCGGAAGAACTCGAGGGCCTCTTCCTCGGTGAGATCGATTGTGGGAATGCTCTTCCCGAGCGCACCGCCTTGCGCGTTGTTGATCAGGATGTCGATCCGGCCGAATTTGTCCAGCGTTTCGGCCACGGCGCTGTCCACGGCTGCGCGGTCGGCGACGTCACATCCGATCGCAATCGCGTCGCGGCCTCCGGCCGTCAACTCGGCGGCCACCTCTTCGACCTTGTGCGGCGTGCGGCCCAGCAGGGCAACCGATACGCCCTCGTCGGCCAGTGCCGTGGCGATGCCCTTGCCCAGCCCCTGTCCCGCGCCCGTGACCACAGCCACCCGACCCGACAACCCTGTCACTGCTTTCTCCTCCTCATCGAAGACCGAGTAGATCGACGGTCGGGGAGTCTTCGACGTGGCCCTCGACCTTGGCTTTTCGGCGGGCGAAGCGCCAGCCGTCCGCGGTGCTGACGACCTCGTCGCGGTAGGTACCCCAGTGGTCCAATCCGCGGACGCCGATGAGCTGGAAGCAGGCGTAGGTAGCCGCGCTGCCGTCGTCTTTCGGTGTGATGTGGACGGAACTGAGGTGGTGCCGAGCGGGGATCAGGCCTGTCGAGATGAACGCTTCGCCGGTGCGTTCGAAAAAGTCGAGGATCGCGTCGTGGCCGACGAGCTTTGCGGTGTTGTTCTCAAACATCGCATCGGGCAGGAACAGTCGCGCCAGCTCGCGGGTCTTGCCGCTGTCGGCGAGGAACTGATAGGTCGCCAGCAGGTCGCGGACGCCGACCCGTAGGCGCAACTCGGCGTCGTCCACGGCACCAACCCTTCACATCACGACGAAGCTTGGCCTAAATCATCTTAATGTTTAGAAGTATCGTATGTGGGGCCCGAACACAAGCGCCTCAGCGTCCCGTCCAGTCGGGTTTGCGTTTCTGGCGCCAGGCCGCAATTCCCTCGGCCACGTCCTCGGTCGCCGCGGCGACCTTGCGCATGGTCTCACCGAAGCGCACCGATTCGATCCAGCCCATGTTGGCGGTTCGCCAGGCGACTTCCTTGGTGGCACGTTGCGCCAGGGGAGCGGCCGCGGTGAGCGTCTCGGCCCATGCGCGGGCTTCGGCCTGCAGCGCCTCGGGTTCGACGAGCTTCCACACCAGGCCGATCTCCTTGGCCCGTTCGGCATCGATCGGCCGCCCGGTCAACAGCAGTTCCATCGCATTGGCCCAGCGCACCCGTTCGGGCAGGCGGATGGCTCCGACGATGGTCGGCACGCCCAGTGACACCTCGGGATAGGAGAAGCTGGCCGCGGTGCTGGCGATCACGAAGTCGCAGAACAACACTCCGGTAAGGCCGTATCCGACGCAGGGACCGTGGACGGCGGCGATGGTCGGCTTGAACAGCTCCATGCCGGATTCGAAGGAGTTGATCGTCGGCTTCTCCCAGAACGTGCCGGCGAACGTACCGACCGATCCCTCGCCGTCCTTCAGATCGCCACCGGCACAGAACACGTCACCGTTGGCCGTCAGGATCCCGACCCAGGCGTCCTCCTCGTCGCGGAAGCGCTCCCAGGCGGCGTTGAGGTCCTGACGCAGCGCGCCGTTGATCGCGTTGCGGGCCTCGGGGCGGTTGAGGGCGATGGTGGCGATGTGGTCGTGCAGCTCATAGGTGACCAGGCTCATGGCTGCACTGTAGTTTCGGGCGGCTCCCGGGCGGTCGCTCAGGCGGTGGCGTCGAGGATCTTGATCGCGAAGATCAGGGAGTCACCCGGCTGGATTCCGGCAGCGGGCTGACCTTCGGGATAGCCGTCGGCGGGCACCATCGCGACGGCGACCGTCGACCCGACCGTCTGGCCTGCGATGGCCTTCTGGAAGCCGGGCACCACTCCGTTGAGGGGGAAGTCGACCGGCGCGCCGCGTTCGTAGCTGCTGTCGAACACCGTCCCGTCGCGCCCGTTGACCCCCATGTAGCAGACCAGGACCGTGGCGGTATCCGAGACCACCGGTCCGTCGCCGGGCTGCAGTGTGTGCACCTGGGTCTCGGTGACGCTGAACGGCGCCTCCACGTCGACGGCGGGCGCCGCGGTGTCCGTCGACCCGGTCACCGACACGCTGCCGGTGGCGCCGGGAAGCGTCCACTCGGGTGTGCCACCGGTCTCCGGGGCCGCGGTCGGGCACGGGCTGGCGGCGGGTTGCGTCTGGGTCTCGTCGACCGAGGTGGTCACCACCTCCGACACCGAGGTGGGGCTCGACGAGGCGGTTTCTGCATCGGAACCGCACGCGGCGAGTGTTGCGGCCAGCAGGGCGGCACCGGACATGAACGCGATGGGGGTAGACACACGGGTGAAGTTCACAGCCGTCACGCTACCTCAGCGATTTGTGTGCGTTCTGTTGCGCTGAGCGCTCCTGAACGCACACAAACGTCTAGGCCGGCCGCAGTAGCGCGACCAGGAAGTCGGACTGTTCGGTGAACGGCCGCAGATCCCAGGTGGACAGCAGCAGATCCGGGGTGAGCCCGGCCTGTGTCGCGTCGTCGAAGAAATCGGAGAACGCGTAGTCGCGGCCCGCACCGAACCCGATGGCTGCCCGTCCGTCATCCGCGAGGTGGGCACGCAGTCGTGCCAACACCTCGACCCGGGTGCTGGGGGCCAGGAACGTCATGACGTTGCCGGCCGACACGATGACGTCGAACGGGTCGGTGATGCCGCGCGCGGGCAGGTCGAGTTCGGCGAGATCGCCGACCAGCCAACGCGGTCCGGGGTAATCCTGTTCGGCCGCCTCGATCAGCACCGGGTCGACGTCGACACCGACCACGCGGTGACCGGCCGCCGACAGATACCCGCCCAGCCGGCCCGGGCCGCAACCCGCGTCGAGGATGTGGGCACCGCGCTGTGCCATCGCGTCCACCAGGCGTGCCTCGCCGACCAGGTCGTCACCGTCGCGCGCCATGGACCGGAAACGTTCTACATACCAGTGCGAATGCCCGGGATCGGCCGCGACCTTTTGCATCCAGATGCTCTGCTCGACCATGAGCGCATTGTCTCAAGAGACATTTTCGTCGAGTCGGCGGACTACGGACTACCAAGGGTTCGCGTCGAGGCCGTGACGACGAGACTGAATTCGGCAGGCCGAAACGGCTTCTCGACTGGAGGTTCCCCACTGTGAATGTGTACGAAGCGGTCAGAACCCGACGAGCGGTTCGCGGGTTCACCGACGACCCCGTACCACCAGAAGTGCTGCGCCGCGTCCTGGCGGCCGCAGCCTGGTCACCGTCCGGATCCAACATCCAGCCGTGGCGCATCTACGTGGTCACCGGCGAACCGCTCGCGCAACTGAAGAAGGTCGCCACCGAACGGGTGGCATCCGGCGATCCTTGGGACGAACGGGAGTTCGTGATGTATCCGCAGGCGCTCAAGTCCCCGTACCGCGAGCACCGATCCGCCTTCGGCAAGGAGCGATACAGCGCACTCGGTATCGCACGGGAGGACTGGGAGGCGCGGGCGCGGGCCGCCATCGCCAACTGGGACTGTTTCGGCGCACCGGCCGCCCTGTTCTGCTACATCGACCGCGACTTGGGCCGACCGCAGTGGGCGGACCTCGGCATGTACCTGCAGACGGTGATGCTGTTGTTGCGCGCCGAGGGGCTGCACAGTTGCCCGCAGATGGCGTGGTCGCAGGTGCGCAAGAGCGTCGCGGACGCCGTGGCGCCGCCCGAGGACCTCGTGCTGTTCTGCGGCATGTCGATCGGATACGAGGACGTCACTGTGCCGTACCACCGGACCGGCCGGGCGCCGCTGGCCGAGACCGTCACCTTCATCGGCGACGACAGCCGACCGCGTCAGTAATCCCAGACGGTGGGCACGCAACGAAACGCATTGCCGGCCGCCGCGACCCGGCACACCGAGGGGAACGGTAGGTGAGTGGCCACCAGCGACTCACCGGTCGACGCCAGTTCCCGCAGCAGGCGGATGCGGACACGGGCGGCTTCCTCGGGATCGTGTTCAAATCCGTTGTGCCACTCGGGGTATTCGAAGCCGACCTGGAACACGGCATCGCCGGCGAACGTCAAACGCTCGCCGCCGGAAGCCAACCGGACCACGCTGTGCCCCGGGGTGTGGCCGCCAGTGCGCGAGATGAGCACTCCGGGCGCCACCTCGTACTCGGTTTCGAACGGCCGCAACCGGTTACGGTATTCGGCCAGGAACCGCGAAGCGGCCGACCGCAATGCGTCCGGCACTCCCTGCGGCATGGAAGTGCGGGAGAAGTCGGGCGCCTCCCAGAACTCGGCCTCGGCCGCCGCCACGTGAACCTGCAGATCGGGCCGCAGCCGAGCGCTCAGTCCCTCGGTGAGCAGCCCGCCGATGTGGTCCATGTGCAGGTGGGTGAGCACCACGTCGGTCACCGAGGCGAGGTCGATGCCGGCGGCCTCAAGCCGGTGGACCGTCTGCCCGGCGCGCGGAAAGTCCGGGAATTCCAGCCCGAGTCCCGCGTCGACGAGGATGGTCCGACCGCCGCTGCGCACGACGACCACATTCAGCGGCCAGTCCAGCACGTTGGGCGGCAGGAACATCTCGTCCAGCCATCCGGTGAGGTCGCCGGGGTCGGCGTTGGTGGCCAGTGTCGGCGCCGTAATCGGTAATACTCCGTCGCTGATCACCAAGACGTCGATCTCGCCGACCTGCACCGCGTAGCGCGAGGGAACCAACTCGTCGAGTCCGGGACCGCCGGATGGTGAGACGTCGACCATGCTCATGCTTTTCTCCTCTTGACCGCTTGACCCGAAGACATGGCCGGAAATGACCCGTCTGAGTTCGGAAACGCCCAGGGGGACAGGATTTATCCAACCGAGCAGCGGACCTGTAGGTTGTCATCGACATCGCTGACTGCGAACCAACCCCGCCGGGAGACCTCGGACACGATGACGCATTGCATCCGGAGAACGTCTGCGGCACTTCTGACACTGATGTCGGCGGTCGCGATGACGGCTTGCGCAGCGACGCCAGTCGAATCAGCCTCCTCCGGAGTCGAGCGGTTCTATGGCCAGCGGATCGTCTGGGAGTCCTGTCAGGGTTATGCCACCAACTCGATCGAGACCGCCGTCTACGCCCAAACCCCGATCGCCGAGTGTGGGCGACTGGAGGTGCCGCTGAACTATCAGGAACCGCAGGGCAAGACGGCCCATCTTGCGGTGATGCGGATACCGGCCCGAGGAGACGCGGTCGGCTCGTTGCTCCTCAATCCCGGCGGGCCAGGCGGTTCCGGGCTGTTCGCCGCGGCAGCCACGGCGGTGTCGCTGAAGGACGGCCGGTTGACCGAGCGCTTCGATCTTGTCGGTTTCGACCCCCGCGGAGTGGGCGCTTCCGAGCCGTCCATCGACTGCTACACCGACGCCGAGGCCGACCGGGGCATCCTGCTGAGCACGCAGGGCACGACGGTGCAATGGACAGCAGAGGATACGAAGCACATCTTCGAACGGTGTGCCGCCGGTTCGGGCGGGGCCGAGGTGCTGGCCAGTGTGGGCACTCGCGACACCGCCCGGGATGTGGATGTGTTGCGTGCGGTGCTCGGCGACCAGCAGTTGACATTTCTCGGGCAGAGTTACGGGACACGCCTGGGCGCCGTCTATGCCGAGCAGTTCCCGCAGAACGTGCGGGCGCTGCTGCTCGACGGCGCCATCGACCCACACCGGCGCACCGTCGAACGCCGGGTCGATGCGTACGCGGGCTTCCAGCGTTCGTTCGAGCAGATGGCCGCCTTCTGCGCCGCGCAGGCCGACTGCCCCCTGGGCAGCGACCCGGCTCGCGCCACCGAGACATTCCAGCAGATCATCCGCCCGGTGTACCGCACCCCGCTACCGGCGCTGACCACCCATCTGGACTTCGACGAGGCCGTCGGCGGGGTCATCGCGGGCCTCTATCACAAGGCAGCTTGGCCCCGCATCATCACCGGAATTGCGCAGGTGCAGCAGGGACGCGGTGACGAACTCCTGCAGCTGAATTACGACTTTTCACTGCGCGATCCCGCGGGTGGTTGGACCAACTTCGCCGAAGCGCTCTACGCCATCAACTGCATGGACGAAGAACGGCTCAGCGAGCCCGAGGGAAATGCGTTGCGCGCCGCGATCTTCGAGGCCGCACCGTTCATGGATCCCGGCGTGCCCCTGACCGGTGCGCGCGACGGATGCGAGCACTGGCCGACCGCACCGACGTTGGGCTTCCCGTACGCCACCGATATCGACGCGCTGCCAGCGACACTGGTCGTGTCGATCACCGGCGATCCCACCACGCCACATACCGGCGGCGTCAACATGGCCAAGGCACTCGGCAGTGCGCTGCTCACCGTCGAGGGTGAAGGCCACACCATCGTGATGGCCGGCACCAACGCGTGCGTCAACGAGATCGCTGCCGATTATTTGATCGACCTGACCCTGCCGCCCGAGGGGGAGTCATGCTCGTTGTGACATATCGCGATTCGACAGCGACGAACATCCCCACGGGGCCAATGTTGGACTGCGCTGGTGGGCAGTTGTGGTTTGTGCCCAGCAGACACGCTGTGCATGCGAAGGGACGGCGGCTAAACGGTCTAGATGCTCGCGCAGGCACCATTGACGCCGGCGGGTGGGGGAGACGATAACTGAGAAAGTTCTTCACGCCGCTTGGGACAAGGGGAGAATTGCTACATGTCGACCGCGCTCTGGATCATCGTCGCCGTGCTCGCCGTCGGTACGGTCGCCGGTGGACTGTTGCGAATGCGGGCGTGGTTGCAGAGGCCAGTACCGCCTGAAGTCATCGAGGCTGCGCACCGCGACGATGACCAGGACGAGGACGAGGACGACTGGCCGGCGAGATGAATTTACAAATCGCCTAGGCGCCGTCGACCAGGATTGCGCGTGCTGCGCGCTCGGCGATCAGCATGACCGGCGCGTTGGTGTTGCCCGAAGTGATGGTGGGCATCGCCGAAGCATCCGCCACTCGAAGGCCCGCAACGCCGAATACCCGGCAGTCGGTGTCGAGTACCGTGGCCGCCGACCGCGGCAGACCGCGGGTGTCGAAGGCACCCATCGCGCAGGTGCCTACCGGGTGGAAGATGGTGGTTCCCAGTTCACGGGCTGCCGTCTGGAGGTCGTTATCGCTCACCAGTTGCGGTCCGGGGAGCATTTCTTCCGGGCGGTAGCGGGCCAGCGCCGGCGCGGACATGATCTGCCGGGTCATCCGGAGGCCGCGCACGGCAATTTCGCGGTCGGCGTCGGTGGACAGGTAATTGCAGAAGATCCTCGGGTGGGTCAGCGGATCCGCATCGGCGATTCGGACATGGCCACGCGAGGTGGGCCGCAGATTGCAGACCGAGGGAGTGATGGCTCCGAAGGGGTGCAGAGGTTCGCCGAACTTCGACAGCGACAACGGCTGCACATGCCACTCCAGATCAGGGCTGGCCAGCGCGGGGTCGCTTCTGGCGAACGCGCCCAAGGTCGACGGCGGCATCGTCATCGGTCCTGAT
>NZ_JBEFST010000026.1:0-79740 GCF_053483675.1 Mycolicibacterium sp. XJ1819 | reverse complement strand
GGCCGGCGGCGGGTCGACCGGCGTCAGCGAGATCGGCAGCCAGTAGGTGCCCGGTCCTTGGCCCGGACATCCCGGAGCTGCGACGGTGAAGGTCCGCTCGCCGGAGAAGCTCCCGTCACCATTGGGTCGCAGCCAGTCGGACCGCTGGGTGGTCACTGAGCCGCCGCTGCCGTCGGGGTTGCAGTAGAACGGGTACTCACCGCTGGACTCCCAGCGGTCGTTGTTCCATCGGTAGTCGAAAAGCGCGGGTGCATCAGGACTTTGGTTGATCTGCGTCTCACGCAGCCAGTGCACGACACAACCGTCGACGCCGCAGTTGGTGGTGAACAGTCCCAGCTGAGTCGCCGGTTCGGCCGCGGCGGGCAGACCGTTGAAGGTCTGCTGCGAGTGATCGAGCAGCGCGTCGTAGTAGCCGTAGATCGGCGCGGGTTCCGCGCGGTCGGCATGCGCGACGGCGGGCAGCACCAGCGCGGCGGTGCATCCGGCCAGCACGGTGACGGGCAGCAGCTTCGATACCACCGTGGGCTCCTTCCGTAGGAATTGCTATGCCGTCAATAGCACAGCAGCACCGGCCGCATCGGCATTTCGCGGTCGCTCACGGGAAAATGGGCTACTTCACTATCGCGACCGCGAAGCCGTCCCAACCCTTGGTGCCGACGGTCTGGATGGCCGCGGCCTCCAGTCGCGGATGCGCGCCGATCATCTCCAGCATGTCGCGAACCGCGCGCGCCTGATGGTCGTCGGGAGCGGGGTCGTACACCCGGCCGAAGCGGGCGATGTTGTCCACCACGATGATCGAGCCGGCGCGACCGAGCTTGATCGCCCACTCGACGTAGGCGATGTTGTTCTCCTTGTCGGCGTCGATGAACGCCAGGTCGAACACCTCGCCGCGGTCGGCCAGCACCGGCAGCGTGTCCAGTGCGGCACCGACGACGACCTCGACACGGTCCTCGACGCCCGCGTTGGACAGGTTGCGCCGGGCCACCTCGGCGTGGGCCGGGTCGAACTCCAGGGTGACCACACGACCATCGGGACCCACCGCGCGCGCGAGCTGAATGGTGCTGTAGGCGGCCAGGGTTCCGACCTCGAGCACACGAGTGACGTGCGCTGCCGTCGCCAGCAGGTACAGCAGCTTGCCGTGCTGCGCGGACACCTCGATCGCGGGCATCCCGGCCGCATCCGCCGCCGCCCGGGCCGCCGCCAGCGCGTCGTCCTCGGTGCGCAACAGCCGGTTGAACAGTTCGTCGAGCGCTTTCGGATCAGGTTCGGCCACGCGGAGACGCTAGCGCACACCTTCTTTCGCGTACACCACCCGCAGCACATGCCCGACCTCAGGCCCCATCACGACGTCGGCCAATTCGCAGAACGCCGCGACGAATTCCGGTCCGTGCGGTGGCGCGACGTCGCAGAGATGGTGTGCGATCTCGTGCAGCACCACCAATTCACGCAACGCCCATCCGACGCGCTGGTCGGGCACAGCGATGCCCGCACCGTCGTCGGCGAGTTCGTAGTGCGCGGCCGTGGTGCCACGCCTGGCCCGCACGCGCAGCGGGACGACGTCGGGCCACCGCCGACGCACCGCCGCCAGCGCCAACACCTCGTCGACGTAGCGCTGCACCGACTCGACCGTCGCGAACCGCGCCTCCGGCGGCAACGTCAGCGGGGTGCCGAAGAACTCGACGACCCGATTGCCGCGCTCGGCCGCCCGGTCGAACAATATCCGGACGAACTCCTCTGCGGCGTAGACCTTGGCCCGCTGCGTGTCTCGGGCGCTCACGTCTCCAGTGCGCCGCGGGCCCCCGCCAGTTGCGGGGTGGCGCCCAGGCGCGCGTTCCTACCCGCCCGGTCACCGGCTCGTCGCGCCGCCGACGAATAGCCCGCGGTGGCACTGGTCGCCCGCCAGGTGCCGCGCGCCTCAGATGTCTGCCGGTAGAAGCTCTTCAGCTCGATGTCCTTGTTACGCAATGCCAGAGCCGTTCCGGGCACGCTGTCCCGACCTTCGGTGGCCGACCGCTGCGCCTCTTCACGGGCCTCGGCCAGACGTTTTCCGATGCGCGCGCCGAACGCGAGCTGGAAGTTGATCCTGGCGGTGATGGTGGGGGTGGGGCGGTGCGCACCGGAGGAGATGTAGGCCTGTGACGCCTTGACCATCTGCATCACCAGGCTGGCGTAGAGGGCGTGGCTGGCGTCGATGTCCTCGGGGAAGCCGTAGGCGTAGACGAACGTCGAGTTCGACGCGACATCACACTTCACGTCATTGGCATGGGCGATCACGGTGAAAAGCTGCACATAGGTGCGCAACCCGCGGGTGCCTGCGTTGCCGATCGTGATCGTGCGCTGCACCGGAGTCTGCGCCTTGGTGCGTTGCGCCGAGTGCGAGCGGGCCACCGCGAGGTCGATGGAGGTGGCCGTGGCCAACCGTTGCGCGGCGGCCATGAACGCGTCGGCTTCGTGCGGGTTGTCGGTGCCTTCGGCCTGGCGCAGCAGGGCGGCAATTCTGGCCAGCATCTTGTCGTCGGTCATGGCGTCAATCTAGGTCTACTTGCTGACAAAATCGTCCAGCGCCCGAACCACCTGTGGAGAAAGTGGGTCACCGCTGGCGTAGTTGGCGACGTTGTCGCTGGGGTCGTCGCGCAGCACGTGGCTGACCCCGTTGAGCTCGACGACGGTCAGCGCGGTGTGGCCGAGCGCGTCGATCAACGGCTTGACCGAGTCGCAGCGGGACTGTAGGTCGGCATCCGAACAGGTCAGCAGCACCGGCGTGCCCGCGGGGATGTCCGCGGCCAGTACCAGCGGATCGATCCGGTCGGCTTCGACGACGGCCCTGACGTTTCCGGGGTTCAGCACCGCGGCCAGCCCCTCGGGCAACTCGGCAGGGACGGAGCCGGTGGTGCGGACCTGCTCGACGGCGGCCAGCCACGCCGTCAACGCCGCCGGGTCGCCGTTGGCACGCACTCGCTGCGTGATGATGTCGAGGTAGCGGCCGGGCAGCGGCTGAAGCAGGGCCAGGGAGTGGATCTTCGGTGCGTCGGAGGCCCCTGCGGAGGCCAACGCCATCGCGTGCACGGTGCCCTCGCCGAGTGCGTAGACCGAAATGCGGTCGTCGTCGGTGCGGGGTTGTCCGGCCAGATAGCGCACGGCTGCCTCCGCTCCCGCGGTGTAGACGGCGCTGACGACCTCGGTCGGCCGCTGCGCATACGGGCCGAGCCCGGTCTGCCCGGTGCCGATCTTGTCGTAGCGCAAGCTCGCGACGCCCCGGTCGGACAACAGCTCGGCTAACTGCCGCATGTTGCCCACCGGCCCCGCCACCGCGTTGTCGCCGTTGCGGTCGGTGGCGCCGCTCTCGGAGATGAGCAGCGCCGCCGGTCCCGGTGTGGCGTCGGCCTGGTGTCGGTAGGTGCCGTGGATGGTCAGACCGGCCGCGTCGACGAAGCTGACCTCGTCGTCGACCCAGTCGGCCCCGGTGTCCGACGAGCAGGCCGCCAATGCCAGCGTCAGCGAGATCGCCAACAGCACAAGGCGTCTCAAAGCTTGGCCTCGATCCACGACGTCACGTCGTCGAGGACCAACTGCCGCTCGGGCTCGTTGAAGACCTCGTGGTAGAGCCCCGGGTAGACCTTGAGGCGCGCGTCGGCGGAGGCCACGCATTCCATCAGCCGACGGCTGCCCTCGACGGGGATCAGCTTGTCCTGCTCGCCGTGCACGACCAGCAGCGGTGCGGTCAACGCGGCGGCGCGCTGCGGCATCGTCTCGCCGACCTTCAGCAACGCCTTGGCGATGCCCGCGGGCAGCTTGCCGTGGTGCACCATCGGATCGGCCAGGTAGGCCGCCACGACGTCGGGATCGCGGGAGACGGCCTCGGTGTCCAGCTTCTCGACCGGCAGGCCCGGGAGCACACTGCCGATGACCTTCGCCACGGCGATCATCACCGACGACACCGCGGCCTGCGCGTATACGGCGGGGCCGGACAGCACCATCGCGGCATAGTCGTCCGGGTGCTCGACGCCGTAGGCGAACACCACGCCGCCGCCCATGCTGTGGCCGAGTACCACCCGCTTGAGTTCCGGGTATTGGGCGGCGGCGATGCCGACCAGCGTGTGGAAGTCGGTGGTGTACTCGGAGATGTCGCGCAGAAATACTCGTTTGCCACCGGAGCGGCCGTGGCCGCGCAGATCCAGCGCGTAGGTGACCAGGCCCGCCTCACCGAAGCGGGCTGCGACGTGGTCGTAGCGCCTGGCGTGCTCGGCATATCCGTGGCAGATCACCACGACGCCGCGCGGGGACGCATCGGGGGTCCACAGGTCGTAGACGATGCGCACATCGCCGATACCGTCGAAGCTGTGTTCGCTGCGGGTAGTGGCCACGCAGCGAGACTATCGGTTGGCTTTCCGTTGTCGGAGGCACTGATTAAGCTCGCACCGTGAGCGTGCTGGCCCACGAGACCGATGACGAGTTCCTGCTGCGGGCCGAACCGCACCGCCGGGAGCTTCTGGCGCACTGCTACCGGATGACGGGGTCGCTGCACGACGCCGAGGACCTGGTGCAGGAGACCTATCTGCGCGCATGGAAGGCCTACAGCCGATTCAAGGGCGAGTCCTCGCTGCGGACCTGGCTGTACCGGATCGCCACCAACACCTGCCTGACCTCGCTGGAGGGCCGTAAGCGCAGACCGCTGCCGACGGGGTTGGGCGCCCCGAGTTCGGACCCGCTCGACGACATCGCCGCGCGCGAGGAAGTGCCCTGGCTCGAACCGCTTCCCGATGCGACCAGCGATCCGTCGAACATCGTGGGCTCGCGTGAGTCGGTGCGGTTGGCGTTCGTCGCCGCGCTGCAATACCTCTCGCCCCGGCAGCGCGCGGTGCTGGTGTTGCGTGAGGTGCTGCAGTGGAAAGCCGCCGAGGTGGCCGACGCGATCGGCACGTCGACGGCCGCGGTGAACAGCCTGCTGCAGCGGGCTCGCGCGCAACTCGATGCCGTCGGTCCCAGCGAGGACGACGAGGTGCGCCCACCGGAGTCACCCGAGGCGCAGGATCTGCTCACGCGCTACATCGCGGCGTTCGAGAGCTACGACATCGACAAGCTGGTCGAGTTGTTCACCGCGGACGCCGTCTGGGAGATGCCGCCGTTCGACGGCTGGTATCGGGGTCCGGAGAACATCGTGTTGTTGTCGAAGACGCACTGTCCGGCCGAAGGCCCGGGCGATATGCGGTTCGTGCGGACCACCGCCAACGGTCAAGCCGCAGGCGCGCTGTACATGCGCAACCCAGAAACCGGGGTGCACGAGCCCTTTCAGATGCACGTGCTCGATGTCGGCGTCGACGGCATCACCCATGTGGTGGCCTTCCACATGACGTCGTTCGAGAAGTGGCGTCTACCCGCCTCGCTGTAGGCCTCTGGACTCTTGTGCGCGCGAGAGCGGTTTGGAGCGCGTGCAGCCGGGCCTCATGGGCCATTCGCTGATCGGGATCGGCAGCGGCTTCGAGTTCATTGCGGCAGCATTGCATTTCGCGGCGCAGCCGGCTTCGGGCTTCGGCGATGGTCAGCAGGTCGTAATCGCCCTCTACCGAAGCGTGAGCTACCGCGTCGGAGGCGTCAAACAGTGGCATGCTCAGACCTTCCCGACCTCACCAAACTACCTTCGTCATATCTCTGATTAGAGATAATCTACCGAGTGACTCTTGCCGGTGTCCACGGCGGATCTGCCGGTCCGCTTGTCGCGCATCTCGCTTGGCCAAGCCGGGTCTTCGGCCGCGTACTCGCGCAACAGCCGGCGCGCGAGGTTGACCTTGTGCGCCTCGGTGGGGCCGTCGGCGAGCCCGAGCGCCAGCCCGTTGACGAGCATCCCCGTCAGCGGCAGTTGATCGGTGAGCCCAATTGCTCCGTGAACCTGTATCGCACGCAGCGTGATCGACTGGATGACCTTCGGCGTCAGTATCTTGCAAAGGGCAATCGCGCTACGCGCGGCGGCTTCGCCCGCGGTGTCGATTAGCCAGGCGGCATGCAGGACGGCCAGCCGGAATGGCACCAACTCGGTATAGGAGTCGGCGATGAAGCTCTGCACCAATTGCTTATCGGCCAATGAGCTACCTTGCGTGAACCGACTGTTGGCTCGCCGCGCCATCATGTCGATGGCGCGTTGCCCGACGCCAATGGCGCGCATTGCATGATGTAGGCGGCCACCGGCCAGCCGCGTCTGAGCCACGCGAAAGCCCTCACCCGGTTCTCCGAGCAAGGAATCGGAACCGACCCGCACGCCCTCGAGATGCACCAGGGCGTGCCCCGGTTCGTGTGGAAGAGAGCCGAACAGATGATGATTGGCGACGACGGTCAACCCAGGGGTGTCCGCGGGCACCAGGAATGTGGAGGCACCACTGTGGACGTCAACATCGGCATCGGTGATCGCGACGACGATGAAAAACTCGGCCACCGAGGCGTTCGAAGCGAAGTACTTCCGGCCGGTTATCACCCATTCGTCGCCCTCCCGAATCGCCCGGGTGGTGAACGTCCTGGGATCCGCACCGCCCTGTGGCTCGGTCATCGCGAAGCACGAGAAGATCTCGCCTGAGAGCAGCGGAGCGAGATAGCGGGCCTTCTGCTGGTCAGTACCAAACCGCGCAAGTATCTCGGCGTTCCCAGTATCCGGAGCCTGCGATCCGAATACCGCTGGCCCCCAGTTGGTTCGACCCAAGATCTCGTTGATGAGCGTCAGTCTGACGGCGCCGTACCCTTGGCCGCCGAGCTCTGGTCCCAGATGCGGGGCCCACAACCCGCGGTCACGAACCCGCTGCTTGAGCGGATCGACGATGGCCCGTCGCTGCTGGCTCAAAGGGAGATACTCGCAGCCGGGAAACAACGCGTCCAAGGGTTCCACCTCGTCGCGGACAAACCTGCGCACCCATTCGAGCTTCTTCTCGAAGTCGTCATCGGTCGAAAAATCCCAAGCCATATCGTCGGCCTCCTGTCGGTCAGGGAATTCCACCGTCGGCCCGCACGACCGACCCGGTGGTGTAACTGGACGCGTCGGAAGCCAGGAACAGCGTGGCGCCGACGACCTCATCGGGATCACCGACGCGCCGGAGTGCATGGCCAGCAACGAATTTCGCGGTGGCTCGTGGGTCCCAATTCGCGGTTGCGTCGGTTCGAAAGGGACCGGCCATCAATGTGTTGACCCGAACCGTCGGACCGTAGGCCAGGGCCAGCGCTTCAGTCATCGCGTTCAGTCCTGCCTTGGCTGCGGCATAGGGCGCGACGTCGGGCCGCGGCCGGATCGACGCTGTGGAACTCACGTTGATGATCGACCCGCGACCGTCGGCAACCATCCTCTCCCCGATCAGCGCGGCCAGCCGGAACGGACCTTTGAGGTTGACGTTGATGACCGCATCGAAAAGTTTCTCGGTCACCGCCGGTAGCGATGTGTAGGTCGGAGACATGCCGGCGTTGTTGATCAGGACATCGATCCTGCCGAAACGTGCGTAGGACGTCTCCACGAGTCGGTCGACCTGATCCCACCGTCCGACATGTACGCCGTATGGCAGCGCGACGCGCCCCGTCGTCCTCTCTATTTCGGTCGCAACGGCCGTGCAGGAGGCTTTGTCTCGGCTGGCGATGACGACGTCGGCGCCGTGGGCCGCCGCTGCCATCGCCATCTGGCGGCCGAGGCCGCGACTGCCACCGGTTATCAGAACCACTCGGTCGGCGAGGTCGTAACATGCGTCCACCATCAGTTCATCTCCGCGTCGACTCGGCTTCGCGGGCTACGCGGGCTGCCGTGGCGATCAACGAGGGCACGAGCGTCGCGAAGAGTGTCGCCAGATCGCTCACCTTCTCCCCGCGTATCAGCGCCGCGTAGCTGCGTTCCAGCACAATCCCCAGTTTCCAGTTGGCCAATACCGTGTAGTACTCGAATCCGTCGGTGGACAGTCCGCTGACTTCCTCGTAATGGGCAAGCAGTTCACTGCGTGCCGGCATCCCTGACACATCGACATAAAAGTCGTCCCGCGGCAATTCGCCGTCCCAGCCGAGCAGCGCCCACGCCAGATCGAGCAACGGGTCACCGATCGTTGCCATGTCCCAGTCGATGATGGCGGCCAACGTCGCAGGACGCTCCAGTCGGTACATGACGTTGGCGAACTGGTAGTCACCATGCATGATGCCCGGAACATAAGAGGCGGGCCGATTGCGGCGCAACCATCTCGCCGCGTCGTCTAGACCGGGCAGGTCGCGGACTCGGAAATTGTCCAGATAGTTCAGCCAGCGGTCAACCTGCCGATCGTGAAACCCGTCCGGACGGCCGAAGTCGCCGAGGCCGATATCTCGCCACGGTAGACGGGCCAGTTTGGCAGCGCCATCGATGATTTCGAACGCGATGCCGCGGCGTGCCTCGGTGTCCGTATCAAACGGTGTGGGCCAACCCTGCACCGGGCTCCACCCATCCACGGCCTCCATCACGAGCAGTGGCACACCGCACACCGCTCCGGTCTCGTCAACGGCAATCAGTGCCGCGTGCGGCACGTCGGTATCGCGCAACGCGCGCATGACCCGAACTTCGCGCATAAGACCGGCTATCCGACTGTCGGACCGGTCCGCACCCGGCATACGTAAAACCATGTCGCTGTCGCCACGACGGATTCTGAAAAGAGTGTTCTGCGAGCCCCCGGTCAGCCTCTCCAAGGTGGGTAGCTCACCGTTTCCGGGCGCACCCACATCATCGAGCCAGCGCCCGAGTCGGTTGGCATCCACACCACCGGTCAAGTCCGTCACTTCAGTCTCGCAGCACCAACCGCGCTGCAGTCGATCGTTTCTCGTGTCATCTCGACTCTCGTCTGGCCATGATGTTGCCCTTTCTCGATGCACCGGTCGGCCCGGTTTCCGTCGGAGGTCGCGGTCGGCTATTCCAGGCTCAACGCCTGTTCGGGGCAGTTGGCGACCGCGCGCCGCACCTTGTTGGCGAGCCCCTCCCCGACATCGACCAACTTCGCAAGGGAACGGCCGTCTTCACTCATGTCGAAGACCTCGGGCGCGTGCATCAGGCAGAGCCCATGTCCGTGGCACCGGTGCAGGTCAACCATCACGCGCATCGAATCCCCTTCACCAAGAATCACCCGTATCTATGATCAGAGTAATCATAGCTTCGCTCCACGGTCAATATGAAGTCGGCACGCAGATCACGGCATATAGCTGCTATGTTGGTCGGGAATCTACCGTGCTGATATCGTTTCACGTTTGGTTGTGGCCTATGTCTATAATCCTGAATTGCTCCGGAGAGGATGTCGGGTGGGTCCACTGAAGGGAGTCAAGGTCGTCGAGTTGCCCGCTCGCGGCCCAGTGCCCTTCGCGGCGATGTTGCTTTCCGATCTGGGTGCTGAAGTCATCCGGGTCGAGCGGATGCCTTCGGCGCGTCACCCGCGCGGCAACCAGATCAATGAGAGTGCCCTCGGCCGCGGACGACGCTCGATTTCCCTCAACCTCCCGTCCCGTGCGGGCGCTGCGGTGCTGCTGCGAATCGCGCAGGAGGCCGACGTGCTCCTGGAAGGTTTCCGCCCGGGAGTGGTCGAGCGTCTGGGAATCGGACCAGCCGATGTCCGAAAGCGTAATCAACGCTTGGTTTACGGCCGGATGACGGGGTGGGGTCAAAGCGGCCCCCTGGCCGCCTCGCCAGGACATGACATCAACTATCTGGCCGTGTCGGGACTGTTGCACGGCATCGGTCCCCGTTCCGGTCCGCCGACACCGCCGGCCAACTATCTTGCCGACTACGGCGGCGGGGCCATGTTTCTTGTTGTCGGTGTACTCGCTGCGCTCTGGCACGCCCGGCGCACAGGTGACGGGCAAGTCGTCGACGCCGCGATGGTGGACGGGGCCTCCTATCTCGGCACGGCGACCAGGGCGATGCTTGAACTCGGACACTGGCAAGAGGTACCGGAATCCAACATGCTCGACGGCGGATGGCCGAATTACCGTTGCTACGAGTGCGCCGACGGGCGATACGTTGCGGTGGGCGCATTGGAACGGAAGTTCTGGAATGCGCTTGTCGAGCGTTTGGGTGCCGACCCGGCCATAGTGCCGTCCCCCTACGTCGCTGATCAACGTCGCGCCTGTACCGCCTGGTTGGCCGCTACCTTCAAGTCACGAAGCCGCGACGCATGGGCGGACGTGTTCAGCGGCACGGACGCGTGCGTCACTCCGGTGCTGTCCCTGCGCGAAGCTCCACGACACCCCCATGCGATTGCGCGACAATCCTTTTCCACCTGTGAGCGAGGTGATCTGCCCGCCGTTGCGCCGCGCTTCTCGTCAACACCGGGACAGCCCGGCAACCGCACGACGCTTGGCGACGACACTGCGCAGATTTTGGCCGAACTGGGCTTCGACAAAGACCAGCAGGATGCGCTTCGCGGGGACCTGGCGGTCGATTAGCGGCTGTTCACTGGAGCGGTGATCGGTTACTTGAACGCAGTGATACCGGCATCGATCACATGACACGTTCCGGTGACGAAGCGGCCGTCCTCGCCGACCAGGTAGAGGATGGCTCGGCTTACGTCTATGGGTTCGATCGCGGGGATGGGAAGCGAGTTCTGAAACGCCGCGGCGATACGGGGATTGGCGTCCAGAAAGGCAGGAAAGAAATCGTTCATGATCATCGGGGTCGCCACTCCGGTCGGGTGCACCGTGTTGACCCGGATATTGTGTTGCCCGAGCGCGTTTGCGTAGGCCTTCATCAATCCCACGACACCGAACTTGGCTGCGTAGTAACCATCGGTGCCACCCCCGCGGTCCGTGGGTTGGGTGCGAATGCCGGCAGCCGAACTGGTGATGACGATGGCACCGCCCTGGTCCTGTTCGAGGAGAATCGGTACGGTGGTCTGCAGCGTGTTCCACACACCGGTGAGCATGGTATCGATGGAATCCTGCCAGGCCCTTCGCGATTGGACCGGATCCAATGGGGGCAGGGCCTGAGCCATCACTCCAGCGTTGGCGAGCACGATATCGAGGCGGCCCAAGTCGGCGACAGCGTCGTTGACGAGGCCTTGAAGTGCGTCGTAATCCCGGACGTCGCCGACCAACGCGATCATCCGCTGTCCTGTCTTCTCGACCAGGGCGGCGGTCTCGGCCAAATCACGATCGGTGGACATGGGGTAGTTCACCGTATCCAGTTGCTGGCAGAGGTCGATGCCGATGATGTCGGCGCCCTCCTCGGCGAGCAGTTGGGCGTGCGAACGCCCTTGACCGCGAGCGGCCCCGGTGATCAATGCGACCTTGCCGTCAAGTGTGCCCATGATGTCCTTTGCGTGTGATCGGGGTTCGTAGGGGTGGTTCAGGAGCGAGGGAACCGGAAGAGTTCGCGCGCGTTTCCCTCGACGATGGCCGAGACCTCCGCGTCGGGAACGTCGCGCATCGACTCGGCAATTCGCTTTCTACTGTTGGGCCAATTGCTGTCGGAGTGTGGATAGTCGACCTCGACCAACAACCGTTGCACTCCGATGATGTCGCGGTTCTGCAATCCGAAATCGTCCTGGATGAAGCAGCCATAGAAGTGCCGGCGGAACAGTTCCGATGGCGAGACCCTCTTATCGATGTCCTGATACCACCGATGCCGATCCCACGCGAAGTCGGCACGTTCGATCAGGTAGGGAATCCATCCGACACCTCCTTCAGCCAAGGAGAACCGCAAGCCGGGAAACTGCTGCAACTTGCCGGAGAACAACAAGTCCACAGTTGTCCACATCTGATTACTCGAGAAGAGCGTCACCGCGACCACAAACGGAGCGTCCGTTTGCATCTCGTGGGGATTGTCTTCCTTGGCGAACGAAAAGCCGGGTACAAACCCCGCTCCGCCGAAATGCAGCGAGATTGGGATCTGTTCGGCGGCCGCGACTTCCCACAGACTGTCCCATGCGTCAGAGAAGAACGACGGCATTCCCAGCGGCACAGGACTGTCCGGAAAGCTGATCGTCCGACATCCCTTTTCAGCCAGTCGACGCGCCTCCGCCACCGCCAGATCCACGTCCCAAGTGGGCAGAATTCCTAACGGAATGAACCGGTCCGGGGCGGTCGCACACCACTCATCGATGTGGAAGTCATTCCACGCCCGCACACACTTGAGCGCGAGCTCTTTGTCCTTGGCTCGATGAAACAACCCTCCGGCGAAACCGGGTAGGGACGGAAAACAGGTCGACACCTGTACCCCGTCCAGATCCATGTCCCGGACGCGCTCATGCGGGTCGTAGCAACCCGGAATCATGTCCTCGAACCGCAGCGGCTCCAACCCGATATCCTCGGGCTTCTTCCCCGCCACCGCGTTCAGTCCGATCTGCGGATGAAGGTCACCCTCGAAGCGCCAGACCTGGCGACCATCGTCGAGTGTGACAACCTGCGGACCGACCTCGGCATCGCGCGAACTCAACCGGTCGAGCCACACCGTCGGATGTTCGATCAGGTGGTCATCGACCGAGACGATCTGATGCGAATCCAGTAATGGCATTCAAGGCCTCCGCAAGTACACCGGGGCGAGCCGACACTCTCGCCTTCTCTGATTAGAGATTATCACTTTAGTCGGCCGACGGCCGTCCTGTCTATAGCAATGCGTTGAGGGCTGAATCAGGAGGTCTACCTCCGAGAATAGTTGGGGGCAGGCGGAAGTGTCCGGTTTCGTCCGCGCACCGCAGGTCGGTCCAATTAGCCCTTGCGGAGACAATTCATGCGCAGTATATTTCGACGCATCGTGTGCGCCCGCGCGGTGCTGTAGCCCCGCGGGCAGGCACGGTCCGATCATCGGAGGCAATCGTGCCGGTTGAGCACCAGATCGCAGGTGGCTGTATTGATGGCCGATTCATCGTCGCGGCGGTGGCCATCGCGGATTCACTCAGCGCCGTCGGCGGACTCACCTCGCCGGACACATCCGCAACGTCGACCAATAACCACCGAAAATAAGGAGCCAACGCAATGGAGGCCACTCAACGTTTTGACCCGCGGTTGGCGCCACTGAGTCGCGCGGTCGAGCATATGGCGCGACCGCACGAGATCTACCGGGACAAGGCCAGCGATGTCAGGGCGGAACGTGTCGACGGGGTGCTCACCCTGTACTGCCATCGGGACATGGTGGCGGTGAACCGCCACCCTGCCACTCTGGGTCTCGGTGGCGGCGGTCGGTTCTTCGGTCACGACAACCCGATCATTCCCATCGAAATCGACGGTGATGAGCACCGCAAGTGGCGCCGACTGCTCGATCCGTTGTTCGCACCCAAACAGGTGCAGCGCTATGAGGAGTCGGTTCGGGTGCTGTCACGCGATCTGATCGCCGAGCTCTTACCGTACGGCGAGGCGGAGCTGCACGACGACTTCTGCGTCCCGCTGCCGTGTATGTCGTTCCTGCGCATCGCGGGTGCGCCGCTCGACGATCTGCCGTACTTCATGAGCTTCAAAGACGCCATTCTGCATCCGGAAGCCGCGGGAGGAAATTCGATCGAGGAGATCAACGCGATCATGGCGGCTGCCGGTGCTCAGTTCTTCGAGTACATCGCAGACCTTTGCGCGAAGAGGCGCGCCGAGCCTGAGCCCGCGGATGACGTGCTGGCAGTCTTGCTCAGATCGACGGTCGATGGTCGGCCCGTTGCCGACGAAGAGGTCTACAACATCATGTTTCTGCTCATGTTCGCGGGGCTGGACACCGTGACTTCTTCGTTGTCCTGCATCTTCAGTTGGCTTGGCGAGCACGCCGACAAGCGCCGATTGCTGATTGACGACCCCAGTCTCATCCCCGCCGCCGTCGAAGAACTGCTGCGCTTCGAGTCTCCGGTACCGCACGGCGCTCGGTTCGCCACGGAACGAATTGATCTCGGCGACGGTTTGGTGGTCGAGCCGGGCGAGGCGATGCATACCGTCTGGGCTGCAGCGAATGTCGATCCGTCCGCGTTCGACGACCCGCTCACCGTCGACTTCCATCGCGGACGGGTCAACCACATCGCCTTCGCCAGTGGCACACACCGTTGCCTGGGTTCACACCTCGCACGGCTGGAACTCCGCATCGCTGTCGAGGAGCTGTTGAACGCCATTCCGGATTATCAGCTAGCCGGGCCCGTCGTCTACTCCAACACTGCCGTTCGCGCAGCTCGGAAGTTGCCCATCACATTTCGCGTGTGACGACGGATGTTCTGATCAAAAGGAAGGTTTGGCAGTGGTATTCGAGGAGCCCCTACTTCTCATAGACGGCCGATTGATGTCTGCCGAGTCAGCAGCGGTCTATGACAACATCAATCCTGCGGACGAAACCGTCCTCGGCCAGGCCGCCGACGCCTCGACTCAGGACACACACTGTGCGATTTTGGCAGCTCGACGGGCGTTTGACACCAGCGAGTGGAAACACAACGCCCGTTTCCGGCAACGGTGTCTTCAGCAGCTGCAGGACGCAATCCGCGCGAACATCCAGCACCTTTACGACATCACAGTCGCCGAGGCAGGCTGTCCGCGCTCGATCGCCGAGCCGATCCAGGTCGACGGGCCGGTCGAGGGCATGTCTTACATGATCGCCTTGGCCGGCTCTTACGAATACAGCCGGCCGTTGGACGATCGAGTGACCTGGGGTGTCACCGTCCGTCGGTCGGTGCTCCGAGAGCCAGTGGGCGTCGTCGCCGCGATCACCCCGTGGAACTATCCGTTGATGCTGAATCTGGCAAAAGTGATGCCGGCGTTGGCCTCCGGTTGCACCGTCATACTCAAGGCCGCGCCGGACACACCGTGGACAGCTGCGGCGTTGGCAAGGATGATCGCGCAGAACACTGACTTTCCACCGGGCGTCATCAACATCCTGACGAGTTCGTCCCCGGCGGAGGTCGGCGAAGTGCTGATCGACCATCCCGATGTGGACGCAATCAGTTTCACCGGGTCAACGGCCACCGGCAGGCATATCATGCAGCGCGCGGCTCGGACCATCAAGCGGGTCTTCCTGGAACTCGGCGGCAAATCCGCCGCGGTCGCGCTCCCTGATGCTGATGTCGCCGCTGCGGCGGCCGCCACGGTGTCACAAGCTGTCATGCACTCCGGTCAAGGGTGCGCGGCGACGACGCGACTGTTGGTGCACCGCGATCATCTCGATGCGGCCACAGATGCGGCGGCGGCCGCCATGAACGCCGCCGGGCATGGCGACCCCAACGATCCGGCAGTGGTGTCGGGCCCGTTGATCAATGCGCGCCAACGGGACAGAGTCACCGACTTCATCGAAGGCGGTAAGCGCGAAGCGACCTTGGTGGTGGGAGGAGAGCCGTCCGAGTTCAGCAAAGGGTTCTACGTTGCACCCGCGCTGTTCACCGATGTTCCCAACGACTGCCGCATCGCCCGCGAGGAGATCTTCGGACCCGTGCTCGTGATCACGAGCTACCGCACGGAAAGTGAAGCTCTCGCGTTGGCCAACGACTCCATCTACGGGTTGGCCGGCGCCGTGTTCTCCGCCGACCTCGGCCGCGCCGAGCGCTTCGCGGGCGGATTGAACACCGGAAACGTCAGCATCAACGGCGCTATGTGGATGGCGCCAGATGCCCCGTTCGGCGGGCACAAACAGAGCGGCATCGGCAGCGAGCACGGCGTCGAAGGGTTCGAGGAGTACCTCACGGTCAAGACCGTGGCGGTCCCCGCGTAGCCGGGCCAGGTATCCGCTCGCGGCTGCTGCGTTGCCTACAGCCTCACCGTCACGACGCGAGCAGCCTGCCGGCTAGGGCTTCCCGGTGTGTCGCCGGGTCACCCAGCAGGTGAAGATCGGCACATGCGCGTCGGTAGTACAAATGCGCCGGGTGTTCCCAAGTGAAACCGATCCCCCCGTGAATCTGGATGTTGGCCTCAGCAACCCGTTTGTATACATCGGAGCAGTACGACTTGGCGATGTTGACCATGGATGCCAGGTCGACCGCACCTCGGTCAGCAGCCATCAATGCGCTCGCGGCAGCCGTGCGGGCGCCCTCGACGTCGAGCAGGACGTCAGCCAGCTCATGTTTGATCGCTTGAAATGAGCCGACAGGTCGACCGAACTGATAGCGGATTTTCGCGTATTCGACCGCCATGTCGAATACGTGTTGCGCACCACCAACCTGTTCGGCCGCAAGGCATGCCGCACCGAGATCGAACGTATTGGCCAGTACCGATTCGGCCGCACCCTCGGCTCCGATTAGGCGCGCCCTGACTTCGCCAAACTCGACGGTGGCCTGCTTACGTGTCATGTCCAAGGTCTCGATGGATCGACGAACCACTCCCGGCGCATCACTCTCGACGGCGAAAAGAGAAGGCCCCCTTGGGGTACGCGCAGCCACCAGGAGCAACTGAGCCGACGCGCCATCCACGACGTGGAGCTTTTTTCCGTGCAGCACCCAGTGGTCGTTTCTTCGCGTCGCCGTCGTCTCCATACCATCGGCCCCCCATCCGGTCGGGTGTTCCAGGAAGGCGAGCGTGGCGACCAATTCTCCGGCGGCGATGCGGGGAAGGTACTCCGAAGCCGCTTCCTCGTCCTCGGCGAAATGCAATGCGCTCGCGGCCAAGACGACCGTCGAAAGATAAGGGCTGCAAAGCAATGAAGCGCCTGCCGCCTCCATGACCACACCGAGTTCGATCGGTCCACAACCGGATCCGCCGTACCTGGATGCGATGGCCACTCCCAGCACATCCATCTCAGCCAGTTGGTGCCAGGTATCGGGGTCCCAGCCGACATCCGAAACCATCAACTGCCGGGTGACCTGCTCGGTTGCGCGTTCAGCAGTGAACGCGCGCATGACCTCCCGAAGCTCCCGTTGCTCCTGTGTCAGTACAAATTGCATGCGCACTCCTGTTCAGGGCCTCCTCGGCCGATTCGCTGATGTCGGGACTACAGCCGATTCTCGGTGTGAGCGGAATGTTCGCCGATTTCGACGACTTGCGACTGAGAGCGTTGCAGTACATATTCTTGCGCGAGCTGATGCCACCAAAAGCCGGATACGGTGACCATCGCCAAGAGTGTCGCGATGAGAATTGCAAACGTAGCCCAGCCGCCCCCCGAATGACCGGCGTCCGGCGATGGGGTGAGTGCGCCGGGCCGCCCTGACGCGACGGTCACTGGCTGGGCGGTACCAGCATCGACTGCCACGACTGATCCTTCCGACTCTGGTTGCCCAGATCCGCTTGGGTGTAGGTGTTCCCATCGGGCCCCACGTAGGTGCCGATCGACGGGTCGTACTCGGCAACTGCGAGTTCGGGCAGAGACTGAGGTTCGGCCTGCGGCGCCTGGCCGCTGGGCAGTTGCGGCACCGCTTGACCAGACAGTGTGGCGTTCGGGTCTCCCTTCCAGTTCAGCCCGTCATTCAGCGGTACATACACCTCGTCGCTTTCGCACATCGCCGCTGTCGGCGCGCGCTTGCCTGGTTTGGTCGCGCACGGCAGGTTGCGGGCACCGCGCACATGCCACTGTGAGTCCTGCGGAATTCTGCAGTAGAGATCGCCCGCCGGCCGGTCGGGCGCGTCTTCATAGGTCGCGCTACGCCGTTGTTGCGCCGGAAGGAATCCGGTGTTGCAGATCGGCGGAAGATTGACATTGGTGTTGAAGCTCAGGTAGATCCCCTTGTACGCCTGTTTGGTGTTCAAGTTGGCCATTGCGGTTCCCTGCAAGTTCGCCACCCCCTGTGGCACCAGGACCAAGAGCTGCTCGATGTTCGCCTGGTACACCAAGGCAACGTTGGCAACGCTGACCAGATTGGTGAGAATGACCGGCAACGCGGGGGACAACCGATCGCTCAGAGCGCGAACCTCGTTCACCGCAGCGGGGCCGGTGTCGAGGATGCCACGAACCGCTTCGTCCTGGGTTCTGAGCTGAGAAGTGATTGTGGCTACCTGGGCCGCCCATCCCTGGACCGCGTCCGAGGTGTCGGATTGCGATGCGAGCACATCGGGCGCCGCATCGATCAAGCTGGTGATCGCGTCCTGGTGCGCGCGGGCGTCGTTGGCGAGTCGGGTGGCGCCGTTGACGAAGCGCGATAGTTCCGGACCCAGGCCACCGAAGGCTGTAAATGACTCGTCGAGTAGAACTTTGATGTTGTCACCGGGTATCGCACGTAGCGCCTTGTTGGTTGCGTTCAGCAGTTCGTTGACGTTCGGGGGCACGCTCGTTCGGGATAGCGGGATGACGTCGCCGTCCTTCAACGCCGCGCCGCCCCCACTGCGTGGGATCAACGCGACGTACTGCTCGCCAACTGCGGTCTGACTGTGCACGTCAGCGTCGAGATCCGACGGGATCTTCACCGACGAGTTCAGATCGAGGTCGGCGACGACGCCGGATTCGGTCAACCGCACTGCAGAAACCCGGCCAACCTTGCTCCCCCGGTAGGTGACATTGGCTTGGCGGTAGAGGCCACCTGCCGCCGGCAGTTCGACGGTAACCCGGTATTGCCCCATACCGAAAAGCATCTGCGGCAGTCGCACGTAGCCGACCATCATCACGACCAAGCCCACGACAGCGATGAATATGAAGGCCTTGAACTGCAGCCTCGTTTGGCGTGTGATCATGCTTTACGGCCCCTGGTCCCAACGGTACGGAACGGTAAGTGGATTGACAGCGGTGTACGGACTCGGGAACTGGCCAATCGTCCGGCCCCACTGCATTTCGAGTTCGGTGAGATCGCCTTCCCACCGCGTGCCGGTCAAGAGACCGGCGTCAAGCCGGCTCAGCGTGAGGTCGACGATGAGGGTGAGGTTGGCGTAATCGCCGCGCACCCAGTTGGGCAGTGTCTCGTTGGGCCACGGGTACGTCGCGAGGTTGCTCAGCGAGCGCGTCATAGCGGGGCCGGCGTTGGCCAGTGATTCCAGAATCGGGGCCAACTCCTTGAGCTGGGCGACAAGGCTCTCTTTGGAGCCTTCCATGACATGGGTGGTCAGTGAGCCGAGCTCGCCCAGCTTCTCGACGGCGTCGACGAGATTGGCCTTCTGGTCATTGAGCACCCTCACCGCGCCTGGCAGCTTCTCAAGCGCACTATCGAGTTTGGGTTTCTGGTCGGCGAACTGGCCCACAAGGGAGTTGAGCTTGTCCATCGCGTCGATGATGTCGCCGCTCTGGTTGTCGAGATCACCGATGAACGAATCCATTTCGCCGATCAAGACTCGAACATTCGCTCCGTTGTCGCGGAACGCCTGGCTCAGCGTTCCAGTGATGTCTTGCAGCTTTCCTATACCTCCGCCGTTGAGTAGCAGCGAGGCGGCGGCCAGTGTCTGTTCGGTGCTCGGATAATTGCCGCCCGAATGCAACGGAATGATGGATCCGTCTTGCAGCCGGCCGACGGGGCGGGCATCGGCCGGCGGGGACAGTTCGACATGGACGGAGCCGAGCAAGCTTGTCTGGCCAAGCTTGGCTGTAGCGTTGGCCGGTAGTTCGACGTCGCGCGGGAGGCGAAGCGTCACGAGCGCATGCCAGCCGTCGCGCTCGATCTTCGTCACGTTACCGACGGTGACGTCGCCGACGCGCACTCGTGAATTCTCCTGCAGATTGGTGACATCCGGTAATTCGACCCTGATGTGGTATGAGCCGGGACCGCCTCCGGCGGTGCCGGGGAGCGGCAGAGAGTTCAGCCCCCGCCAACCACAGCCGCTGGTCAGTAGGAGACATGCCGTGGCAATGAAGGTGACAGCCCATCTGGCGCGGCGCTTCATGGGGTCGCCCCGGGGGGCAGCATGATCTCGGAAAGTCCGGCTGCCGGCCCATCCGGCACGTCAACTTCGGCGGGGAGGGGCGCGGTCGGGGTCTCGGTCGGCCCTCCGGTCGGCACCGTGGTCTGTGGAGGAGGTGGATTGGTCAGACCTCTGACGCGGCCGGCCTCGGTGAGCGGTCCCAGCCAATCCTCGCTGAAGGTGACCTCGTTTGGTCGTGCCTGCGCTCCCACGAATGCGTTGAAACCAAGCGGTGGGAAGTTGAGTTGCCGGTTCTTGACGATGGGTGCCAGATACTGCACACACAGTTTCGCAGACCGCTCACTGTTGAGCCGCGAGGCGGCCTGAATGGCTCCGCAGATGAACTGAATCGGATTGGCGAAGTTGCCGATGGCGGCCACCCCCGTGAGTGCGCCGTTCGCCGGTTCGTAGATGTTGACAAAATTCGCGAACGCGGTAGGCGTGATGTGCAGCGTCTGTTTGAGGTCGCCGATGCTCTCACCGAGAGCCGCACTGATTGATGCCAGCTTGTCGAGGCTGGTACCGAGAGACTCGCGGTTGTCACCCACGAAACCCTGGACGTCGCGTACGGCCACATTCAGCGTCTCCAGCGCCTCCCCGATCGCATCTGGATCGTTGGTGAGCAGACCCGACACCGCGTCCAGATTCGTGTTGAGTTGGCGCAGCAGTTCCGCGCTGGATCGCAGCCCTGTCGTCAGCAGGGACAGGCTCTTGACGCTTCCGAACAAGTCGTCGCTGTGGTCTCCGAGCGCCGAGAAGGTCTTCGACAATTCGACGATCGCAGTGCGGATGTCCGCACCTTGTCCTCGCATGTTGGCCGCGGAGGTGTTGACGAAGGCCCCGAGAGTGCTGACACCACCGGGTTGCGTCGGCTGCAGGGCGACGGTCAGCTTTTCCAGTTGGTCGCGCAGATCGTCATACTCGACAGGCACCGCGGTGCGATTCTGCGGGATGACGGAGCCTGTCTCCATCGCAGGCCCACCCGTATATGCGGGCACCAATTGCACCGCGCGCGCGGTGACCAGCGTTGGATTGATGATGACGGCATGGGCATCGGCGGGAACCTTATGACCGCCGTCGACGGAGAAAGTGATCTTGGTACGCGTGGGCTCTGGTTGGATGGCGTCGATCTTGCCCACGCGGACACCTTGGATGAGTACATCGTCACCGACGTAAACGCCATTACTCTCAGTGAAATACGCCACGAGTTGGACGTGCCGGGCCCGTTCACCGAACTCGTTAACCGCGATGGCGCCGAGCACGACGCAAGCGACCAAACTCAATGCCAACGCGATCCGTCGCTTGCTCCACGACCGGAGATTCAACATTTAGCCGGTTCCTCCATCGTCGAGTTGCGGCGGACCTGGCGGCGCCACCACACCGCCCGAAGACGAGACACCGTGCAGCGGTGGCGATTCGTAGACCGGCGACGGAGTAGGCTCCGGCGTCGACCCGAGGCCGGGGGGAGCGGGAGCCGGCGGGCCCGGCGGTGGGGCTCCCGGTGGGGGCGCCGGAATGGGTTCCCGGTAGGGATACCGGGGGTCGCCCGGATTCCCGGTAATCGCGTCAGGCAGAGTGAGATTCGGGGGCCCACCCTGCCCCGTGCGCGGATAGGGTGCAGGCAGGGCAGGCGTGCCTGGCTGACCGACCGGCGGGTCGGTGAGCTCAGAAGGCAGGAGCACATTCGGATCGAGCCCCAGGTCTGAGAATGCTGCGTCAATGAACGGCTGACTGAACTGCCCCGGGAGGAGGTTCGCGACGTAGGCGTTGAAAAATGGTCCCGAGGCGACCGATTCACCAAGAGACATCGCGTACGCGTTCAGTAGCTTTATCGCCTGCTGAACTTCGGTCTTCCGATCGTCGACGATTGTGAGAACACCGTTCAGTCGATCCAGCGTTTGGCGCAGGTCACCATTCTCAGCCACCAAGCCTGAAAGGTGACTGCTCAGAGCTCGAACGTTGTCCGCAATCGTTTGCAGTGACCCGCTCTCGGTACGCAGCTCTGCCAGTAATAAATTGGTATGACGCACGAGACCGACGATCTGGTCGGTTCGTTGACCGAGCACACCGGTCGCCTCTCTGGCCTTGACCAACAGGCTACGAAGATTCGTGTCTCGATTGTTTATCGCTTCAGCGAAACGGCTCACGCCTTGCACAGCATTTCGCAGGTCCGGTGGCGTGTCTTTGAACGTCTCCGAAAGTGTCAGAAGCGATTCCGACAGCTGCTCGGTGTTCAAGTCGCCCACGGTCGTGGTCAGCTCGCTCAGTGCATCCGTCAGCGAATACGGTGAAGTGGTCCGATCGAGCGGAATCGGTCCGATCAGTTGCTCTGTCCCCCGCGGTGTCACTTGCAGGATCTTGGTACCGAGCAGCGTGTTCGTCTTGATCGCCGCCTCGGTCCGGTCTCCCAGCATGATGTCGTCGTCCACCGTGAAGTCTACGAGCACCTGTGATCGGTCCAGACGCACTGATGAAACGGAGCCGACCCGGACGCCGGATATCTGTACATCGGCACCGTCGGTGAGCACACCGGCATCGGCGAAATACGCAGTGTAGGTGGCGCTATCAGCTAACTCCGTCAGCTTGCCCAGCGACATCCCGCCGAGCACCAGGGCCGCTACGCCGGCTGTGGCGATGACACCGACGACCACGGTGTTGCGTTCTGAGAAGCGCTTCATTTCAGTGCACACCGCCCGGTGGTCTGGCCGGCCATCTTGACATAGACGGGCTGGCCGCCCTTTCCGTTCAGCTTCAGCAGAACGTCGCAGAGGTAGAAGCTGAAGTAGTTGCCGTAGATGCCCTGTCTGGCGAGTACCCGGTACCGATCCGGCAGTGTCGCCAGCAGGTTGTCCAGATACTCGTGGTCGGCGACGGCCTGTGATGCGACACGATCTAGTTGGTTGACCGTGGCCCGCAGGGGCGGACGAGCCTCCTGCAAGAGGCCGGCTACCGAGGCTGCTGCGGCGTCGAGTTGGCCGACTCCGTCTGCGAGAGCGGTCCGCCGCTGAGCCAACCCGTCGATGAGTGCGGACAGGTTGTCGACGGCGACATCGAGCTGCCCGCTCTGGTCTCCAACCGATGTCATCACGGCGTCAAGATTGGAAATGACATCCCCTATCAGCGCATCGCGGTCGGCCAGCGCGGTTGAGAATGACCCGACGTGCGCTAGAAGCGAGCTGAGTGCTTCGCCCTGGCCCTGAAAAGCTTGGATCAGCTCGCCGGTCAGCCGATTGACCTGCTCCGGGTTCAGCGCCCGGAACAACGGCCGAAATCCACCCACCAACGCGTCCAGGTCCAATGCCGGCGCCGTTTGCTCTGCGGAGATCGTCTGCCCCGGCTGGAGGTTCGTGCCTGGCTCGCCCTGCTCAAGAGATAGATAGCGATCGCCCACCAGGTTCTCGTAACGGATCACCGCCCTGCTCCCAGTGGTCAGGTGAACAGACCGCTCGACATCGAAATCGACCCTCACCGACGTGTCCGGTTGTACGCGAACGCCACGGACCTTCCCCACTTCTACGCCGCCGATCCGCACCATCTGGTCGGCTTTGAGACCGCTCGCACTGGAGAAAACCGCGCTGTACGAATCGCGATCGTCGAACCGGAACTGTCCGAACACCGCGATCATGGTGAAAATTCCGAACAGGCACACCGTGACGAAGACGGCGAGACGCCACACCGTACCCCGTAGGTTTTCTCTCATCCGGATTCCTCTCGAGCGTCGGGTCTGTGGTCACGGGTGCGGTGGCGGCGGTGGCGGCGGTGGTGGCGGCGCCACCGGTAGTCCCGGCGAAGGTGGACCCTGGCACCGGACACTCGCGGGTTCGGGCGCGGCTCTTGTGACTGGCAGATAGTTCGCATAGCAGGGGTGCCCCAGCCCTGGATTCGGGCGGATGTCGATTCCGGTGCTCCAACCGGTGTTTGTGACCAGTGCCCGAACCGGGAAGTTCTTGTGTGCATGGGGAAGTGACCCACAGCTAGGCCGACCATCTGGCCCACCTTTTGCGGCCACGATCGGCAGGTTGTTCGGATGAACGTACGGATCGTTTCCGAGGAGAACCGCCGCGTCCACCAACAGCGTCCGGCCGTTACCTCCCGCGCCTGCGTACCCGCCGTTGTCCAACCACCACTTCGCTCCGACCAACAGACACGTGAATGTGGGTTGATACTTCATCAGCAGCCCCGTCGTCGGTCTCAAGAGATTCACGAGGTCAACGACGTTCTCGGCATTCGGAGCCAGCATGGCCGTTCCGGAGTTGGCTAGTCCGATAGCGTTCAACAGCAGCGCGTCCATCGCCCGCGCCCGATCAGTGATCGAGGCACCCGTGGTTGCCGCCGAATCCAAGATCGACAGGATGTTCTGCGCCGCCTCACCGTAGGTATCGCTAAAGGCCGCCAGTTCACGCCAATTCGCGTTGATCACTTCCGACCGAGCATTCAACGCGGCCAGAACTGAGTTCGCCCCAGCGAATGCTTCGCCGAGCTGTTGACCACGCCCGCGCAGTCCCTCCGCGAGTGCGGACAACACGCCATTGAGCTTGACAGGGTCGATCCTCTGGATGAGTGTCACGAGGTTGTCGAAGACGGTGTTCACCTCGGTGCTCACATTCTGGGCATGCAGCACCGTCCCGGCCGACAACCTGGCCGCACTCGGTTTCTGCGGCAGCGTCAGATCGATGTACTTCGAGCCGAATGCGGTGTTCGCGGTGATCTCGGCACCGACGTTTGCGGGGATGTAGTGCAGCTGAGATTTCAGGATCTCCAGTTCGAGCCGGACTGGGGAATTGCCGGTGCTGACGATTTTCCGGACACGGCCGACGTCGACCCCACGGAGTTTTATCCGTCCACCCGGTTCCATCATGAGACCTGCGCGATCGGATGCGAGCGTCACCGGTACGTACGAGGTGAAGACGCGCTCGAAGGCCAGCCAACACGTGGCGGCATAGGCCACCATGACGGCGACCAAAATGACGGCCCACCAACGCCGAGGGATCCTCTTTTGGTTATCGCGGTTCTTCATTGCGTCATCCCGAGAAGTTGAAGTTGCCCGACGGGCCGTAGATGGCCAGCGAGACCAACAGATTCGAGGCAATGGCCATCACCAGCGAAGCGCGCACCGCCCGGCCGACAGCCTCGCCAACCCCGGCCGGACCACCACTGGCGGTATATCCGTAGTAGGTGTGGATGAGCATGATCACCACCGAACATGCGATCACCAGAAGGAATGACCAGATGAGGTCCGCCGGTGACAGGAACGTGTCGAAGTAGTGGTCATACACGCCCACCGACTGTCCGTAGAGCAGCACGGTCACCTTGGCCGCGGTGAACGCAGTCATCGACGCGACGCAGTAAAGCGGAATGACCACGATGACACCCGCGATGACTCGGGTCGAGGCGAGGTAGGCGACCGACTGGACGCCCATGACCTCTAACGCGTCGATCTCCTCGTTGATCTTCATCGCGCCGATCTGTGCGGTTGCCCCCGCACCGATTGTGGCCGCCAACCCGACAGTGGAGACCATCGGTGCGACCACTCGCGTGTTCAGGTACGCCGAGGCGAACCCCGTGAGTGCCTCGACGCCGATCTGAGACAATGCGTCGTATCCCTGCACCGCCAGTACCGCGCCTGCGAACAGCGTGAGGAACGCGACGATGACGACGGTACCGCCGATCAATGCCAAAGCCCCTGTGCCAAGGCTCATACCAGCAATCGCCCGCACCAGCTCAGCCCGATAGCTCATCAGCGCATGACCTGTGCGCCCCATCGTCTGGGCGTAGAACTCGCCCTGCCTGCCCAGTTCGTCCAGGACGGCGGTGACTCCCCGGAGAGGACGAAGCGCCAACGCACGACCACTGTTCAGCACCGGGGATTTCATCGGTTTATCACCTGCAGTCCGATTGCCGTGGCCACCACGTTGATGACGAACAGCGCCATGAAGGTGTAGACGACTGTCTCGTTCACGGCATTGCCGACACCGGCGGAGCCACCACCCACCGACAGGCCCTTGTAGCACGCGATCAGGCTGGCGGCGAGGCCAAACAGCATCGCCTTGACCATTGCCACGATTACTTCCGGAAGCCCCACCAGCAGAGTGAGATTCGCGACATACGCACCCGGCGTCACGTCCTGGATGTAGACCGAGAAGATGAACGAACCGCCTAGACCGACCGAAGTCACGACGGCAGTGAGCATCAACGCGACAAAGGTTCCCGCGACAACCCGCGGGACGACGAGACGCTGCACCGGATCGATCCCGAGCACCCGCATCGCGTCGACTTCCTCACGAATCGTGCGAGCGCCGAGATCCGCGCACATCGCCGTGGCGGCCGCGCCGGCAACGACCACCACGGTGACGACCGGACCAATCTGGTTCACGGTGGCCAGCGCGGCCCCGCTGCCCGAGAGGTCCTTGGCGCCGATCTCACCCAACAGGATATTGATCATGAACACCGTCAGGGTGGTGAAAGGTATCGAGAGCATCATCGTCGGCAGGAGCGAAACCCGAGCCACAAACCAGGTCTGCAGGAGCAGCTCACGCCACGCGAAGGGCGGCTGCACCGCGAGCACGACGGCATCCAGCGACATGGCGAAGAACTCACCCACGCCGCGCACGGGTTTCACCGCAACAGTGGCGAGTGTCATCAGATCCTCACCTCCTTTTCCCAGCTATTGCTGTCTCCCGGCTTTCCCATTCACTCGGCGGACCGGAGTTCGCACACCGGGCCCGGGAAGCCCTATCTGTGATCAGCTATTTACATAATCTAGCGCCTATCTGGTCATCGGCGCGGCCGAATCTATAATCATGATTATGATTTGCGCCACAGTAGCAAGGCGACTCGCGACATGTCCAGCGCCACCGCGAGTACTGTCTCGCTTCGCGATCACGAGCCAGGCTCAACCCAGCAGGCTGTAGCCCCCGTCCACCCTCACCACTTGGCCGGTGACAGCGGTGAGATCCGGTCCGACAAGCGCGCACGCGACCCTGGCAACGTCGACGGGTGTTACCAGCTTGTGACGCAGGGGCGTCCGCTTTGCGACCTGCTCCAAATGCGGAAGCACGGTAGGCGCTTCGTCGAAGTGCTGGACGTCGTCGATCAAGCAGGGACTGATTCCGTTCACCGTGACACCGTCTCGACCGAATTCCACTGCGAAATAACGGATCATCGTCTCGAGTGCGCTTTTCGCCGGTGCGATGGCGCCGTAGTAGGCGGCATATCGTTCCGATCCCAGGCTGCTGAAGGCCACGATGCTGCCGGCAGCCTCGGCCAGATAGGGCCTGGCGGACAGTGCAATTCCACGAAAGCCGTGGACAGTGACCCCGATCGCGCTGTCGATATCGGCATCGGACAGTTCGCTGAGCCTGCCCGTGACGATCGGCACCGCCGTGAACAGCACCGCGTTCAGGCCACCGAGGCCGTCCACTGCCCGTGCCACCATGTCGGCCGCATCGGTGGCCACGTCACCCTGCACGAGAACCGAGCGTGCGTCCGTATCGAGTTCGGATGCGACCGTCTTCGCGAAATCCTCGTTTCTGCGAAATCCGAGGGCGACATCCCAACCTCGAGCCGCCAACTCAAGGGCCGCTGCTCGACCCACACCTCGGCTTGCGCCTACGACGAAGGCGCACTTCCGCTTAGCCATTGTCTTCCTCCTGTAGCTGGACCATTGGCGCATAGAACTTGCCGCCCGGTACTGGACGGACCGAAAGACAAACCTCGTCCCCGATATTCAGCTCATGTGCGGACGGGGCCTCGTCGCAAGGAATACATGCGATCCGGATCCCTTCCTGTTCGATGAGTTCAACGATGACGATGTAATAGGGCACCTCCGGCCCAGGTACAGAAGAGCGGTCGACACGTATCCAGCTGTGCACTCGTCCCTTCCGTGACACTTCCTCGAAGGACGTCTCCTCACCGCACCGCCGGCACCGCTCCAGCGGCGGATGCATCCAGAGGCGACACACCCGGCACCGGCAGATCGCGAGGCCACCGGCACGGGTAGCGCTCCAATAGCCCGCGGAGTCGGTGTCCGGCATCGGCTGAGGCCAGAGGGCTTGACTACTCATGCCGGCTCCGAGGAGTAGACGATTGCGCCCCCGTAGGGGCCCGCGCCGGCGGTGGCCAGTGCGAGTCGCGCCCCTGCGACTTGACGGTCGCCCGCGTCGCCACGCAGCTGCACCGCCGCCTCATGGTGGTGATTCAGACCGTGTAGATACCCTTCCGACAGCAAGCCACCGTGTGGGTTGATCACCACGTCGCCCCCAAATGTTGCTCGGCCGTCGCGATAAAAAGCGCCGGCTTCGCCCTTCCCACAGAAGCCGTAGTCCTCAACCGTCGCCAGCACCGTGTAGGTGAAGCAGTCGTACATCAGAGCGACGTCGATGTCGCTGGGCCGCAGCCCTGTCCGGTCCCAAAGCCGAGGCGCGGCAACTCTCGAGTACATCGATGTCATGTCCTCCCATCCCAACCACCCGGAGCCGGATGCGGAACTCGCGTGTCCGACGATGTACACCGGATCTGATGCGCAGTCGCGCGCGCGCTCTTCCGACGTGATCAGCAGGGCCACCGCACCGTCGACTTCAAAAGCGCAGTCGTTTACTCGAAACGGTTCGCAGATCCACCGACTCGCCAGGTAAGCGTCCATGTTCAGGGGCTCGCGCATGGCCGCGTCCGGGTTGAGTTGGGCATGCCTACGCTGAGTTACGGCGACCTCACCGAGATCCGCTGATGTGCCTTTACACTCAGCCAGATACCGGCGCGCCCATACCGCGATGAACTGCGGCGGCACGAGCAATCCCGAGGGGGCATCGAACTGGCCGGCGCCGCCGACGGAGATCGCCTCGCTCATCGTCCCGAATCGCATACCAGACCTGCCGTTGAGTGACCTGTAAACGAGAACCGCTTTGCATACGCCGTTCTCCACCATCGCCGACGCATTGGCGATTACCTGGACGGCAAGATCTCCGCCCCCCAGAGGAGCGGACGCCCAGGCGATCTCGTCACGTCCAAGTGCCCACGCGACGTCGATCGGCATTGCCGAGTCGTTGTACTGAAAGCAGGCAACGCCATCCACGTCAGCGGGATTGAAGTCTGCGTCGCTGAGCGCCGTGCGACAGGCGTCGACAGCCATGGCCAACGGCGTCCTGCCTGACGAACGGCTGAAGGCTGTGCGGCCGATTCCGACAATTGCCGTCGTCATCTACGGTCCCGCCGTTTCACGATGTATCCCGCCGATTCGCGGTCGTAGGTGTCTGGGCCAACCCCGCGGGACCGAAGTTCGTTCTTCAGGATCCGGCCCACCGGCCCGCGAGGCAGCGAGCCGGCGAATTCGACGTACCTGGGCACCGCGAAGTACGGAACGTTGGCCACGCAGTGGTCAATGAACTGTTCGTAGGTCAGCCGCGACCCTGGCGCGAGAAGCGCGGTGACCATCACCTCGTCTTCACCGAGTTCGCTTGGAACCCCGTAGACGGCGCAGTCGTCAATGTCTGGATGCGCATTGATTGCCTGTTCGAGCTCGAAGGACGAAATGTTCTCGCTGCGCCGCCGCAGGTAGTCCTTCTTCCGATCGAAGAATGCGATCTCGCCCTTCTCATTCATGCGGCCGAGATCACCGGTGTGGAACCACTGGTTGCGCCACGACGCGATTGTCGCCTCGGCGTTGTTCCAGTAGCCCTCGAACATGACATGCGGTTCGAGGGGCCGACAGACAATCTCGCCGACTTCGCCGGGTGCGACCTCGGCGTCGTGCTCATCGAACAACTTGATGTCGAAGACCGGATTCGGCCGCCCCGAAAAGCCCGGTTCTGGCGGATCTTCGGCTGAGTACAACAACATCGGAACACACTCGGACAGCCCGTATGACAGCACGATACGGATGCCGTAACGGTCCTCAATGGCGCGGTGGAGCTCCTTGGGAACCGGCACCGCGAGGCAGATGCGCACCTGGTTGTCCCGATCACTTTCTGTCTCCGGGAGATTCCACAGCATTTGCAACATCGGGCCCAGGATGGACAGCTGGGTCGCTTTGTGTCTTCTCACACGATTCCAGAAGTCCGACACCGAGAAGTGTTCGTCGATCACGGTTGTCGCACCGCGAAGCAACGGCCCCAATGCTCCTAGGAGCATGGCGTTCTGATGGAAGAGCGGTAGCGGGGTGTAGTAGATGTCGTCCTCGCGGCCGTCCTTTATCTCGTCGATCTGTTGTGCTGCCCGGACGAGGTAGTTGTGTGTCGCGACCGACCCCTTCGAAGGGCCGGTGGTGCCGGCGGTGAAGACAACGGCGTTGTGATCCGTCCACTCCGGCCGGTAGGAGCTCTTGAGCCGAGTGGAGTCGGTTGCCCGAAGCGCCGACATCTGATGCAACGACACCCCGGCCAGACCGGGCAGTGCCCGCGTGCCACCGCGGACGATGACATGGCGTAGCGACTCTATCCGCGGCAACACGTCAAATGCTGTGTCGGCCAGGTGCTCATCGACGACAAAAACCGGCGGTGCCACCACGTTGAGTTGGTGCTCGAGGAACATGCCGGTGTAGGCAGTGTTGATCGGCACGAACACTGCACCGAGTAGTGAGGCGGCGAACCAGGTCGTCAACTGCTCAGCCGAGTTGCGCATCATCACTGCGACACAGTCGTTTCGTCCCACACCGAGCTCGGTCAAACCGTTGGCGACGGCGACGGTCTGATCCCACAGCCGCGCATAGGTAAGTTCTTCGTCGGGAAATATCACCGCCGTCTTGTCCGGATGAGCATCGACGACGGAGTGCAGGGAATCGGGAATGGTCAATCGAGCCGGGGGACGCCATACTGACCGGGCGCTCACCATCATTGATCACCACCTAGGTCAATCGCGCTGTGGAACATGGAATGCTCATTCCTCCTTGCGGGTCTCGCCTGAGCACGCACAGGGCTTGCCGACGGAAATTGTTCACGCTGATGTTTCTCTCACCGGCCGGCGAATTCCGGCCGTCGTCGTTCAACAAAGGAGCGCAACCCTTCTTTGGCATCAGCGGAGCGCATGCAGACGTGTTGCGCCAGTTCCTCCCGCTCAAGACAGTCCTCCAGAGACGATCCGGTCGCCGAATTGAGCAGGTCCTTCGTGATCGAGAGGGCCATGGGCGCTGCGGCGGCCAGATTCACCGCCCATTGCAGGCCCGCCCCTTCGAGCTGGCCCTGATCGACAACTTTGTTGATCATGCCCAGCCCCAGCGCTTCCCGACCCGTCACGGGGGTGGCAAGAAACGCCAACTCCTTTGCCTTTCGAAGCCCGAGTGACTGAGTGAGAAGCCAACTGGCCCCGCCGTCCACCGCAAGGCCGCGCTCTGCGAACGATTGACAGAACGTGGCCGACTCGTCGGCGATGACCAGATCGCAACCGAGCGCCAGACTCGACCCGATCCCGTAGGCGGAGCCTTGCACGCATGCCAGGGTCGGCTGCGGCAGCGCCGCGAGCGCGAGGCACATCTCGGTGATCCGGCGCAAGAACCAGACTCCGTCATGTACCGGAACAGCCGTCAGGTCAATGCCTGAGCAGAATGAGGCACCCTTCCCGCAGAGCATCACGACTCGAATGTCTCGGTCAGCGGCCGCACGTCTGAGCTGCCCGGTCAGCTCGTCAATCATGGTGCCCGTTAGTGCATTCAATCGTTGCGGACGGTTGAGAGCGATCCGCAGGATGCCGTTCTGGCAGTTGTGTACGACGCCGATGTCGTCTGACCGGTCGTTCACTTTCGACCTCCCTGAGTCGGGGTTGTGCGTGAACATGGCTCAACTCCCTGGTTCCGCGAGTGAGCCAATTCTTGGGGCGTGCGTAGTCCTACTGACGTGGTAGCCGATCGCTGCGTCGAGCTGTCTTGTCGAGCCGGTGAGCGCTGCGAGCGCCCAGCCACGTCGCATGAACCGGTGCAGGCCGTACTCGGCCGTGAAGCCGATGGCCCCATGCGTCTGCAACGACGCATCACCGCAGTGTCGGTGGGCGTCTCCCGCCATTGCGTTGGCGACAGCCAGATGCAGCGGATCACCGGTGTCCCAGGCGGCCTCAGCGGCAAGGCTCGCGGATTCGACCGCTACGTGAGCCTCTGCGAGCTGGTGTCGTACCGCCTGAAACGATCCGATAGCGCGCCCGAACTGCCGCCGTTGGGCCACGTGCTGCGTGGCCGCGGTGAGCAGAGCCCGGCCCAAAGCGATCAGTTCATAAGACAACGCGTGGCGGACAAATGCGGTGGTTGCCTTCCACGCAGCCGCAGCGGCGTCCCCCGCCAGCAGGATCCGTGGAACGCCGCTCACCGAGACGTCATACCACCCCAGCGACCCGTCAATACCGGTGATCTGACTGACACGCACGTCTGCTCGCGGATCTAGGTCCACCAACATCATGGTTCCAGATCGCATGACCGGAACGATCAGCCGCTTGGCGTCACTGAACCCGGCGAGCGCAATCCCTCGTGCATTGACGGTATCCGATGTGAGCGTGCCGCATACCGGGCTCAGGTAGTGTTCGGCATCCGCATGCACCGGATGAAGGATTGCCGTCGCCGATGCACCGTCGAGGATCTCGTTTGCCCTGATGTGTGCGGACAACGCGTGCAATGCAACGAGATCGAGGGCTGGCGACGCATCCGCTAGCACCTCGCCCTGTAGGTCGAACATCTCGCGTAGTACCGATTGAGGTTCCTCGTCAACCATGTCGAACCAACCGTCATCCAACAGTCGGGCCTTCAATTCCGTTCCCGTGAGGCCCGTGGCGAAGAGTCCGGCGAGACTCTCGCGGATTACCGCTGCTGCGTCGGGTTCGCTCATGACTTCTCCCCGGGTAGCTGCAGTACTCGGTCGGCGAGGATGGTGCGCTGAATCTCTGCGCTGCCGCCGTAGATCGACGCGGCCCTCGCATAGAAGTAGTCGGCGCGAAGGACTTGGTCGGTCAGCCGGTCGCCGAATTCGAAGGCGGGGTAGTGAAGTTCACGCGCGACCTCGAAGATCGCGTGCTCAGCCTTCGACAACAACAGCTTGTCGACCGAGATGTTCGGGCCGGGGTTGACGGCGTGGGCCAGTTTGGTCAGTGTTCTGCGAGTGGCCATCCGCAATGCGTGAAGTACTCGGTATGCAGCACCGATGCGTTCGGCCGCTGCTGTGTTGACGTCGAGTTCTGCGCTGGCCAGAATCTTGCCGAGAGAGCTGTGTAAGTCCGCCTGGCGTTGCCACGCGTACATGCCCCGCTCCCATTGCAACAGGTACATGGCCGCTTCCCAGCCCAGTCCGACATCACCGATGCGCCTGTCCTCGGGTACCTCGACATCTTGAAAGACGATCTCTGCGAATTCATTGCGACCACTCGCAGCGAGGATCGGCTGCACGGAGACCCCCGGCGCGTCGAGGTCGACAAGAAAGAAGGTCAAGCCACGATGGCGCTCCTCGGGGCGCCCAGTGCGCACCAACAGCAAGCAACGGTCGGCGAGGTGGCCGGAACTGGACCAGATCTTCTCACCGTTGACGACGTAGCCCTGGCCGCAGCGCTCAGCTCTGCACCGGAGACTCGCTAGGTCGCTGCCCGCCTCCGGCTCGGAGAATCCCTGCGCCCATGTTTTTTCGCCACTGAGAAGTTCCGGTAGAAAGCGCCTGGCCAATGGCTTATCGTACTCAATGACCATTGGCCCGAGCGTTTCCAGCAGAAGCATTGATTCGGGCACTCGTACACCGAAGCGGCAAAGCTCGTCATGCAGAACGCCGCGCAATAGGACCGACCCACCGAATCCGCCGATGTCCTTCGGCCAGCCCCAGCGGAGCCATCCAGCTTCGTAGAGCAGACGATGTAGGGGACGCAGCTGTTCGTCGCGCGATTCGATGGTGACCGCCGTTGCTTCACGAAAGCCGGACAACTCGGCGCGGTGAGTGGTCAGCCAGTCGCGGAGAACGGCAGCGAACTCTTCGGTGCAAGGAGCCGATGCCAGTCCACCAGCAGTGGTGCCGACGCTGGTCGCGGTCATCGCAAAGTCCCCACTTTGACGTCCCGAAATGCCACACCGCGATCGGGCGACAGCTCACGGGGCAGGCCGAGCACGCGTTCAGCAAGAATGTTCCGCTGGATCTGGTCGGTACCGCCATAGATGGAGGCGGCGAGGTTGAACAACACGTAGTCGACGACCGCGCCGGCCTCCGGTGAGTCCGCCCCCGCTACCGTCGCATCCATCCCGAGGACATCACTGATGATCTCGTTGGCGAGTCGGCTGATGCGACTGGTCTGCAGCTTGCTGGTCAACGCATCGGTGCGACTGGCGGGAGCGCTTTTTCGCTCTGCGCGTGCGCGCATGGCGTTACCTTTCAGAATCGCTTGGTAGATGTGGAGTTGAGCGACTTTCTGGCGTATCGCGGGGTCTCGGTCGCGCCCGTATCTGCGGACCAATCGAAGGACAAGGCTTTCCCCTCCACCGCCGAGTGACATCGCGGTGCCACTGACGCGGCGCCCTGTCGCAAGGTCTCCGGCCCGGCGGTCGAGGTAGCCGGCTCTGCGGCCGCCGGGCACCCCGGATAGGGCGTTGCCACCTTCGCCAAACCCTGAGCGCTCCGCTGCCAGCGTTGTTTGAGCGATCTTCCAGCCGTCGCCGGGCTGACCTAGTAACGCGGTTTCAGAAACAACCGCCTCGGTGATGAAGACCTCATTGAACATTGTTCGTCCGGTGAGCTCCCGCAGCGGTCTCACGGTCACCGCTTCGGCTTGTTCCATTGGGAACAGGAAAAATGAGATGCCTTCGTGCTTGGGAACATCCACGTCGGTGCGCGCCATCAGCAATCCGTAGTCGGCATGATGCGCGTTGGACGTCCAGACTTTCTGACCGTTGATGACATATTCGCCTTCGCGGCGTACTGCGCTGGTTTGTATCGCTGCCAGGTCTGATCCCGCACCCGGTTCGCTGAACAACTGGCACCACGCGTGCTGGCCCGTGACGATCGGCCAGAGATACCGCTGTTTTTGTTGTGGGGTGCCGTGCGTGAGGATGGTCGGTGCGGCCAGCGCGACGCCCAGGCCGGCCGGGGGACCCAGCGCACCAATTGCTGCGCGCTCCTCGTCGACGATTTTGGCCTCCGCTGCCGAGCACCCGCGGCCGTACCACTCGAGCGGCCAGCGGGGCAGCCCCCACCCGCTACTCGCGAGCCGTTCCCACCACTGAGCCGCCCTCAGGTGCGGATCCCAGTTCTCCTCAAACCAGGACCGCGCAGCCCGGCGTATCGCATCTTCGTCAGTCACGATGACGACTTCGTCAAGAAGGCGCTGACGATTGCCTTGTGATCGCTGCGGTCGAAGGATTTGAACTCCTCGGCGAACGAATAGTCAAGCAAGCCGCCTGCCGCCGAAATCAGATGCAGGTTGAGTGATCGTCTGGTGGATTGGATCGCTTGTGGCGGCAGTGCGGCTAGACGCTGCGCGAAAGCTACTGCGTGCGAGAGGAGTTCGTTATCGCTGACCACCCGGTTCGCGATGCCCAGTGCGACGGCTTGCTGCGCCGGGATCCGGTCCCCTGTGAGTAGATACTCCTTGGCCCGAAGGAGACTCGTCATGAACGGCCAAGCGAGAGGCCCTCCGTCTCCCGCGGTAAGGCCCACGGCGACATGCGGGTCCGCCATGTATGCGTTCTCGGCAATGAATACCATGTCGCTGAGCACAGCCAAGCTTGCCCCCAAGCCGACGGCCGCGCCGTTCACCGCTGCGACGATCGGCAGCGGGAAGTTGAGCATCTGTTCGACGATCGTTCTGGCCTCGATCAGTAGTCGTGAGCGACGTTCGGGATCGCCTTGCATTTCCTGAACCAGCCGCAGATCACCACCGGAGCAGAACAGTCGGCCGGCACCGGTCATGACTACTGCGCGGGCGTCACCGTCCTCGGCGATGTGTTTCCACACCCACGCAAGGGCGTGATGCAGATCGGCGTCGACAGAGTTCAACGAGTCCGGATGATTGAGTGTCAAGATCCGGATGGGCCCCGACTCCTCGATGACGAGGTGCGGATCGAATGGATTGGACAAGAGGCTCACTTCCGTTCCGGCTAATGGGAGTTCAGTGGTCGCGTCGTCTGGTTCAGGCCAGCCCGCTCGGTGATGGGAGTCCCGGGCTCGGGAAACCTGCGGCTCGCCTCACCGAGGACCTTTTTGAGAATCAAGACAGACCGTCGATAGCTGAGAACCTCGACGCCGTCTTGATTGATACCGCGGGTGAAGCACGTCAATATGCCGGCATCGGGCCGACTTCGAGATTCTCGTACGCCGGTCACGACGCTCTCCGCGTAGAGGGTGTCGCCGACGAACACGGGTGCAGACAACCTGATCTCGTCCCACCCCAGGTTGGCCAATGCGTTCTGGCTGATATCCGAGACCGACATCCCGAGAATCAGCGCAACCGTGAAGCCCGAGTTCACGATTGGTCGCCCGTGCTCGGAGAGAGCAGCCACCTCGTCGTTGAAGTGCAGTTCGTTGGTATTCAGCGTCAACAGGGTGAACCATGCGTTGTCGGCGCCCTGTATTGTTCGGCCGAGTGGATGCCTGAATACATCCCCCACGGCAAAGTCGTCGTAGAAGAGGCCCAGATTTCTGCGGATGACGCTATGCATGACGCACCTCCTGCCTGGGTGTCGAATCCAGGATGTCGTCGGTCACCGTCGAGCCGTCGCAGTTGCCCTGTGCTTTGATGTCGCGAATGACGTCATCGTTGTCAGAGCCGACACCGCCTGCGGGGCGCAATGTTGCGGCTCGCTCGTCGACAAATCGCACTGCGGGATTCGCCTGCCTCACTCGTCCCACGACCGGGTGAGTGAACTCGTCGATGAGGTCGGCAGCCTGAATCTGCGGATGCTCGTGCAGGCTGTCCAGCTCGAGTACGGGGGCGACAGGAATATCCAAGCTCGAGAGAAGGTCAACCGCTTCGCGGGTGGTCAGCGCCCTGACTCTGCGCACCGTTTCGGCGAAGACGTCACCACCGAGCCTGTGGACCCCGACAGTCGGCAGATCGCTTGCGCCTGGCAAATTCAGGCCCTCCGCGAGGCGTTTGAATGCCGCTGCCTTGACCAGGATGAACGCGATCAAGCCGTCGGCGGTTTCGGTGAGCTGGAAGCTCTGTGCGATCGTCGGTTGAGCGTCATGTGGCTCCAGCAAGGTGTTGTTCATCATGGCGTCTGGCCACAGCGTCGCGACAGCCACGTCCAACATCCGCACCTCGACAGTGCGCCCAATACCAGTGCGGCTCCGTTCCAACAGAGCCGCTGTCGTAGCCTGCGCGGCAACCAGCCCGGTGAGCTTGTCGATGATGCCTTGCCGTACCAGTGCCGGTTGTGACGATGCGTCTCTGGCGAGCTTCTGATTGGCGGCGAATCCTGACATCGCCTGGATCACATGGTCATACGCGGGCCGATTGGCATATGGGCCTACGGTCCCGAATCCGGTGATCTCGACGTAGACCAGCTGCGGACGAGCGGCCCGCACTGTCTGCGCATCCAGCCCGAGCCGCTCTGCGACTCCCGGCCGGAAATTGTGGACCATGACGTCTGCCCAGTCCAACAACTCGTGGAGCAGCTCCGCTCCCTCTGACGACTTCAAATCGGTTGCCACGAAACGCTTGGAACGATTGAGATTCGCGAAGTACGCCGACATGCCGTTCCGGGCCGACCCCAAACCGCGGATGACGTCACCTTCGGGCGGTTCGACCTTGACCACGTCGGCGCCCTGATCCCCGAGGATCATCGTGGCCAGCGGACCGGACATGTTCGCCGTGAAGTCGAGTACTCGAATACCGGCCAGGGGTCCCGCGGTCGCGGTTTTGTTCACAGCTGCACCTCGGCCAGCATGCGCTTAGCGATCACTACACGCTGGATTTCGTTGGTGCCCTCTCCGATGCACAACAACGGCGCGTCACGGAAGTAGCGCTCGATGTGACCCTCGGTCGAATAGCCGTACGCGCCGTGTATCCGCATTGCGTCGGTCGCATTGCTCAGCGCGGCCTCTGTCGCGGTCAACTTCGCCATTCCCGCTTCGAGGTCGCAACGACGCCCGGCGTCGAACGTGGCCGCAGCGTTGCGCGTCAACAGTTCGGCAGCGCGGGCGCGGCATCCCATGTCAGCGAGCTTGAGGGCGATCGCCTGGTGCTCTCCGATCGGCTTGCCCATGGTTCGACGGACTTTGCTGTATCGGAGCGCCGCGCGTAGTGCCGCATTGGCGATACCGCATCCACGGGCCGCGACATTGATCCGGCCCAGCTCCAAACCCCCGAGAGCATGGAGGAACCCCTGTCCTTCGCGCTCTCCGAGGAGCCGGTCTGACGGCACTTCGACGGCGTCGAACTCGACTTCCACCGTGTCCACTCCGCGATATCCGAGCTTTCCCAGCTTTGGCCCCGCCAGGTAGCCGTCAATTTCTTTTTCCACCAGGAACATTGACGTGCCAGCGTGGCGTGGTTGGGTGGTCGGGTCAGTCTTGACCAGGACAGCCAGACAGTTGCCGTACCGTGCGTTGGTGATCCACGTTTTGCGACCCGTGATGGTGTATGCAGTATCAGATGTCCGGGTGGCAACTGTTCTGATGGCCTGAAGGTCTGTGCCGCAATCAGGTTCAGTCAGTGCGAGTCCGCCGCGTAAGATGCCGGCCGCCAGCCGCGGCAGGTAGGCGGCCTGTTGGGCGGGCGTTCCGAACTTCTCGATGAGGTGCGCCATCATCAAATGGGAGTTGAGTACGCCGGTCAGCGACATCCAGCTCTCGGAGATCAGCGCGACAATACGGCTGTAGGCGGTAGCAGACAGGCCCAGACCACCGTTCTCACGGGATATCGTCGCACCGAACAGACCGAATTCGGCGAGCTGGTCGACTATCTGGGCCGGGTAGGTGTCGCTGTGCTCAAGCTCCAGCACATGGGGTTCCACCTCTTTGACCAGCCATCTCCTGAGAACCTCCAGCATCGGCTCGACGTCACGGTCGCGCGGTGGCGATTCGGTTTCCGCTGTCATGCGAGAGCCTTCTTCAGGGCTCGGAAGTCGTCGTTCATCTCCTGAGGAAGCGTGAATTTCGACGAGTCGTTGATGTCGGTCCAGTGGTCCCGGACATCTTCGGGCGTCAAGTTGTCGTCCTTTCGGGTCCAGCCCTCGGTCATGGCGACGAAGAACTTCGCCACCCGACCGCCTCCGACCGTGTACACGCTGCCTGTCTCGGCGCACTGTTCGCTCGCCAGGTAGGCAACCAGGGGCGAGACCAGTCCCGGACGGACTCGGGGGCCGAGCGGTCCGATGATCGACTCCGTCATACGGGTGACGGCGAACGGTGCGATGGCATTGGCCGTGATGCCATATTTCGCACCCTCGATGGCGAGGGTCTTTGTCAGGCCGATGAGGCCGGCTTTCGCCGTTCCGTAGGTGGCTTGACCGAAGTTGCCGAAGATGCCCGCCGGAGACGTGGTGTTGAGGACGCGTCCGTACTCCTGCTCGCGGAAGGTCGGCCAGGCCGCACGCGTCACATTGATCGCGCCACCGAGGTGCACGGCGAAAACCGCGTCTACCACGTCCGGGTCCACTTTGGCGAAGCTCTGATCTCTGAGTATTCCTGCGTTGTTGATCACCACGTCGAGCCGTCCGTAATGCTCGACGGCCATGGTGACGATCTCCGCACCGCCTTGCGGCGTCGCCACTGAACTGAAGCTGGCAATCGCGTCACCGCCAAGAGCCTCGATTTCGTTGACCACGCTCTGCGCGGGTGAGGTGTCGCATCCGGACCCGTCGACCGCCCCGCCCACATCGTTTACCACCACTCGCGCGCCGCGGGCGGCCAACAAGAGGGCATGCTCACGCCCCAGTCCTCCACCTGCTCCGGTCACTACGGCCACGCGCCCGTCGAACCTGACTTCCGGCGAGACGGTCACGACACCCGCTCCAAGAGCGTTCCGGTGGCCTCGCCACCGCCACAGCACATCGTCACCAGCGCGGTCTCTTTGTCGGTGCGCTCGAGTTCGTATATGGCTTTTGTCACCAGAACACAGCCGGTACTGCCCAGTGCGTGCCCGTGCGCGATGGCGCCGCCGTTGGGGTTGACCCGATCCGGATCCGGCTTGATCTCCCGTTCCCACGCAATGACGACAGACGCGAATGCCTCATTGATCTCGACGACGTCAATATCGTTGATTGTCAGTGCGTTTCGTTTCAGAAGAAGTTCCGTCGCCGGAATGGGACCGGTGAGCATCAGCGTCGGATCGCTTCCGACCAGGCATACGTCCCGGACGCGAGCCCGGGGAGTCAAACCAAGCTCGGAAGCCCGCTTTGCAGTGGTCACCACAACTGCGGATGCCGCGTCGGCGATCTGCGACGAGCTGCCTGCGGTGTGGATTCCGTCGTCACCGACAACCGGCTTCAGGGCGGACAGCCCCTCCATCGTCGTCGCCCGTAGGCATTCGTCTCGCTCGAAGCGCCGGGTATGGCCTGTCGGTCGGCGATTGTCATCGAGTCGCGGGACATCCACCGCAACCAACTGTGCGTCGAACCGTGAGTCTGCCCAGGCATCGGCGGCACGAGTCTGGGACTTGACTCCCAGTTCGTCGGCGTCGCTTCGAGTGATGCCCCACTCCTTCGCGATGAGCTCCGCGGCCTCGAACTGTGTCGTGTAGTTATGTTGGGCAAAGTACGACCGGGGAATGCCCTTGCCGAACTCTCCGCCGGCCAACGCCGCACCGAGAGGTACCCGGCTCATGACCTCGACGCCACAAGCGACGGCGACGTCGACCACCCCGGCCTTGAGCAGGCCATACGCGAGAGTCAAGGCCTGTTGCGACGAACCACATTGGCTGTCGACGGTGGTCGACGGGACCGAAACGGGTAGTCCGGCGGTCAGCCATGCGGTGCGCGTGACGTTGAAGGCCTGCTGGCCGACTTGGCCGATACAACCGCCCACGACTTGGCCGACGAGCGCGGGATCAATTCCCGAACGTTCGATCACGGCTGCCTGCGCCACGGCGAGGAGGTCGGCCGAGTGCATGGTCGAGAGCGCCCCGTGGCGCCTACCTATCGGAGTTCTCACCGCCTCGACGATCACGACGTCGTCGCCTGGCTGCTTCATGAATTCAACTCTCCTTCTTCGGTCACACCTATCGGGCTCGTCCGATCGGCGATCGACCCAGTGGTGGCAGCGCGGCTTCAGAACTCCGCAAACCGACTGGCCCGAACAACATCTAACTATGAACATAGATAGTGCAGACTCCTTGCATCTGTCAAGCATGTACTGCATGAAAGAGAAGCTCTTGCTATCACGATGCGCATTGATGCGACCGGACCTATAAGGTGGTAGACACCTGCACAGGCTTCGCAGAAAGGAAGAATGCTGAACGATGAGCGGACCATGAGACCCGATCCCAAGCGCCGCGCGCCGGACTTAGACGCCGAGCCGCAAGCCGGTGACGACGGAGGTAAGCGCCCCAAATTGGCCGAGGTGGTGGCGCGTTCGTTGTTGGGGCAGCTCTCCAGCGGCGACCTTGCGCCGGGAGATTCACTACCGAACGAACGCGTGATGATCGAGTCGTTCGGCGTTGGGCGCAGCACGGTGCGGGAGGCGTTGCGGCTGCTCGAGCACCAAGGCGTGATTTCGCTGCGCACAGGCCCTGGCGGTGGCCCGGTGATGCTGGCCCCGGATCCGGAGCGTTTCGGCCGTGCGCTCACCCTGCAGATGCAGTACTTCGGGGTCACTTTCGGGGAGATCGTGGACTCGCGGGTGGTGATGGAGCCCGATATCGTCGCCGCTGCCGCGCTCGCCAGAAACGAACAGGACTTGGCAGCGATGGAATCGCACATGGTCAAGCTGTCGCAGGCGATCCCCGACACGGTGTCATCGCGCCTTGCCTACAGCGACTTCTACGATGCACTGGCCGAAGCCACCCACAACAGCCTTCTTCGTCTCATCTGTATCGTCATTCGACGGATCGGCGACGAATTCCACCGAGAGGTGGTCATGCGCCCGCGCGGCATGCGACGCACCGTGGATCTTCACGAAGAGATGTTCGCGGCGATCAAGGCCGGTGATGCCGACACCGCCCGCACGATCAGCAGCACGTATCTGCAAGAACATCGCCGTTCAATCGAGTCGCTCACGCCGTACCTGCTCGAACGCACGGTCACCTGGTCGATCGGCTAGGCCTTCCATGATCACGGTTTAACCCGTCGGTGGGCGCGCGCACGCTCGCCGCCGCGGTGAGGCCGACGGGTGCGCCCACGTCGACGGGCATTTCGAGGGCAGAATCTTCGCACGATGGAACCGCGGCCCGCTGTCTGCCTCAGCTCATCCGCGTTGACAACACTCGTAATTATGATTATGAATAAATCATGCCCGAGGCTCCTCCCCGCACCTCGACATGGTCGCAGCGGGTCTACTGGTTCGCCGAACAGGAACGCCCGGCCATCGTCACGCCGACCAAAGCGATCTCTGGGCCGAACTTGCTGGAGCGCGTCGGCGGCGCCGCCACGGTGCTGTCAGGGATCGGTGTGCCGGCCGGCACACCGATCGTGGGTTTGATCGACGATCTCGAAACCTCCATCGCGTTGGTCCTCGCCGGGTCGGCACTTGAGCGGCCGTATGCCCCGTTGGGCACTCGATTGACCGCGGCCGAACTCGCGGCGGTCGTAGCAAGGCTTGGCACCCCTGTCATCATCACCACCCCGCGCTGCCGGGCACAGGCCGCAGACATCGCTGATCGAGTCCGCGTCGAGATTGTCGAGATATCGTCACTTCCGGCGGCTTCACCCCCGGCACCGGCCGCGGACCCCGGTGCCGTCGCGGCAATCCTGCACACATCGGGAACGACGGGCGCGCCCAAGGCAATTGCCTACACGGAAGCCCGGCTGACGGCACGCTTGAACACCTGGAACGGCATCGTCCCTCTCGGCCCCCGGGACGTGTACCTCTCGTGCGCATCGTTTCACCATGTCGCCGGATTGGGTGCCGCCACCATGGCGTTGGGCAGCGGAGCGGCGGCGAGCCAACTCGAGCGATTCGATCCCCAGAGCTGGCACGCCTTCCGGACCTGCGGTGTCACCCACGCAACCGTGGTCCCCGCCATGCTCGACAGCCTGCTCAAGCACGGTGTGCTCGCGGACATGCCGTCACTGCGATACCTGATCTACGGCGCCAGTCCCATCGACTCCGGCCTGCTCAAGTCCGCCATGGCCGCTCTGCCTGACACCCGCTTCGTCCAGATCTACGGACAGACCGAGGGAACTCCGATCACGATCATGACGCCGGACGACCATCTGTCCGCCGTCGCCGACCGGCCTGAACTTGGTCGAAGCTGCGGGCGCGCCGCACCCGGCGTTGAGCTGCAAATCGCGGCACCCGACGACCACGGTGTCGGCGAGGTGCTGGCGCGTGGAGATCATCTGTCGGTCGATGGCGACGGCTGGCTGCACACCGGCGATGTCGGTCGGCTGACCGACGATGGCTACCTGCACTTGTCAGGACGGCTGGGCGACACCATCATTCGCGGTGGCGAGAACGTCCGCCCGCTGGAAGTCGAGGCGGTGCTCCGCATGGACCCCGACGTCGCGGACGTCGCGGTGGTGGGACTTCCAGACCCGGCAATGGGCCAACGGATAGCGGCCCTTGTGGTCCCGGCGTCGACCTCGATGCCCGACTGGTCCAGAGTCCGCCGGGCGGCGAGGTCACAACTGGCCGGGTTCAAGCTGCCCGAGGTGTGGTTGACCGTCGACCGCCTACCTCGCAACGCCAACGGAAAGATCCTGCGCCGAGAGGTGGTCGCGGTCTGCCTCAAAGAATCGGCCAGACAGCCGTCCCCCTAACAGATGTCGATCGGATTCATCGAGCCGCAGAGGAGAACATGTCACAACCATTTGAGATGCGGATCGAACTCGGCAAGGTCCGCGAGTTCGCCCGCGCCACTCGCTCCCAGCGGGCCGAGCACTACGACGCGGACGTGGGCATCAGTCCGGTGACTTTTCTGGTGTCGTCCGCCTTCTGGCAGGCACCCGAATCCTCACCGGTGCGAGGCAAGATCGACCTGGCTCGGGCGCTGCACGGTTCGCAGGAGTTCGTGTTCCACGACCAACCGCCTGCGGTCGGCGCCCTCCTGACCGGCCACATGCACATCGGCAATCAGTACGAGAAAGACGGGAAACGCGGCGGAACGATGACTTTCACCGAGATTGTCACCGAGTTCACCGATCAGAACGGAAGGCTGGTCGCGGAAATGACCTCGACACTCATCGAGACTTCACGCCCGGCAGCGGGCTCATGACCTCGGTCGTTTCTTGGGCGGACTTGGCGATCGGGTGCGAAGGCGAGCCGTACTCCGAGCCGCCGTTGAAAATCACGGATTTCGTCCGTTACCAAGGCGCTTCCGGCGATATGAATCCAATTCACCACGACGCGGCGTTCGCCAAAGCGGCAGGATACCCGGCCCCTTTTGCGGTGGGCATGCGCCAAGCGGGTGTTCTTGCGGCGTGGGTGACCAACTGGTTCGGGGCCAGCAGTGTCCGACGGTTCGGAGTGAGATTTCGTGAGCAGGCCTGGCCAGGCGACATCCTCACCTATAGCGGGCGTGTGACCGACAAGCGCGTCGTCGACGGGGAGCGGCAGGCGGATCTCGAGCTGACCTGTACGCGGCAGACAGGTGGTGTGCACCTGGTCGGCTGGGCAACGGTGGTGGTGCCGTGACACTCGACGACGTATAGCGAGGGAAGCCGCAGTTCACCTGCTAAATTGACACCTGTTCTGAAACGTGTTCTATGATCGCCGGTCATGAAGACCAAAGGCGCGCTGCTGTGGGAGCTGAACTCGCCGTTTCGCATCGACGAGATCGAGATCGGTGATCCCGTCGCCGACGAGGTGCAGATCCGCGTACACGCCGCGGGCATGTGTCACTCCGACTATCACCTGACCACCGGTGCCACCCCGATCGGACTGCCGGCGCTAGGCGGCCACGAGGGCGCGGGCGTCATTACGAAGGTCGGCCCTAACGTCACCGGCCTGCAGGAGGGCGACCACGTCATCTTGGCGTTCATTCCCGCCTGCGGCGAGTGTCCGCCGTGCCTGAAGGGCCACCGGTCGTTGTGCGACCGGGGCGCGGTACTGCTCGGCGGCAAGGCCATCGCCGATGGCACCTCGCGCGTGCATGCCGGCACCACCGAGGTGTCGCCGATGAACCTGCTCGGCACGTTCGCGCCGTACATGACCGTGCACAAGGACTCGGTGGTCAAGATCGATTCCGATATCCCATTCGAGACGGCAGCGATCATGGGGTGCGCGGTGCCGACGGGCTTCGGCTCGGCCACCAACGTCGCCGAGGTCCAGGCCGGCGAGACCGTGGTGATCGTCGGCGTCGGCGGCATCGGCATGAGCGCACTGCAGGGCGCGGTGCTCTCCGGGGCCCGCAACGTCATCGCGATCGACCCCAACGACTGGAAGCGCGACCAGGCGCTCAAGTTCGGCGCCACCCATGCCTACCCGTCGATGACCGAGGCCATCGCCCCGGTCATCGATCTCACCCACGGCGTCATGGCCGACAAGACGATCATCGCGGTCGGTGACATGAAGGGCGAGTACATCGAAGAGGCGATGACGCTGACCACCAAGACCGGCACCTGTGTGGTGACCGGCATGGGCTCGATGATGGACGTCGACGTCAAGCTCAACCTGTTCCTGTTCACCATGTTGCAGAAGACATTGAAGGGCAACATTTTCGGCGGCGGCAGCTCACATATTGAGACGCCGAAGCTGGTGGGCCTCTACAAGTCCGGACTACTCAAGATCGACGAGATGGTGACCACCACCTACCGGCTCGAGGACATCAACGACGGTTACGCCGACATGCTCGACGGCAAGAACATCCGCGGTGTCATCACGTTCGACGAGTCGGACTGGTAGCCAGGCGCGCCAGCACCGCCTCGGTCCAGGACCCCACGGCGCGCAACTGCGTCTGCGACATCCCCTCGAACACCACCGAGCGCACCAACTCGGCGTGCCCGGCCGACGCCGCCCGCAGCGCCGCGTGACCGTCCTGGGTGAGATCGGTGGTGGCGCCGCGCCGGTCGTCGTCGCTGCTCGTGCGTGTCACCAGGCCGCGCTCGCGCATCCGCCGCAACTGGTGAGACAACCTGCTCTGCTCCCAGGCCAACACGTCGGCGAGGTGAGTGATGCGCTGCGCCCCGCGCTCGGCGAGCACCACCAGCACCTCGTAGTCGGCCAGCGACAACCCGCAGTCGCGCTGCAACTGCCGGTTCATCGCAGCCTGCAATCGCCCGGTCATCGTCAGGTACCGCCGCCACACCCGCTGCTGTTCCTCGGTCAACCACACGGAATACATGACACATCATCTATGTTGTCGTGTCCAGGGCCACCCACCTAGGCTGGTCCACGATCGGAAGGACCGCGATGACCGCCCCCACCGTCGACATCCGACGCGCCGACGACCGCGCGAAGACGAAGATCTCCTGGCTGGACTCCAAGCACTCCTTCTCGTTCGGCGACCATTACGAACCCGACAACACCCACCACGGTCTGCTACTGGTCAACAACGACGACATCGTCGCGCCGGGCACCGGCTTTGACACCCATCCCCACCGCGACATGGAGATCGTCACCTGGGTGCTGCGTGGTTCGCTGGTGCACCAGGACTCCACCGGTCACTCCGGGGTGATCTATCCCGGTCTGGCCCAACGGATGTCGGCCGGCCAGGGAATTCTGCACTCGGAGAAGAACGACTCGTGGACGCTCACCGGTGAGCGATCCCACGACGAACCGGTCCGGTTCGTGCAGATGTGGGTGGTTCCCGACGAATCCGGGATCACCCCGGGCTACCAACAACTCGAGATCGACGACGAGTTGCTGCGCGGCGGCCTGGTGACCATCGCGTCCGGGATGCCGAAACACAGCGACCAGACCGCGATCACGATCCGCAACAGGTACGCGGCCCTACACGGCGCCCGGATGCAGGCCGGCGACGTCGTCGAACTACCGCAGGCGCCGTTCCTGCACCTGTTCGTCGCCCGCGGTGAGGTCTCGCTCGAAGACGCGGGCGCACTGCGGGAGGGTGACGCGGTGCGGTTCTCGGCATCGGGCGGGCAGCGGGTGACGGCAGCCGAACCCGCCGAGATCCTGGTCTGGGAGATGCATGCGAGGTTGGGTGCGGCGTAAGCGAATCCCGGCGGGCTTGGCCGCAGTCACGCTGTTGGCCGGCTGCGCCGCCACACCGACGCCCGACGACGAGCCGCCTCCGCCGCCGACCGTCGCCGAGGTGGGCGCGGGACTGACGCCCGTGGGGGTGCGGGCGAGTCGCGGCCTGGCGCAGGCCCCCTTCGATGAGGCGCGCGAGGCATTGGTGCCGGCGGGCTGGACGCTGTCGGTGTGGGCCCGAACGCCCGGACCGCGGTTGGCGGCATGGGCACCCGACGGCGCCCTGCTGGTTTCCGTGCCCAGTGAAGGTGAAGTGCTGCGCATGCAGCCCACCGACGGTGACGAGCCGGACATCGCACCACTCCTCGAGGGCCTTGAGCAACCACACGGGCTGGCATTCGTCGGCGATACCCTCTACGTCGCCGAGAGCGACCGGGTCGACACCTATGACTACGTCGACGGCGCGGCCGTCAACAGACGTCCCGTCGTCGACGGTCTGCCCGACGCGAAAAGCGCCGACCTGCGCGGGGCCTACTCGCACGCGCTCAAGAGCGTTGCCGTCGGCCCGGACGGAGCGGTCTACTTCTCCATCGGATCCACCGGGAACATCTCGGCGCGGGACCGCGACGCGACCCCGCCTCGGGCGACCATCATGCGCGTCCCGCCGGGCGGCGGGCCCGCGCAGCCGTTCGCCACCGGGGTGCGCAACGGCACCGGGCTCGCGATCGCCCCGGACGGCTCGGTGTGGACGGCGGTCAACAACCGCGACAACGTCGCCGACCCGCAAACGGGCGAGGTCGAGATGGGTTACGTCAACGATCATCCGCCCGAGTCGATCGCCCGGTTGACGCCGGGACGTGAATTGGGCTGGCCGTACTGCAATCCCGACGGTGGGCCGGCGAATCTTCGGCTGATCCGCGATGTCCAGACGAACGCCGACGGCAGCAAGCTCGACTGCGCGTCGCTGCCGCCGATCGAGCAGAGCCTCGGCGCGCACGCCGCCCCGCTGGGGATGAGTTTCACCGACGGTGTGCTGCCCGCTCCGTACGCCAGCGGGGCACTGGTCGGTGTGCACGGTTCATGGAACCGCAAGCCGCCGCGGAAACCCGAGGTGGCGTTCTTCGAGTGGCGAGACGGCCGGCTGGGCGATGCGCAGACGCTGGTCGGCGGTTTTCAGGCCGCGGACGGCACACGGTGGGGCCGTCCGGTCGCCGCAGTGGCGGGACCGGACGGCGCCGTGTACATCACCGACGATTACGCCGATGCCGTCTACCGACTGGCACCGCCGGGGCGTTAGCGCACCGTGGGCGCGTTCGTCCCCTTGCGACCGGTGATCGCGACGTAGATCGCGATCAGCACGATCGCCACGACGATGCCGACGAGGAACGGAATGACTTCCCATCCACCGTTGGAGTTGGAGTAGCCGAGCTGATAGGTCAGCCAGCTGCCGATGAAGGATCCGAGCGCGCCCAGAGCGATCGTCATGATCACACCGATGTTCTGCTTGCCCGGCATGATGAGTCGCGCGAGCGCGCCGACGATGAGTCCGATGACCAGCGCGCTGATGATGGTTCCGATCATTACTGCTCCTTGATGTAGTGCCGACGCACGCGGATTACCCACTTCTCGATGACGAAACCCCAGTCGTCACCCCCGATATGCAAATGTGATGCATCTGTGACGGAAGTTGACTGTGTGTCTGTTGGGATTACTGTGGTGATCCGTTAACGGACTCCCGTGAAAGGGCAGCCTTGTCGACTCCAGTGCCACACATTCGTCGTTTCGCGGCATCCGCGGCGGCGCTGCTGTTGTGCGCGGTGCTGTCGACGACGGCGGGCGTGCCGACCGCGCATGCGGCGAGCGCCCGCGAGTTGCTCGCCAATGCCATCGCCACGACCCGTGGGTCGTATCTGGTGTACAACTTCGGCGGCGGCCACCCGGCGCCGATGCTCAACGCCGGCGGAGGTTGGTACGAGTCCAACGGCGGCGGCCGGCTGATGATCATCAAGGGGGCCTCCAAACGGTTGGCGCCGCGCCTTCTGGTCGACACGCACACCGGCTATCAGGCCCGCTGCGAGCGTGATCCGCGGGCGCGCACGGGCGAGGGGCTGTTCCAGGCATCCGAGATTTATCCACCCCTTCAAGCCTGGCAGGCGTTGGGGCAACCAACGATTGCGATCAACGCCAACTTCTTCGACGTGCGCGGGCAGAAAGGTGGCTCGTGGAAGTCCACGGGCTGCAGTTCGCCGCTGGGCGCCTATGTCGACAACACCCGCGGGCACGGCCGCGTCAACGCCGCCGTCACCGGTACCGTCGCCTACGCCGGTAAGCAGGGACTGTCCGGTGGCAATGAGAACTGGAAGGCGCTGTCGACGATGATCCTGCCCGTCGGCGGCGCGCCCTATGTGGTTGCGCCGAAGAGCCCCAACGACTATGACGCCGCGTCCCCGGTGATCTCGAGCCTGCTCGACAAGGGTGCGCGGTTCGTCGCGGTGGCCGGCATCGGGCTGTTGGCTCCCGGCGACACCGGACAGCTCAACGACGGCGGGCCCAGCGCCGCGCGCACGGCGATCGCCTATGCCCGTGACAAGGACGAGATGTATGTCTTCCAGGGCGGCAGCTATACGCCCGACCAGATTCAGGATCTGTTCCGCGGCCTCGGCAGCGATACGGCCGTGCTTCTCGACGGTGGCGGTTCCTCGGCGATCGTGCTGCGCCGCGACACCGGTGGCATGTGGGCCGGCGCCGGTTCGCCGAAGGGGTCGTGCGACACGCGACAGGTGTTGTGCGACTCCCGCGAACGCGCGCTGCCCAGTTGGCTCGCGTTCAATTGACCCGGCGGTGCGCCGCCGGTGACCGGTCAGGCGGCCGCTGACCCCTCGCCGCCCGCGCTGCCGGTCACCGAACCACCGCTCACCGGTCCGTCGGGGCTGTCGCTCGGTGAATCGTTGTCGGGCTTGATATTCGACGGCGCCGTCACACCTGTCGAGTTCCCGCCACCCGTGGTGGGGGTGGTCTCGTCGGTCGTCCCGTCGTCTGCGTCGAGGTCGTCGCCGTCCAGATCGATGTCGAGGTCGTCGAAGTCGTCGTCGCCGTCGAGATTCGCGTCGCCGAGATCCCCACCGCCGAGATCCCCATCGTCGCCGTCCACGTCGTCGAGATCGATGTCGCCGATATCGCCGTCGTCGAGATCGTTGTCGTCGAGATCGTTGTCGTCGAGGTTGTTCTGATTGGTCCCGCCCTCGACCGGCTTGCTGTCGTCGATCTTGCCTGTGTCGGAGGGCTTTCCGCTCTCGTCGGAGAATGTCGACATCATCAGCGAGCGCGCGCCGAGGTCGGGGATGTCGGCCGCGCCGGCCGGCATCGTCATCTCCTCGGTCTGGGTCGCCGAGCTCAGGTCGCCGACGAGGCCGCCGAGCAGATCCTCGAGGCCGAGCCCGCCGAGAATGTCGCCGAGGCCGCCGAGACCGGTCAGCAGGTCGAGCAGGCCGGTGATCGCGTTCGGCGTTCCGGGGGTCGGGTTACCGCTGAAGAATTCCTTCTGAATCCCCTGCAGCAGTTGGTTGAACAGCACCGCGGGCACCTGTCCCCAGTTGATGTCGGGGAAAGACATGAACGGGACGGCTTCGCCGGCTTCGGTCAGCGTGCGCTCGTATGCACCGGTCTCCTCGTTGAACACCACATCGGTGTATCCGAGGTTGGTCAGGCTGGTCAGCACCGGCGCGAACGCGTTGGCGACGAGGTTGAACGGGTTGACCGGCAGCGCGCCCAGCGTCGCGAGGTTCAACACGTCAGACGCCAAGTAGAACGGCTCGAGCAGTGGCAGCGTGCTCGCCGGCAACGTGAGATAGATGTTGAGCCCCAACGGTTCTCCCGCCAGGATGTCGGCCAGGATGTCGCCGACCTGGGTGGTGACCTGCTCGTCCACCCGGGAGGCGTCGATGCCGCGCAGCACGTAGGTCGGCAGCAGCAGGGCCGCGAGGTTGTTGGCCAGCGAGACGGGGTTCGGCCACGCCGCCACGTCCGACGAGGGGTGGAACTCCAGGCCGATGTCGAGCAGGATCGGAACGAGGTTCGCGCCGCCCAGGGACAGGCCGGTCTGCAGGATCGGGAGACCACCGTCGCTGGTCACCTCGGTGTCGGGGTTGACGGTGTCGATGCCGAGCAACCCGAACAGCGGATAGGCACGGGCCAGCGGACCGCCGTTGGGCCGGGCCGGGTTGAACAGCAACACCATGGGCAGAACCGTGAAGCTGCCGAGCAACGGATGCGACGACGACTGCGTGCCGCCGGGCTGGTTGGGCAGGTCGGCGACGACCTTGTCGTAGCCGGTCGCGATGGCGAACGCGCCCAGGCCCGCACCGATGGTGACCGGCACCCGCAGGTCGAGCACCTCGACGTTGGGCAGGGTGTTCACCGCGGCGGACAGGATGCCCTTGAGGGTTCCGCCGAGCCCGCCGTCGGGCAGCAGGTCCACCACGTCCTGCACGAGACCGCGGGTGCTGACGTCGAGGTATTCCGAGTTGATGATGTCGTTGGCGACGGAGTTGGGCAGCGCCGGCGTCCACCCGACGTCCAGCCCCAGCAGTTTGAGCAGGGTGAACGCGGGTCCGGCGGTCAGGATGTTGACGCCGGGCACATCGAGGCTGGACAGGTTCAGCGGGTCGCTCAGGTCGATGCCGACCAGTCGGAGCAAGCCGCCGAGGCTGTCGGCGCCGAGCAGCTGCAGGGCAGAATCCAGGACGGGCCCGAGGGTCAACTCGCCGATCGGTCCTAGTAGCTCGCTGACGAGTTGGCCGGTGTCGATCGGGATCTCGTCGAGGATGTTCTGCAGCAGCGGACCGGGTAGCCCGTCGAGCAGGCCGCCGAGCAGGCCGTCGATCACGCTCTCGGGGTCCAGGCCGGCCGCCGCCGCCAGCGCACCGAGGTTGAGGTTGTCGACGATCGCCCGGATGAGGACGTCGGCCGCGGTCTGGCCGAGGTCGTAGCCGACCGAGCCGAGCCCACCGGTGATGTCGGGGATGTCAGCCGGTTGCGGGAACGGGTTGATGGCGGCGGCGAGGTCGACGTCGGCGCCGACCATCTTGCGGTCCTGCGCCTTGTCGGGAAGCGGGGTGGCGCCGACCGTCAGCGCGGTGGCCGTGACGGTGGCGGCGCTCAGGGCCGTGATCTGTTTGGCCCGGCGACTCCGCTTGCGATGCTTGCCAGCCATGTAACCCGTCCTTCCGGTCGCCGCGCCGCTTCGTATTGACGTGACCGTAACACGAACACACCGCAGGGTATGGGGAATCCTGGCAAATTATGGCTTGCGTCGAATTCGCCAGCCACACCGGTAGGCCGAGACGGGGCAACGTACTTAGCCGTCCAAGAGCGTTCGCGGACGGGCTTGAACTCAGGTGCTGCGCTAAAGCGCTTGCACCTGCAACTATGCCGGGTCACCGGCGATATTACCGGCGATCAGGCGATTGTGAGCAACGCGGATCGGACCGCGGCCGCCGTCTGGCGCGCGTAGCCGCCGCCGAACAGGACGACGTGTGCCAGGAGCGGGTAGAGCTGATGCAGGCCGACACGGTCACGCCAGCCGGTACGCAACCGTCGGTGGGACTGATAGCCGTCCAGGACCGCGTCGGCATGCGGGCAGCCGAACAGCGCCAGCATCGCCAGGTCTGTTTCGCGGTGACCACCGTGGGCCGCCGGATCGATCATCACGGCCCCGTCCGGGGTCCACATCACGTTGCCGCTCCACAGGTCGCCGTGCAGACGCGCGGGCGGATCGTCGTCGTCGAAGCGGCCCGCCTCGCAGTGGGCGATGAGGGTGTCCAGGTTGTCCCGAGTGGTCGCGTCCAGGTGCCCGGCCGCCTCGGCGCCCATCGGGGCGAGGCGCTCGCGGGCGTAGAAGGCGCCCCACCGGTCGTGTCGGGTCAACGACATCGGCAGTGGTTGGTGCAGCGGGCCGAAATAGCCCGGACCACTCCAGCCGTCCGGCGGCGCGCCGAACGCGTCGGCGCCGGCGTCATGAGTGCGGGCCAGTCGTCGGCCGAATTCGTGGGCGGCCGCCGGGGTCGGCGTCACGGACGTCAGCCGTTGCAGGGTGAGGCTGCCGTCGTCGTATCCGAGGACCGCAGCGCACGGCACACCTCCGTCGGCAGCCGCAAGCCATCGCAGGCCGGCGGCTTCACAGGCGAAGAACCCGCTGGGCGCGTTGGGGTTTCGTTTGACGAAGCCGGCCATGCCTAAGGTTGACCGGAGACCCGCCGCAACAACCGATCGCGAAGCCGGGTCGGAAGATTGGTCGCGACCGCCACCTGCAGCTTGGGCCCGGCGCCGACGACATAGCGCGCCTTGGGGCGACGGGCGCTCAGCGCCTGCTCGACGACGGCGGAGACCTTTTCGACGGGTACCGCGATCCGCTGGGATACCGGGACCATCTTCTTCATCCCCGCGATGTGCCTGGCATACAGGTCGCGGTGCGCCGGGGCCATCTGCGACTGGAGTTCCTCGACCATGTCGTCCGCGGTGCGCCACATGTCGGTGTCGGTCTGTGCGGGCTCGATCAGGACAACCCGAATCCGCCACGGCGCCAACTCATCCGCAACGCGTCGGCGGCGGCTTCCAGCGCGAACTTGCTTGCCGCGTAGGCGCCGATGAGCGGCATCGACAGCCGGCCGTTGACACTCGAGACGAACACGATGCGGCCTCGTGACTCGCGCAGCCGTGGCAGCACCGCCTGGGTGACGGCGAGTTGGCCGATCACGTTGATCTCCAATTGGTTTCGCCAGTCTTGCGGGCTGACTGTCTCCATCGGGCCGCCGACCACGACCCCGGCGTTGTTCACCAGCGCGTCGAGGCGGGGCGGAAGCGACTCCTGCAGAGCGGCGATGTGGTCGGTCGAGGTGACGTCGAGCAGGACCGACGAGATGCGCTGCGGGTTGCGCTTGGTGATCGCTTCGGCATCGGCGTGACTGCGCACGCCGGCGATGACGTCCCATCCGGCGGCGGCCAGGCGCTCGACGATGGCCCGGCCGATGCCCCGCGATGCGCCGGTGACGAGTACTGACCGCATGGCAAGAAGACTAGAGCGTTTCAGGCCCGCCGGCGTGGCGAGCGTCGCGCCCCGAACCAGAAGATCGCCGCGCTGGCCGCCACCATGCCCGCGGCCAGCGCGATCACCGGCGCGACGGTCACCCGGGTCAGGGTGGCGCCGAGCACCGCTCCGGCGCACATCGTCAACACCACGCCGTATCGCAGCCGTTCGCGCTCGCCGGTGCCGCCTGCCAATCGGCTGTCGAACCCGATCGCGGAGATGGTGCTGGTCAGCACCGTGGTGGACAGTTCCTGGATGCCGAATTGGCGCGCGGTGACGTTCTGGACGCCGAACGTCACCGCCAGGCCCGCGATCAGGATCAACTTCGTGTCGTCGTGGTAGTCGAGCACCCCCGTGCCCGCCAGCACGGCCAGGGTGACCAGGGCCAGCACCTCCAGCGAGAACGTGATGCCGAGCCAGCGCCGGACGTTGCCGTCGAGATGGCGGGCCAGCCGGCCGCCGAGCATCGCGCCGGCCACGAAGCTGACGAACGCGACGAGCGCCGCGGTCAGGTCGACGCCGGAGTGTGGCACGAACCAGAACCCGAGGAAGATGACGTTTCCGGTCATGTTCGCGACGAAGACGTGGCCAAGCACCAACACACTGACCGCGTCGATGAGGCCGGTCGCGAACGTCAGGCTCAACAGGCTGATGACCGTCAACCGTTGGGAGACCGGTGATTCGACGGCCACGGCCGGAGTCGTCCGTCCTACAGTTGCGGCGTCAGGTCGAACGCCGTCACGGTCGACATGCGGGTGATCAGCCACTCCGAATCGTGCCGGGTCATCGTCAGCCGGTAGGACAGATAGCGCAGCGACGGAATGTTCTTCGTGACCGGACTGGTGGCGACGGAGTTGGTGTAGACGATGGCGGTCGCCTCCGTGGGCGTCAGCGTCTCGACCGCCGCGCCCATCACCTGGGTCGTGTTGGTGACCTGCGCCTGCTTGTTCGGCGCGACGATGGCGTCGATGTACTTGCGGTACTCCTCGGCGAAGTCGCCGCCGAGGTAGGCGGCCGACCGGTCCGGTAGCGACTCCATGTCGTCGGGTGTGTAGGTCCACAGCGTCGAGATCGCCTTGGCCGCAGTGCGCGCCACGTCCAGCTTGACGTCGACGGTCGCGCGGTCGACCAGGTACGGCTGCAGGGTCGCGCCCGCGTACCCGGCGGCCCCTACGAACAGCGCCGCAGCCACCAGCGCCGCGATCATCAGCCGCCGTCCGGCGGGCCGGTGCGGAACCAGGACCGGCGGCTCCTCCTCGACCGACTCGTCGGTGTCGGGTTCGGCCGTCTTGGCGGCCCGGCGCGCCTTGCCGACCGGCCGCGGCGGCGCGGGGTCGGGCTCTGCGGCTGCCTCCGTCTCGACGGTCGCGTCCGGCACTGGCTCGCTGACCGTCTTCTTTCGGCGCAGGCCGAACCAGCGTCGCCGCGGCTTGGCGGCGTCGGTGGTATCGGCCGGCGGTTCCGGCGAATCGGGGCCCGTGGTCAGATCACCTGAATCAGCTGGCTGATCTTCCACTGTTGTCCTTCCTTGATTGCCGTTGCCACCCAGCGGTTTCCGCTCTCAAATGTCGTCTTACCGTCCGGTGACTTGCTGCTGATCTTGGTCGCGACAAGGATCTCGGCGCTTCCGTTGTCGTTCCACCGCTGCAAGCCCGCCTCGACCACGGTGCCCGTGGTGGGTTCGGCGCGGGCGACCTGTATCAGGATCTCGTTCTGCTTCTCCTTGAACATCTTCTCGAAGTCGCCGGTGGCCTCGGCGAGAATCCCGTCGGCGTATGCGTTGGCGTGGAATGGGTCCAGCGTGGTGTAGTCGGTCATGAACTCGCGCACATAGCCCAGCGCCGCAGCCGCCTCAACCGTTGCGCGGCGGTCCTTTTCGTGAGCGATCAGCATCAGGGTCCCGGCGGCGATCGCGGCGGCGATCAGCAGCGAAGCGGCGACGGCGAGCAGGGGCAGGCCCCACCGGCGCGGCGGCTTGGGAACGGTGTCGAAGAAGCCGGTTTCGTCGGCTTCGACTTTGCGTCGGGGACTCATTGGCCTGCCACATTCATCAGCGGCTTCTTCAGCACCGTGAGATTGGCCACCCGCCACTGCCCCTCGTCGGACTTCTCGAAATCGACCCGCACCGTGGCGGTGATGAACTTCAGGTCCTTGGGGTCCACGCCGCGCTGGCCCTGCATCGCCAGCAGCATCGCCGCGTTTCGCGGTGTCGCCGAGAGCACCGCGCTGCTGACCGCCCAGTATTCGTTGGACGACGCGCCCGCCTCCTGCACCGCCTGCTGCTGAGCGATCAGCTGCGGTCGGTAGGCGTCGGTGGTCAGCGACTGGGCGTGCGAAAAGTCCTGCTGCAGAGTCTCTTTCTGATAGCTGAGCATCTGCTCGACGATCCTCGGCCCCTGCTCGGCGACCTGCTGGCGCGCGATGTCGACGGCACGCTCTTGGCGATACACCACGAGATAGCTCAGCCCGACGGCCAGCACGCTCACCAGTGTCGCGGCGATCAGCACCCACGCGGTCGGCCTGCGCACATCGCGGGTGGGCCGGTCGACCGTGTGCACCTCGGTGCGCAGCAACAGATCGGCGAACGTGCGACGGCGACGATCCCACAGCGGCCACAGCCAGCCGAGGAACAACGCGGCGGTGTCCAGGACATGCGCGACCTCGCGGGCCGACAGTCGCCAGACCCCGACCGGCGCCCCGCCGCGAGTGCGCACCGTGATACCGCACAGCGCCCTGCCCAGGCTGAAGCCCGTGATCGTCGGCAACAGCAGCCGATTGACCGCCATCGCCAGCAACGTCACCGCCAGTGCGGCGATGTACACCCACCACAGCCAACTCATGAACGTCGCGGTCAAACTGCCGACCGCCAGCGTGGCGAGCACCGCGGCGCCCAGCAGCACGTCGACGGCGAACGCGCCCGCCCGCGCCCGCCACGTCGCGAGCGGCGGGCCGGGCGCCACCTCGGTGATCGGCGCGTCGGCGTCGTCAAGAACCGGGGTAACCGACGTCACGAGGTGACCTGATCCAACCTGGCGACCTTGTAGGTGCCCTCGTCGGGCGCCATCTGCACGCGGAGACGGTAGCCGTGTTCCTGGTCGGCGGTCTCGGAGTTGGTCACCTTCACCCGCACCGCGACCAGCACGTTGAACGAGCCGTCGTCGTTTCGCTTCTCCACCGCCGCGCGCATGTCCGACACCTGCACCGAGACGTTGGCCGCCTGGTAGGCATCGACCAGCACCCCGCTGTAGAGGGTGGCCTGGGCGCCGAAGTCACCGGTCGAACACTCGATGATCTTGGTCTGCGCAGCGCTCATCGCCGCCGTGTCCGGGGCGTGGGTGGCCGCCACACAGTCCTTGGCGGCCTGCACGGCGGCGGCTTCGTCGGCCGCGACGGCCTCGCTGCGCTGGTGGGAGCGCAGCGTCCAAGTGCCCGCCACCGCGGCGCCCACCGCCAGCACGAGCAGCGTGGCACACACGGCGACCGCCCACCCGCGGCCGATCCGAGACGGCCGCCGCGCGTCGGTGTCGCCCTCGGCTGGCTGGGATTCTGCGGAATTCTCTTCGGTCTGGTCGGTGGAAGATACTGCTAACGACTCGTCGGGCGTCTCATCAGCATCGGTGGGGTTCAGCTGGCGGGTGCCAGCATCTCCTTCCATCCGTCGTCTCCTGGGTTGCTCGAGTTGCTGACGTTGTACCTGACGCCGTCAGGCCCCACCACCTCACCGCTGGTCGGGGTGTACACCGCCGTGGCGCCGGGTGGTCCTGGTGCCGGAGTGTAGATGCAGGGGTTGGGTTGTTGTCCACTGCACGTCACGCTGCCGGTGCCCGGCGGGCTGAGCGGGTCGCTGACCGGCATCGTGGACTGCGGCGCGGGCAGTTCGTCGGCCGGCAGTGGGTTGATCCCGTTGTTGACGGTGGGCGCCGGAACCACGCCGCGGCCCGGGTTCACGCCCTGGTCGCAACGCGCACCGGCGGCCGGGCACGACAGCACCTGGTTCGGATCGCCGTACCACGGGTTGGTACCCAGCGGGACATACGGTTCATCGCTGCGGCACTCCATCGGGGTGGCCGCGCGCTTACCCGGCACGTCGACGCACGGGTAGTTGCGCGCCCCGCGAACGACGTTGGCCTGGTAGTCCTTCGGGATCTTGCAGTAGGTCCCGGTGGGCAGCGGTCGCAGGCTGGTGTCGGCCGGCGAGCGCCATTCCGAGGCCGGCAGGAAGCCGGTCAGGCACGGCGGCGGCTGGTTGATCGACAGCGCCAGCGGCAACTGGCCGACGTCCTCGAACAGTGTGCCCGCCTGGCTGGCCGCGGCGCCCTGCGGCAGGATCACCAGCGTCTGTTCCAGCCCCTTGTGGTAGCGCTTGAGCATGTCGATCACGATCGACAGATTGGCCAGGGTCTGCGGCAGAGCGTCCTGCACACCGCCGAAGACGGCGTTGACCTGATCGAGGGTGGGGGCGGCCTGTTCGAGACCGCTGCGCAGCGCGGCGTCCTGTTCGGCCGACTGCGAGGCGATGACGTTGAGGTTGCGTGACCACCGCTCGATGTTGTCGCCGGACTGCACCTGGCTGTCCAGGATGGGCGCCGCATTCGCGATGATGTCGTTGACCTGCGGCAGGTTGTCCTTGAAGCCCTGCGCCAAGACGGTCGTCGAGTCGACGAGCCGCTGCAGGGCCGGCCCCAACCCGCCGACAGCGTTCGAGGTCTCGGTCAGCAGGGCGTCGATCTTCTCCTTGGGCAGCACCGCCAGCCCTTCGTTGGCGGCGTCCAGCGCCGGGCCCACCTCGGCGGGCACGGTGCTCTCGGTGATGGTGTGACCGGGGCTCAGGTACTGGCCCGGATTGCCCGTCGACACCAGGTCCAGATACTGCTCACCGATCGCCGACACCGAGTGGACGTTGGCGGTCGCGTCGGCCGGAATCTTGTACCGGTCGTCGATACTCATCACGGCCAGCGCGCCGTCCTCCGTCGGCTCGACCCACTTGACCTTGCCGATCTGCGTACCGCGGTAGGTGACGTTGGCGGTCGCGTACAGCCCGCCCGATCGCGGCAGTTCGGCCTTCAGCTCGTACTGTCCGATGCCGATCAGGCTGGGCACCCGCAGGTAGTACCAGCCCAGCACGACGAGCGCGACGATCGTCAGGATGGTGAACAGCACCAGCTGAATCTTGATGAACCGGGTCAGCACAGCTCACTCACCCCTTTCCACCAGCGGACCGCCGGGCGCGTTGTGCGGGTTCGGGGTGAACCGCACGTCGGGGATCATCGTCGCCGGGTCACGTCCCCAGGCCTGCTCGAGTGCACGCAGCATGCCCGAGACGCCAGTCCCGGTCAGGATCCCGTTGTCGACGGCCGACAGCGTCAGGTCCACCATCAGCGACACGTTGAGGTAGTCACCGCGCACCACCTTCGGCACGTTCTCGATCGAGAACGGTGCGGTGAGCATCAGCTTGAGCGCACCGACCAGGTACGGCGAGGACCTGCCGAGCTGCTTGAGCGGCCGCTGCAGGTTCTGCAGGTTGGTGTGCAGGTTGTCGCTGGCCGGTGCCAGCGCGTCGTCGGCCGCGCCACTGATCCGGCCGACCGCCACCACCGCGTCGGAGAACAAGTCGCGGGTCTCGGCGAAATGCTTGATCAGCGGCGGGAACTCGGTCAGCACCCGGTCCAGTGTCTGGGTGCGCTGACCCACGATCGACAGCAGCCGGTCGGTGGAGTCGATGGCCCGGGTGATGTCCTCGCGCTGCTGGTTGAGCTCATTGGTGAACGTGTCCAGCTGGTTGAGGAACTCGCGGATCTGGTCGGCCCGCCCGTTGAGGATGTTGAAGATCTCGGTCTGGATCGTCTCGAGGTTCTGCACCCCGCCGCCGCGCAGGATGGTGGCGATGCTGGCCAGCACCCGCTCGGTGCTCGGGTACGCCGAGGCGTTTTGCAGCGGGATCGTGTCACCGTCGCGCAGCGGCTCCGGCGACGGATCCGGCGGCGGCTCGAGTTCCACGTGCTGCGAACCCAGCAGGCTGGTCTGGCCGATCTTGGCCAGCGCGTTCGCGGGCAACTGCACACCGGGCTGCAGATCCAGGGTCAGCGTGGCGACCCAGTTCTTCAGCTCGATCGCGCGCACCCGACCGACATAGACGTCGGCGACGCGCACCCGGCTGTTGACGTTGAGCGCCAACGTATCCGGCATCTGCACGTAGACGGTCGTGGCGTCCGAACCGGTGCCGGGTCCGCCGGGCAGCGGCACGTTCGAGATACCGCGCCATGAACCGCATGAGGTCAGCACGAGCGCGACCGCGGTCAACGCGACGGCCCGTCGCGCGATCCGGCTCCATGTGCGCTTCATGTCATCCACCTGCCTCGGCTGGTAGCGCCGGTCCGCTGGGTGCGGCCGGGGCCGGTCCCGGTCCCGGTGCCGGCATGGGCCCGCTCATCGCGGCACCGCCCGGATCGCCGGGGATCACCCCTGGTGCGGGCGCAGGCGGCGGTCCCGGCTGCGGGTACCACGGTGGCGGCAGCGGGGTGTTCTCGCTGTACGCGTTGGGCGGTCCGGCCTGATGCGGTCCGCCGAAGGTCGGCGGTGCCGGCGGGATCACACAGTCGGGCCCCCCCATCAGTTCCGAAAGACACTCGGGGGTCATCATGTTCGCGGTGAACGGCTGCACATCGATGCCCTGCATTCCCGGCGCGGCGACCCAGCCCTGCTCGTGGTTGCCGTGCGAGAACAACGTGTCGCGCGACCAGATGCCCGGCACGGTGGTGTCCTTGTAGCCGGCCGGCGGCTGCAGCCTGGGCTCGGAGTAGGCGATGTGCTTGGGCAGCGTCATCGCCGACGCGAACTGGTTGACGCCGAAGGGCGGGAAGTTGAACTTGATCGCGTCCAGGATCGGCGCCAGGTACTGCGCGCACATCTCGGCGGACTCCTGGTAGCCCAACCGACTGCCCGCCTGGATCGAACTGCAGACGAACTGGATCGGGTTGGCGAAGTTGTTGATCACCGGGATGCCCATGACGCCGCCGGTGACCGGGGAGATCATGTTCATCAGGTTGGCACCCAGCGTCGGGAACACGTGTAGTGCGGTTTCCAGGCCGTTGCGCGAATCCGGTTGCAGGATCGCGTTTGTGGTGTCCGCCAGGTTGTTGATGTCGTGGGTGAGCACCTCGGCGTTCTCGTCGAGGAACTGCCGGGTGGTGGTCAACAACTGATTGAGGTCACGCAGCGCATTGGCGACTTCGCGGTCGGTGTTGGTGAACGCGTTGGTGAACTGCGCCAGGTTGTCGTTCAGCGCGACGAACTGCTGATCGCTGCGGTACAGCGCGTTGACGAACAGCGCCAGGCTCTTGACCACGCTGAAGAAGTCGTCGCGGCCCTCGTTGAGCGCGAACAGCGCTTCGGACAATCCGGTCAGCGTCTTGTTGAGCTGCTCACCCTTGCCCGCGAAGCCGTCGGCGGCCGACTCGATGATGTCGCCGAACGGGCCCTTGGGCTGCTCGGGGGTGGGCCCCAGGTCGGTGAGGATCTGGCTGAGCGAGTCGCGTAGCTCGTCGTACTCCACCGGCACCTGGGTGCGGTCGAGTGGGATGACCGCGTTGTTCTCCATCACCGGGCCACCCGTGTAGGGCGGCGCCAACTGAATGGTGCGCGACGCGACCAGGCTCGGGTTGAGGATCGAGGCGGTGGCGTTGGCCGGCACCTTGTACTTCTTGTCGTAGTGGAAGGTGACCTTCATCTTGTCGCCCGCCGGATCGATCGAGTCGATCGTGCCGACCTGCACACCCATGATCTGGATCTTGTCGCCGGGATAGAGCGCCAGTGTGTCGGTGAAGTAGGCGACGACGGTGTTGGTCGTCAGCCGCTTGAACAGCGTGAAGCCGACGAACCCGGCCACCAGCGCCAGCACCACGATCAGGGTGCCGATGATCACCGCCGCGCGAGACACCCGCGGCAACTTGAAGTTTCGGACGTTGAAGATCGTCGTCATCTGTTATCCCCCTAGCCCTGCTGCGATCCAGGCGGCAGGAACGGCGGGTTCCCGGGCAACGGCGGTGTGCCGGCGGGGGCCAGTTGCTGGCCGGGCCCAGGCGGCGGTGGTGGTCCCGTCAGCGCCGGTGGCAGCGGCGCGATACCGGGGGTGAAGTCCGGCGGTCCCGGCACGGGGCTGAGCGGAACCGTGCGGGATCCCGGTGGGCCCTCGGCGATCGGCGCGTGCGCACCGGGGACGTTGGGCGGAAGCTGACCGGGGATGGCCGCGGCGGGCGCCCCCGGCGCGGGCTGCGGACCGTGCGCGTTCGGGTCGGAGGTCACCACGTCGACCGGACCGTATGCCGGGCCGCCGAACGGTCCGACGGACAGGTCGGCACACGGCAGCGGGTTACCGGGCCGCGGCGCACCGTCGGCCGGCGGGGTGTACGAGCAGGGATGGCCCTTGAGCACGCCCGGTCCAGGGTGCTCGGGGGTGCCCTCGAGGACGGCAGGCCCCGGCGGCGGTGCGCCGTTCTCGAAGCCCTGCGCGTTGGGATCGGGCCAGCGCCAGGCCGGCAGGCCCGCGTCGCGCCAGAACTTCTCCGGATCGATGCCGCGCTTCTTGAACGCGGCGTCGACGAACGGCTGCAGGATCTGGCCGGGCAGCAGGTTGACCAGCATCACCTTGAAGTACGGCCCCGAGGCCACGGCCTCACCGAGGGAGGCCACGAACTTGGCCACCGTGGTCAGGGTGTCCATCAGGTCGAACCGGCGGTCGTGCAGGATGTCGCTGACCACCCGCAACTGCTCAAGCACCTTGTTGAGGTTGGGGTTGTCGTCGATGAGGCCCTTCACCTGCTGACTGAAGCTGCTCACCCGCTCCAACAGCGCGCCGACCGCGTACTGGCGTTCGTTGATCGCGGCCAGCAGGGTCTGGGCGTTGACCAGCAGCGCGTTGATCTGGCCACTGCGGTCGCCCAGCACTCCGGCGATCTTGTTGGCGTTGGCCAGCAGTTGCTTGACCTGGTCGTCGCGTTTACCGATGGTGTCGGAGAACCGGGCCACCCCGTCCAGCGCTGCGCTCAGGTGCGGATAGGTCTGATCGATGGTCTCCGACAGCACGTTCAGCGACCGCTTGACGGTGTCGGTGTCCCAACCCGATGCCGCCTCGGTCACGTCGAAGAAGGCGTCGTAGATCTGATAGGGGGTGGTGGTCTGGCCCAGCGGCAGAATCCCGTTGGACCGCAACGGATCCGAGCCGCGCGGCTCGATCTCGATGTTGCGCCTGCCGAGGATGGTGTCGGTGCGGATGGCCGCGCGGCTCTCGGTGCCGATCTGGGTGCCGTCCAGCGAGTAGCCGATGACGACCTTGTCGCCGTCGATGTCCATGCTGCGCACCAGGCCGACGTCGACCCCGGCGATCCGCACCTTGTCACCCTTGTTCAGCCCGCCCGTGTCGGCGAACTGCGCGTAGTAGGTGGGCGTCGCGAACAGCATCGGCACGCTGGCGAAGCTCTGCCCCACCCCGATCACCAGGATCAGGACGAGGATGCCCACGACCCCGTTTCGGACCCGGTCCGATCCCTCCAGAGTTCTCATTGCGGCGTGCACCTACCCGACGGCTGGCTGAACAGTTTGACGGTGCGCACCGGACCGCCGGGCTGCAATCCGTTGAGCTTCAACGAGATGTCGCAGGCGTAGAAGTTGAAAAAGTCGCCGTAGATGCCACCTGCGCGGCCGATGATCTTGAAGGCGGACGGCAGCCGGACCAGGATGTCGTTGAGCTGCTCCTTCTGGTCGATCAGCGGCTGCTGGGTGACCTCGAGGTGACCGATCGTGCTCTGCAGCAGCGGACGGTTGTCGGCGAGCAGATCGGCGACCGTTCCGGCGGCGTCGCTGATCTCACCCACCGAGGTCGCGATCGGATCGGCCCGGTCCTTCAGCCCGGTGATCAGCGCCTCGAAGTCCTGCAGCGTCTCGTCGAACTGCTGTTGATGCTTGACCGTGGTGTCCAGCACGGCGTTGAGGTTGCGGATCACCTCGCCGATGGCCTGGTCGCGGTCGGCCAGCGCCGACGTGAGCGACGCGGTGTGGTCGAGGATATCGTTGATCGTGCCGCCCTGGCCCTGGAACACCGTGATGATCGACTGCGCGATGCTGTTGACCTTGTCGGGGTCCAGCGCCCGGAACACCGGGCGGAAGCCGCCGATCAGCGCGTCGAGGTCGAGTGCGGGCTGGGTGCGTTCGATCGGGATGGTGCCGCCGGCCGCCAGCCGCTTGTCGCTGTCCCCGCGGGTCAGCTCCATATACCGGTCACCGATCAGGTTCAGGTACCGCACCGAGGTCGTGGTGCCCTCGAACAGCGGCAGCGAGCGCTCCACGTTGAAGTCGACCTTGACCTGGGAACCACCGTCGATCAGTTCGACCTTGGAGACCTTGCCGACCTCGACCCCCGATGCGCGGACGAACTGACCCGCCCGCAACCCACTGGCACTGGAGAACACCGCGCTGTATCCGGTGGTGCGGTCGAAGCGCACCTGTCCGAAGACCACGACGATGATCGCGGTGAACAGCAACAGCACCACTGAGAAGGCGCCGAGCTTGATGGCGGTACCGGTGATTTTCATGGATTGATCGTGTTCTCCCCAATCTGGCGTCCCCAGACGTACTCGATCAGGATCGGCTGCCCAAGCTCGAAGTGGTTGTACGGCGCGATCGACGCGCCGGTGTCCATCACCAGGTACGGCGCCGGCCACAGATCACGGGTGATCGGCTGCCAGCAGCCCGGCCTGCCTTCGGGCCCGCCGCGGGCGTTCACCCGGGGCAGGTTGTCCGGGTACACGTAGGGGTTGCCCGCGCCCATCAACTCCGAGAGCGTGCGCAACGAGTAGCCGTTGCCGCCCAGCGAGGCGGCCACCTTGGGCTCCACGTCGTGGAAGTTGCGGATCGTGCAGAACAGCGCCGGGCTGTGCTCGTCGAGGATCTCCGAGGGCCGGATCAGATCCTCGGCACCACGCACCAGGTACGGGCCGCCGCGTTCGAAGATGTCACCGCCGGTGTTGCCGAACCCGATGGCCGCCATCAACGCCTGGTCGATGTTGCCCTGCTGCTGGTTGAGCGTGCTCGCGGTGGTGACCGCGTTCTCCAGGCCGTCGAACAGATCCGGCGCGGCGTCGGCGTAGACCTCACCGAGGTCGGCCAGCAACCGGTTGTCCTCGCGGATCTGCGGCATCTGCGGGTTGATGTCGGCCAGAATCTCGTTGCCGTTGACGATCGACTGCCCGAACCGGTCGCCCAACCCGTCGAACGCCTCGGCGGTGGCCTGCAGCGTCTGGTTCAGCTTGATCGGATCGACCTGCTCGGACAGCGACACCACCGTTTCGAACAGCGTGTTGAACTCGGTGGTCACCGTCGTCACGTCGATGACGTCGGCGCTGGTGATCCTCGCCTTGTCGGGGTTCTCCGGCGACGAGAAGTTCACATACTTGTTGCCGAACACCGTGGTGGCGTCGATGCTGGCGTCGACGTTGCGCGGCATCAGGTGCAGGTACTTGGGGTTGACGTCCAGGGTGATCTTCGCGCGGGGCTGACCGCCGACGGTGACCTCGTCGACGGCGGTCACCCGGCCGATCTCCACGCCGTTGTAGGTGACCTTCGAACCGGGATCCATCGACAGGCCCGCGCGTGCCGAGATCAGCGTGAGCTTCTCGCGGTCCAGGAAGTCGCCGCGGAATTGCATGAACACCAGCACGATGGCGATGACGGTCAGTACCGCGAGCACCAACCCGGCCAGCTTGTAGGGCGGGGTGCGAGACGAGTTGAGGGGGGCCGTCATTGCGCTACACCGTCAGGTTGAAGTTCGGGTCGACGCCGTAGAGCGCCAACGAGGCGAACAGGACCACACACACGATCGCGACCAGCGAGGCGCGCATCGACCGGCCGACGGCCTCACCGACGCCGACCGGTCCGCCGCTGGCGAAGTAGCCGTAGTAGCAGTGGTTGAGCATGACGATCACCGAGATGATCACCGCCTGGATGAACGACCAGAACACGTCGTCGGGTCGCAGGAACGTACGGAAGTAGTGTTCGTAGGTGCCGATCGACTGCCCGTAGAAGATCGTCGTGGTCACCTGCGCGGACAGGAAGCTCATGATGATCGCCATCGCGTACAGCGGGATGATCACGATGAAGCCGGCCATGATCCGGGTGGACACCAGATACGAGATGGACTTGATGCCCATCACCTCCAGTGCGTCGATCTCCTCGCTGATGCGCATGGCGCCGAGTTCGGCGGTGGCGCCGGCGCCGACCGTGGCGGCCAGCGCCTGCCCGGCGACGACGGGTGCGGCGATGCGCACGTTGATCAGCGCGGCGAAGAACCCGGTGAACGCCTCGACGCCGATGTTGCCCAGCGAGGCGAACCCCTGGATCGCGACGAGCGAGGACCCGGACAGCGTGACGAAGCCGACGATGGCCACGGTGCCACCGATGACGGCCATCGCGCCCGTCCCCATGCCGATCTCGGCGATCAGCCGCAGGGTCTCCCGGCGGTAGTAGCGCAGCGCGTGCCCGATCTGCCCGACGGCGGTGACGACGAACCACGCCACGTGGCCGATGCTGTCCAGCCCGCGGGCGGGGGCGGTGACGATGCCCTGGCCGCGGGCATAGGCCCGCGGGAACCGGCTCTGCAGGACCTGAGTCGTCGTCACGTCAGCTCCCCGTTCCGAATCGCACACCGATCGTGGTCAGCACCACGTTGACGGCGAACAGCGCGATCACGCACAGCACCAGGGTCTCGTTGACCGCGGTCCCCACGCCCTTGGCGCCGCCGGCCACGGTGAGCCCGCGGTAGCAGCCGACCAGACCGGCGATCAGGCCGAACGTCATCGCCTTGATGATCGAGATGACCACCTCGGGCAGGCCGGTGATCAGCGTGAGCGTGGAGACGTAGGCACCCGCGGAGACGTTCTGCAGGTACACGCCGAAGATGAAGCCGCCGACCAGGCCGACGGTGATGACCGCGCCGTTGAGCAGCATCGCGACGAACGTCGACGCGATCACCCTGGGCACCACCAGCCGGTGGATCGGATCGATGCCCAGCACCTCGAGGGCGTCGATCTCCTCGCGGATGGTGCGCGCACCCAGGTCGGCGCAGATCGCCGTCGAACCGGCCCCCGCGACCACGAGCACGGTCACCAGGGGCCCCAACTGGGTGACGGCGCCGATCGCCGCGCCGGCTCCGGAGACGTCGGCCGCGCCGAACTCGGCCAGCAGGATGTTCAGGGTGAAGATCAGCAGCACGGTCAGCGGGATGGACACCGCCAGGGTCGGCAGGAACGCCACCCGCATCAGAAACCAGCTCTGAAGGATGAACTCGCGCCACTGGAACGGCGGTTTGAAGGTGGCCTTGCCGGTGAGCACGCACATGCGGACGAAACCGCCGACGGCGGTGAGCCCGGGCCGGATCTGGTCGCGGACGTAACCGACCATGTCGGTCGACGCCGTCACCGCTGTGCTCCCACGCCGAAACCGCGACCGTCGTGGCGCACCGCCAGCAGCTGTCGCAGTCGCACGCCTCCTCCTTGCCCGACCGCCGTACGTGTGACCAACGTCTCCCTACTCGCGGGTAGTAAGACGGACCTCAGGACTGTACCCGATGCGATCGGAGCCGTGCATCGCATCGGCAGGATTGTGTCCTTAACCGTTAGCAAACCCGCTGACCTCCCGCTAGCCCCGCTGCGCCCCGGCAGAAACCGTTGGCGGAGTAGAACTTTCGCCTGCGTCAATCGGTTTTGTCGCTCCGAAACGCTTCCGAAGTTCTGTTTTCAGCACTTTGCCAGCCGGGTTGCGTGGCAGCGCGTCGACCACCTCGATGGCCTTGGGGTGCTTGTACCGCGCGAGGCGATCGGTGAGGAATCGGTCGAGATCAGCCAGGTCGAGATCGCCGTCGGCATCCGTACCGGCGTCGGCGTGCAGGGCCACCACGGCCACCGGGACCTCGCCCCACCGTTCATGCGGACGCCCGATCACCGCTACTTCGGCGATCGCGGGGTGTGCGGCCAGCACGTTCTCGACTTCCGCGCAGTAGATGTTCTCGCCGCCGGAGATGATCATGTCCTTCTTGCGGTCGACCACCCAGACGTAGCCCTCTTCGTCCTGGCGGACCAGGTCACCGGAGTGGAACCACCCGCCGGCGAACGCCTCGGCGGTGGCCTGGGGGTTGTTCCAGTAGCCGGCCATCAGCGTGGGTGCGCGGTAGACGATCTCGCCGACCTCGCCGACCGGGACGTCGTTCATCTCGTCGTCGACGACGCGCGCCGCGACCGTGGGGATCACCTTGCCGACCGAGCCCAGTTTGCGAATTGCGTCCTCCGCCAACAACATACAAGTGACCGGCGACATCTCCGTCTGCCCGAACGCGGCATAGATCTGGGTCCCGGGGAAGGTCTCGAACATGTCCCGCAGCAGCGTGTCCGACGCCGGCGCGGCACCCCACGACAGGGTCCGCAGGGCCAGCTTGCGCGGATGGATCTTCTGCTCGGCGCACACCGCCTGCCACTGCGCGGGCACCAGGAACATCGACGTGACCTTCTCGGCTTCGAGCACGTCGAGCAGTGCGCCCGGGTCGAACGCGCCGAGCGGGTAGACCACCGTCGGCAAACCCAACTGAAGCGGGCTGATCATGTTCCCGACGCCCGCGATGTGAAACAGCGGCACACCGATGAACCCGACATCGGTGGCCCGCGGGTGTGTGGTGAACAGGTTCGTCATCGCCTGCCCGGCGATGTTGGTGTGGGTCAGCACGGCACCCTTCGGGCGGCCGGTGGTCCCCGAGGTGTACATGATCAGCGCGGGCGAGTCGTTGGGGATGTCGACGGGGGCGGGCGCGGGGCCGTCCTCGGCCAGCAGGTCGTCGTAGTCGAGCACATCCGCACCGTCGTCACTGCCGCCCACCACGATCACGGTGTGCAGCGTGGGGTCGATGTCACGGACCGCGGTGGCGACCGCGGCCAGCACCGACTCGGTGATCACCACCCGGGCCTCGCAGTCGCTGACCAGGTAGGCGATCTCGGGCGGGGTCATGCGGAAGTTGACCGGCACCGCGATCGCGCCGAGCTTGTTGGCCGCCAGGAACGCTTCGATGAACTCGGTGCGGTTGAGCATCAGGATCATCACCCGGTCACCGAACGCGACCCCGCGACGGCTCAACGCGCCCGCCAGGGCCGTCACCCGACGGTCGAGTTCACCCCAGGTCGTGGTGTGGCCGAGAAACCGCAGCGCGGTGGCCTCGGGCTGCATCAGCGCGTGCCGTGAGAGTTGATTAGTCCAGTTCTGCCGGCGCGCCAGATATGGCTGCGCGGTGAGGTCGGGCTCGGTCAACGCTCAACTGCTCCCCTCTGCCTGGGTTGCGCCGTCTTGATATTTGATCAAACATGGTGTTGCCCCGGTCACACTATGGCCTCGGTGGCTCCGGGACAAGCCCGGGGTCGGACAGACCGGAGACGCCGTGAACGCCCCCGCCAAGCCCCGCCCACGACCGCGGCGCGAGCAGCTGTCAGACGAGGTGGCCGCACGGTTGCGGGCAGACATCATGACCGGGGTGCTGCGCCCCGGCACCTTCATCCGGCTCGACGAGAGCGCGGCCCGCCTCGGGGTCAGCATCACCCCGGTGCGCGAGGCGCTGCGCACGCTGCGCGGCGAGGGCATGGTGCAGTTGGAACCGCACCGCGGTCACGTGGTGGTGCCGCTGACCCGGCGCGATATCGAGGACATCTTCTGGCTGCAGGCCACCATCGCCGCGGAGTTGGCGGCCACGGCCGCCGGGCGGATCACCGACGCGCAGATCGACGACCTCGAGCGGCTCAACGACGCGCTGGCCGTCGCCGTCGAGAACACCGATCTGCAGGAGATCGCCGCCGCGGAGTTCGCGTTCCACCGCGCGTTCAATCGCGCCGCCGGCCGGCTCAAGTTGGCGTGGTTTCTGTTGCACGTCGCGCGGTATCTACCCGGCGACATCTACGCCGGCGATCCGCGCTGGGGCGCGGGTTCCGTCGCGGGTCACCGCGAGCTGATCGCCGCACTGCGCCGGCGCGACGTCGACACCGTCGTGCGACTGACCCGCGCGGAGTTCACCGACGGGGCCCACCGGTTGATCGCCTGGCTGGAGGAAAGGGGCCGGTGGGACTGACGGCTAGGGCTTCGCCAGTTGCTCGGCGCGGGACTTGAGGTTGTCGGCCAGGTAGTCCAGCGTGTCGCCGATCGCCTTCTTGACCATCTGGTTCGGGATGGGCAGCTTGGTCTCCACCTCGAGATCGACGGTCAGCAACGACGAGGCGCCGATCGGCACCACGGAGAACTTCTGCTCCTGCTTGGCGAAGTGGTCACCCTGCTGCAGCACCGTGTAGATCTGGTTCTCGCCGGGGTAGTACACCGCGGTGATGAAGGTGCCGGACTGGCCCTGCACCACCACGTCGAGGCGCAACTGACTGGGTCGGCCGTCGTCGTAGCGCGCCAGCACCCAGCAGCCCTTGATCTCGGAGTTCCACAGCGGGTACGACTCGAAATCGGCGACGATCCCCATGATCGCGTCGGCGGGGGCGGCCACCTCGACCGTCTTGCTCACCAGCGGCATCGCACGAGCATATCGACGCCTCCGGACGGTCTAGCGGGCGGCTTTCTGCACGCCGTCGATGTCGCCGATGTCGTCGATGTCGCCCAAGTCGATGCCCAGTGGGGAGGCGACCCGCACCGTCTCGTCGCGGATGAGTCCGCGCAGCAGCGCGGTGCTGAACTCCACCGCGATCTCGGGGGCCGTGCGCCGGCCTTGGGGCCGCAGCCACCGGTAGGAGCCCAGCGTCATACCGATGTAGCCGAGGGCGAGCACATGGGAGTCACAGTCGTAGAACTCGCCGCTGGCGATGCCGCGGTCGATGACGTCGCGCACGTGCTCGTAGACCTGGGTCTCCTTCTCCCGGATGTAGGCCACCTGGTCCTCGGTGAACCACTCGGTGATGTAGGGGCCCTCCTGGAAGTACACCGCCGCGCGTTCGACGTTGCCTGCGATGCCCACCAGCAGACGGCGGGTGAAGTGATAGATGGTCTCGCGGGCCGAGGCCGTCGGGTTGTCGTGCAACGCGTCGACGGTGAAGTCGGCGGCGCCCTTGTAGATGTCGTACAGGATCAGCGATTTGCTCGCGTAGTAGTGGTAGACGGTGGCCTTGTTCAGGCCGACGGCGTCGGCGACGTCGTCCATCCGGGTGCCGTGATAGCCGCGGGCGGCGAAGAGCTTGGTGGCGACGGCCAACAACTCTTCGCGACGCGACATCCCGTTAGGGCTCGACGAAGCTCCGGGTGACGAGGCGGGCATGATGACTCACTCTATGTTCAATCAACTGGTTGGCAGTCTAAGTGCTCGGGCTATCGCCGCGACGACGGCCGGTCTAGACTCCAATCAAAACCGGCCCGTTGCGCGAGAGGTGATGACGTGGATCCCAACCCCGACTATGACGCGAGCGACGAGTTGGAGTACGGCATCAACTGGTTCGCCTGGATTCTGCGCGGCGTCTACCCGCCACCCGCCTACCCCCCGGTCTAACCACGCCCCACCACGTCGCAACGTCGCTCTCGACGCGGTCTGACCCGGCCCGTCACCGGCGCGAACCGACACCGCAGGAGGGGCACGCGCGCCGCCGAAACGCAAATGGCACACTCTCCGGATGATCATCGGGATACCGCGCGAATCCCACGCGGGTGAGACGCGCGTCGCCGCCACGCCGCAGACCGTCGGCCAACTCGTCAAACTGGGCTACTCCGTCGTCGTCGAGTCGGGTGCCGGCGCCGCCTCCAGCTTCACCGACACCGCCTACGTCGAGGCCGGCGCCAGTGTCGGTACCACCGAAGAGGCGCTGGCCGCAGACGTCGTGCTCAAGGTCAACGCACCCACCGATGCCGAGATCGCGGCCGTGCGCGACGGTGCGACGCTGGTCAGCCTGATCTCGCCGGCGCTGAACCCGGACCTGCTGGAGAAGCTGTCCGCACGGCCCATCACGGTGCTGGCGATGGACGCCGTTCCCCGTATTTCGCGGGCGCAGTCGCTGGACGTGCTGTCGTCGATGGCCAACATCGCCGGATACCGCGCGGTCGTCGAGGCCGCGCACAGCTTCGGGCGGTTCTTCACCGGGCAGGTGACCGCGGCGGGCAAGGTGCCGCCGGCCAAGGTGCTCGTCGTCGGCGCGGGCGTGGCCGGGCTGGCCGCCGTCGGTGCGGCGGGCAGCCTCGGCGCGATCGTGAAGGCCACCGACCCGCGGCCCGAGGTCGCCGACCAGGTCAAGTCCCTGGGCGGGGAGTACGTCGCCGTCGACCCCGAGGCGGCTGAGATTTCCAAGACCGGCTACGCCAAGGAAATGGGCGAGGACTACAAGGCCCGCGAGGCCGCGCTCTACGCCGAGTTGGCCGCCGACGTCGACATCATCATCACCACCGCGCTGATCCCGGGTAAGCCGGCGCCCCGCATCATCACCGCCGACATGGTGGCCTCGATGAAGCCGGGCAGCGTGATCGTCGACATGGCCGCATCCAACGGCGGCAACGTCGAGGGCACGGTCAAGGATCAGGCCGTCGTCACCGACAACAACGTGACGATCATCGGCTACACCGACCTGGCCGGCCGGCTGCCCGCCACCGCCTCCCAGCTGTACGGCACCAACCTGGTCAACCTGCTCAAGCTGCTCACCCCGGAGAAGGACGGTCAGCTCACCCTCGACTGGGACGACGTCGTCCAGCGCTCGGTGACCGTCGTCCGCGACGGCGACGTCACCTGGCCGCCGCCACCGGTGCAGGTTTCGGCGGCGCCTGCGGCGGCCCCCGCCGCCGCGGTCGAGGCCAAACCGGCCAAGGAACCGATGTCCAACGCCCGTCGGCTCGGCCTGACGTTCGCGGCGGCCGCGGCGGTGTTCGCGCTGATCGCGGTGTCACCGGCGGCGCTGCAGGTGCACCTGACGGTTTTCGCGCTGGCGATCGTGATCGGCTACTACGTGATCGGCAACGTGCACCACGCGCTGCACACCCCGCTGATGTCGGTGACCAACGCCATCTCGGGCATCATCATCGTCGGCGCGCTGCTGCAGATCGGCCACGGTGACATGGGCAATGGCACCGTGATCACCGCGGTGTCCTTCGCCGCGATCCTGCTCGCCAGCATCAACATCTTCGGTGGTTTCGCGGTGACCCGCCGCATGCTGTCCATGTTCACGAGGAGCTAACCCAATGTTCAGTCTCGAGACCACCGCCACCGCGGCGTACGTCGTCGCGGCGCTGCTCTTCGTGCTGTCCCTGGCCGGGCTGTCCAAGCACGAAACCTCCCGCGCCGGCATCAGTTTCGGCATCGGGGGCATGGCGATCGCTCTGGTCGCGACCATCGCGCTGGCCGTCAACCACCAGATCGAGCCGCTGGGCCTGGGTCTGCTGGTGGTGGCCATGGCCATCGGCGCGGCGATCGGGTTGTGGCGCGCGCGGATCGTCGAGATGACCGCCATGCCCGAATTGATCGCGTTGCTGCACTCGTTCGTCGGCCTGGCGGCCGTGTTGGTCGGCTGGAACGGCTACCTGCACGTCGAGGCCGACCCGGCCGGCGCCGAAGCCGTCCAGATGGGCCAGGAAGGCATGCTCGGCATCCACTCCGGAGAGGTCGTCATCGGCGTGTTCATCGGTGCCGTGACGTTCACCGGTTCGGTCGTGGCCAACCTCAAGCTGTCGGGCCGGATGAAGTCGGCCCCGCTGATGCTGCCCGGAAAGAACATCCTCAACGTCGGCGCCCTGGTGGTGTTCGCGGCGCTGACCGTCTGGTTCGTGATCGACCCGCAGCTGTGGGTTCTAGTGGCGGTCACCGTGCTGGCGCTGCTGCTCGGCTGGCATCTGGTCGCCTCGATCGGCGGCGGCGACATGCCGGTGGTGGTGTCGATGCTCAACAGCTACTCGGGGTGGGCCGCGGCGGCGGCGGGCTTCCTGCTCGGCAACGACCTGCTGATCGTCACCGGCGCGCTGGTCGGCTCCTCGGGTGCCTACCTGTCCTACATCATGTGCAAGGCGATGAACCGCTCGTTCATCTCGGTGATCGCCGGTGGTTTCGGGATCGAGGCCGGGCCCGCCGACGACAAGGATTACGGCACCCACCGCGAGATCGACGCCGAGGGCGCGGCGGAACTGCTCGCGTCGGCCAGTTCGGTGATCATCACGCCGGGCTACGGCATGGCCGTCGCCCAGGCCCAGTACGGCGTCGCCGACCTGACCCGCAAGCTGCGCGACCGCGGCGTCAACGTCCGGTTCGGCATCCACCCGGTCGCGGGTCGCCTGCCCGGCCACATGAACGTGCTGCTGGCCGAGGCCAAGGTGCCCTACGACATCGTGCTGGAGATGGACGAGATCAACGACGACTTCGGCGACACCGACGTCGTGCTGGTCATCGGCGCCAACGACACCGTGAACCCGGCCGCATCCGAGGACCCGGGCAGCCCGATCGCGGGCATGCCGGTGCTGACGGTGTGGAACGCGGCAAACGTCATCGTGTTCAAACGGTCGATGGCGTCGGGCTATGCCGGCGTGCAGAACCCGCTGTTCTTCCGGGAGAACACCCAGATGCTGTTCGGCGACGCCAGGGACCGGGTGGACGCCATCAACGCCGCGCTGTCGGAAGCGGTGCACGCCGGTCACTAGGGTCTGTAGGCATGCCGGTCGATCGACTGTTACCCACTGACGAAGCACACGACCTGATCGCGCTGACCCGCGACATCACCGACAAGGTGCTCGACCCGATCGTCGATGAGCACGAGAAGGCCGAGACGTACCCCGAGGGCGTGTTCGCCCAACTCGGCGAGGCCGGGCTGCTGAGCCTGCCGCAGCCCGAGGAGTGGGGCGGTGGCGACCAACCCTACGAGGTGTACCTGCAGGTGCTCGAGGAGATCGCGGCACGCTGGGCATCGGTGGCGGTGGCGGTCAGTGTGCACAGCCTGTCGTCGCACCCGCTGCTGGCCTTCGGCACCGACGAGCAGAAGCAACGCTGGCTGCCCGGGATGCTCGGTGGTGATCAGATCGGCGCCTACAGCCTGTCCGAACCCCAGGCCGGTTCGGACGCCGCCGCCCTGCAGTGCAAGGCGACCCGGGGCGAGGACGGCTACGTCGTCAGCGGCTCGAAGTCGTGGATCACCCACGGCGGGCGCGCCGACTTCTACACGCTGTTCGCCCGCACCGGCGAAGGGTCGCGGGGAATCTCGTGTTTTCTGGTCCCGGGCGGCCTGGACGGGCTGAGCTTCGGCAAGCCCGAGGAGAAGATGGGGCTGCACGCCGTGCCGACCACCTCGGCGTTCTACGACAACGCCCGTGTCGATGCCGAGCGGCTGATCGGCGAGGAAGGTCAGGGGCTTCAGATCGCCTTCTCGGCACTGGATTCCGGGCGGCTGGGCATCGCCGCCGTCGCGACGGGTTTGGCGCAGGCCGCGCTGGACGAGGCCGTGACGTATGCCAACGAGCGAACGACGTTCGGCCGCAAGATCATCGACCATCAAGGCCTGGGGTTCCTGCTCGCCGACATGGCCGCCGCGGTGGCCAGCGCCCGGGCGACCTACCTGGACGCCGCGCGCCGCCGCGACGCCGACCGGCCGTACTCGCAACAGGCCAGCGTCGCCAAACTCGTCGCCACCGACGCCGCGATGAAGGTCACCACCGACGCGGTGCAGGTCTTCGGCGGCGTCGGCTACACCCGCGACTACCGCGTCGAGCGCTACATGCGCGAGGCGAAGATCATGCAGATCTTCGAGGGCACCAACCAGATTCAGCGGCTGGTCATCGCCCGCGGCCTCACTTCCTAGCGCACCCCCTTTTACATGCGCGAGCAGACGCAAAGTCCGCCAAACTGGGCCGAATTTGCGGATTTTATGTCTGCTCGCGGGGAGTTTCGCGGGGTGAGGTGACCGTCACCTGTGTGCCGTAGCCCGGCACCGAGCTCACCTCCATCGCGCCGCCCATCGCGTGGAACCGCGCAAGCAGCGATCCCAGGCCGATGTGTCCGTCGGCGACGTACCGCTCGAGGGTGGAGGCGTCGAAGCCCGCGCCGTCGTCGGAGACGGTCAACACGATGCGGTCGCCCGACCGTGTCAATCCCACCCGAACATTCGTCGCGCGGGCGTGCTTGTGGACGTTGGCCAGTAGCTCACGGGCGGCCCGGTACAACAGCTGCTGGGACTCCGGCTTGCCGACCTCGTCGAGATCGGCCACCACCGAATAGTCACCGCGAGCCTCGAACTGGCGCACCAGTTCTCGCACCGCGGCGGTCAGGCCGAGCTGGGCCAGCACCTGCGGATGCAGCTCGGTCACCGTCGAGCGCAGCGTGGCCGCGGTCTGCTGCAGCGCGCTATGCACGGACTCCAGCGCAGGGTCCCCGGTGCGCTCGCGCACCTCGTCGAGGTCGAGCCGGGCGGCCAGCAGGGTCTGCAGCGGGCCGTCGTGCAGATGCTCGGCGACTTCGCGGTTGTGTCGCTCGTCGGCTTGCATCGCCTCGGAGACAAGTTGACGGCGAACGTGTTGCAGCTTTCTGACCCGCGCCTGCCTGCGCACCAACACCAGGCACAGGCCGGTGGCCGCGGCGGCCGCCCACAACAGGAAACCCACGTGGGTGTAGACGAAGTCGGGCAGGCCGACGCTGTCGTCGCGTTTGGAGTAGACGATCCACACCGCCAGGTAGCCCAGCGCGGTGCCGGTGCCGAGGATCGCCGTCAACCCCGGGCGGTCCTGGAACGCCACCGCGATCGGTAGCACGAAGAACACCGGCAACAGCGCCGCTGTCGCGCCGCCGGACACCAGACACAGCACCAGCACCACCAGCATGTCCACCGCGGTCGAAGACCAGCCCGCCCAGCGCGGCACCGGGCCGCGCAGCACGACGGCCAGCCACACCAGCGCCGCGGCGGCGTAGGCCCCCAGCACCACCAGGTACACGACGGGCAGCCAGTGGTCGACCTCCCACAACCACACCAACAGCGCGATCAATCCGATCAGCGGCAGGCGCAGCACCGCGGTGACCCGCACCGGCTCCGCGGTGAAGAAGTCTGCGACGCGGTCCGTCCGGTCCCGCACGTCAGTCCAGCAGCTTGCGGCGCATCGCCTCGGCAACCGCCGCGCCGCGGTCGTTGACACCCAGCTTCTCGTAGAGCCGCTGCACATGGGTTTTGACGGTCGAGGGGGCCAGGTAGAGCTCCTTGGCCATGGCGGGGACGCTGCTGCCCGCGGCGATGAGCCGAAGGACCTCGCGCTCACGGGGACTGAGCATCGGGCCCTCGGGTTCGGCCCGCCTGCGGATCTCGCCTGCCAACCCGGCGGCGAGGCTGGGAGCCACCACATCGCGGCCCTTGGCGCAGTTCAGCACGGCGTCCACCAGTTCGGCCCTGCTGGACTCCTTGGGCAAAAACCCGGCCGCGCCCTGCTGCAGCGCCCCGAACACGATCGCCGATTCGTCATGCGCGGACACCAGCAGCACCCGGGTGGGCAACTGGTCGCGGTTCACCGCGGCGGCTACCTCGGCGCCGTCCATGCCCGGCATGCGGTAGTCCAGCAGGGCGACCTGCGGCTGATGCGCGCGGATGGCCGCCAGCGCCGTCGTGCCGTTCTCGGCCTCGGCGACCACCTCGATCTGCCCGCTCGACGTCAACGCCCGCACCACGCCCTCGCGGAACATCGGATGGTCGTCACCCACGACCACCCGCACCTTTTCACTGGTCACCCCCGACGCCACAACGTTCAGCTTGACATAGCAAATGCCCCGCGTTCCTCCGATTGGGGGACACCGGATTCATCCGTCACCACCCCCCATCGCCCGACATACAAACGGTTCGCCGTGCCGCAACCTTGAGTCATCGCCGGAACACCGTGGCAGACAACCGAAAAACCCACTCACACAGGAGAACCGAAATGACCACCGACACCACCACCCAGACCGCTCGCTTCGCCCGCTACTTCGCCCTGCCGGTCATGGCGGCCGGGATCATCGGCGGCGCCGCCCTCGGACTGGCGGGCACGGCCAGCGCAGGCACCTACTCCCAGCCGCACCCCAACATCGTGGCCACCCCGCAGGTGCACGCCCATCCCGCGCCGCAGGCGCTGCCCGGCACCCACCACCACAACCGCATCGTCCATCTGATGAACCTGCAGCCCGGATACCAGCCCTGAGCCACTCTCCAAAGAGGCCCTCCCCGACCGTCTTCCCGGGGAGGGCCTCGCCGCACAAAAAGCGGGGGCACCCATGGGTGCCCCCGCTTCTGTGGTGTCGTGATCAGACCCCGGTCGGTACCTCTGCGGTCTGCAGCGCCTGAGCGACGCCGGAGACGATCGCGGCCAGGCGGATCGCCTCGAAGATCGCCGTCCGAGAGACGTCCGCGTCGCGGAGGGTCTTCTCATGCGCGGTCACGCAGTGCCCACAGCCGTTGATGGCCGACACCGCCAACGACCACAGCTCGAAGTCTTCCTTGGCGACACCGGGGTTACCGATGATGTTCATTCGCAAGCCGGCCCGCAGATCGTCGTAGGCCCCGTCGAGCTGGCCCTTGGTGCGGTAGAAGACGTTGTTCATCCCCATGATGGCCGCCGCGCCGAGCGCGGCGTTGTAGGCCTGCTCGCTGAGGATGCCCAGCGCGTCTTCGTTGATCTCCCGCTGCAGCCGTTCGGATTTGGTTGCCGCCGCGGTTGCCACCAACGCACCCCACAACTGCTGTTCGGACAGCTCGGTGGTCTTGACGATGCTGCTGAGATTGAGCTTGAGATCCTTGGCGTACTCCGGCAGCGCCTCCTTGATGTTGTCGATGCTCACGGTTACACCGCCTCGGCGAGAAGCTCGGCCGGCTTGATCGTGGGATCGCCCTTCTTCCAGTTGCAGGCGCACAGCTCGTCGGACTGCAGGGCGTCGAGCACCCGCAGCACCTCGTCGACGTTGCGGCCCACCGACCCGGCGGTCACCGACACGAACTGAATCTCGTTGTTGGGGTCGATGATGAAGGTCGCCCGGTCTGCCACACCGTCGGCGTTGAGCACACCCGCGGCCTGCGACAGCTCACGCTTGAGGTCGGAAGCCATCGGGAACGGCAGCTTCTTGAGATCCTCGTGCTGGGCGCGCCATTGGAAGTGGACGAACTCGTTGTCGACGGAGACACCGATCACCTTCGCGTCGCGGTCCTCGAAATCCTCGTTGAGCTTTCCGAACGCGGCGATCTCCGTCGGGCACACGAAGGTGAAGTCCTTCGGCCAGAAGAAGACGATCCGCCACTTGCCCTCGTGATCTTCGCTGGTCACACGGGTGAAGTAGTCGTCGGGCTGCTTCGCGTCGACCTGTGACAGGTCGCCACCGATGACCGCCGTCATGTCGTAACGGGGAAACTGGTCACCGATTGTCAGCAACGCCATAGTTGACACACCGTCCTTTTGTCTAGTTTGGAGTCAGTCCAGATTACCTGTTCAATTCTCGGTGTTGTGCGGTGTAAAGACAAGCTAACCGAACGTGATTGTGGCCACACTCCCGGCCCCGGAATCGTTTCCGTTTCAGCCGATTTCGTCGACGGGGGCCTGCGCGCACGGGCCCACGTGATCGGCGGCGCTACCGTGAAGAGATGTCGAACATCTCCCGCGACGACCGCATCGATGACGTGGCGCCCGGCGACGTGGTGCTGGTATCCCGGGGCTCCGAGGACGCCCGGCCGTACAAGGTGGTGCACAAGGAAGCGTCCGGCGGCCCCGCGACGTTCGTCGTCACCTTCGAAGCCGACAACGGCGAGACGTTCCAACTCGACTATCCCGCGGGCACTCGTGTGACCCGCGCGCTGCAGGCGAAGTGGGAGTCGTCGCAGAGCCCCACGGACAACCTCCCCG
>NZ_JBEFST010000025.1:0-84796 GCF_053483675.1 Mycolicibacterium sp. XJ1819 | reverse complement strand
ACTAGCCGAAACGACTTCCGCCGTACAGCTTCATCCCGTCATCTACCATCCAGGAATGATCCGGACTCTGATGGCCGTGGGGATGGGCGTCGGCGCCGTCCTCGGTGGGATCGCGACCGCGAGCCTGGCCCAGGCGCAGCCCGTTCCGCCCTGCGCGTTCACGCTCTCACCGCCTCAGATCGCGCATGTCGAAGGGGTCGCACAGGTCACCGCCACGGTCACCCCCGTCGGCTGCGCGGGACCCTTCCGGCCCGAGTACGGCGTCGCCTGCGTGCACGTCCAGGGCGGTGAAGGCAAGTGCACCCAGTCCAGAGGCCAGGCCTCCGCGCAGGTGTACTTCGGCTCCTATCAGCCTGGGACCACCTACGTCTCGAGCGGACGCGGCTGCGGTGCGGTGTTCACCGACGCCACCTCACCCGAGTGTCAGGTGCTCGGGCCGCTGACGGCGACGCTGTAGTCGCCGATGCGTGATGCGAAGGTTCTGATCACCGGGCCGACGGGGCAGGTCGCCAAGCCCGTCGCGACGGCGCTGGCCGCCGACAACGAGGTGTGGGGCATCGCCCGGTTCACCGACCCCGCCGCGCGCGCCGACCTGGAGAAGGCCGGGGTGCGGTGCGAGACGGTCAACTTGGCGGCAGGCGATTTCAGTGCGATCCCCGCCGACTTCGACTACGTGATCAATCTGGCGGTGGCCAAGAGCGGCCGGTGGGACAAAGATCTGGCCGCCAACGCGGAATCCGTGGGCCTGCTGATGGCCCACTGTCGCGGCGCCCGTGGGTTTCTGCACTGCTCGTCGGCGGCGGTCTACGACCCGCCCGACGACGAACTGCGCACCGAGCGAGCGGCGCTGGGCGACAACCACAAGCCGCTGTTTCCCACGTATTCGATCTCCAAGATCGCAGGGGAGGCGGTGGTCCGTTCGATGGCACGCGCACTCGGCGTGCCCAGCATCATCGCGCGGCTCAACGTGCCCTACGGGAACAACGGCGGGTGGCCGTTCTTCCACATGGAGATGATGTTGGCGGACACCCCGATCCCGGTACCGCCAGGGCCGGCCCGATACAACCTCATGCACGAGGACGACATCATCGCGACCATTCCGCGGTTGTTGGCCGCCGCCGCCGTCCCGGCCCCGACCGTCAATTGGGCCAGCGACCAGATCGTCAGCATCCAGGAGTGGTGCGGCTATCTCGGCTCACTGTTCGGGAAACAACCGGTGTTCACCGAAAGCGCTCAGGCGTTGCGCGGCAACCCCATCGACGTCACGTTGATGGGTGAGCTGATCGGCGGCACCACAGTCGACTGGCGCGATGGGCTGCGCCGGATGGCGGCCACGTTTCACCCCGAACTTGTCACGGGCTAGCGCGACGGCTTGAACCGGAACAGCCGCAGGCTGTTGCTGACCACAAAGACCGAGCTGAAAGCCATTGCGGCGCCGGCGATCATCGGGTTGAGCAGGCCGGCCGCCGCCAGCGGCAGCGCAGCGACGTTGTAGGCGAACGCCCAGAACAAGTTGCCCTTGATGGTGGCCAATGTCTTGCGCGACAACCGGATCGCATCGGGCACCGCGCGCAGGTCGTCACGAACCAGGGTCAGGTCGGCGGCCTCGATCGCGACATCGGTGCCACTTCCCATCGCCAGGCCGAGGTCCGCGGTGGCCAGCGCGGCCGCGTCGTTGACGCCGTCACCGACCATCGCGACCGCGTCGCCGTCGGCCTGCAGCCGCTGCACGATCGCCACCTTCTCCTCCGGCAGCACCCCGGCGAAGACATCGTCGATGCCGACCTGTCCGGCGACCGTGCGGGCGGCGGCCTCGTTGTCACCGGTGACCATGACCGGTCTGAGCCCCAGCGCGCGCAACTGCCCGACGGCGTCGGCGGCCGTCGGCTTGACGGCGTCGGCGACCACCAGCACACCGCGAGCCCTGCCGTCCCATCCGGCCACCACCGCGGTGCTGCCGTCGGCCTCCGCGCGGCGCAGCGCCGCGGACAGCTCGTCGGGCAGGTCGCCGACGAGCCGCGCCCGTCCGACCACGGCGTCGCGGCCCTCGACCACGCCGGTGACGCCGAGCCCGCGGATGTTGGTGAACTCCTCGGCGGCGGGCAGTTCGCCGAACTTGTCCAGCGCTGCCGAGGCGATTGCCTTGGCGATGGGGTGCTCGGACGAGATTTCCAGCGCACCGGCCATCCGCAGCACTTCGTCGGGACGCTCGTCGTCGGCCGCGACGACGTCGAGCAGCGTCATGGTGCCGGTGGTGACGGTGCCGGTCTTGTCCAGCACGATCGTGCGCACGCGGCGCGTCGACTCCAGCACCTCCGGGCCCTTGATCAAGATGCCCAGTTGCGCACCGCGGCCGGTGCCCACCATCAACGCGGTCGGGGTGGCCAGTCCCAGAGCGCAGGGACAGGCGATGATCAGCACCGCCACCGCTGCGGTGACGGCCATCGCGGCCGACGCGCCGGTGACGAGCCAGAAGATCAGCGTCGCCGCCGCCAGCGCGATGACGATCGGCACGAAGACGCCGGAGATTCTGTCGGCCAGGCGCTGCGCGTCGGCCTTTCCGCTCTGGGCGTCCTCGACCATCTGCGCGATCTGAGCCAGCTGCGTGTCTGCCCCGATCCGGTTCGCCCGCACCACCAACCGGCCGTCGGTATTGACCGTCGCGCCGAACACCTGATCGCCGACAGCGACGTCCACCGGCACCGACTCGCCGGTCAGCATCGAGACGTCGACCGCGGAGTGGCCCTCGACCACCACCCCGTCGGTCGCGACCTTCTCGCCGGGGCGCACCACAAACTCGTCGCCGACAGCCAACTGCTCAATCGGAATGCGATGCTCCACACCGCTTCTGCGCACCATGACTTCCTTGGCGCCGAGCTCGAACAGGGCCCGCAGCGCCGCACCCGCGCGCCGCTTGGACCGGGCCTCGAAGTACTTGCCGGCCAGGATGAACGTGGTGATGCCCGCGGCGGCCTCCAGATAGATGTTGCCGCTGCCGTCGGTGCGGCTGAGCGTCAACTCGAAGCCGTGCGTCATTCCCGGTGTGCCGGCGGTGCCCCAGAACAACGCGTACACCGACCAACCCAACGCCGCGAGCGTCCCCATCGACACCAGCGTGTCCATCGTCGCGGTGCGGTGGCGCAGGTTCGTCCAGGCGGCCTTGTGAAATGGCCACGCGCCCCACACCACCACCGGCGCGGCCAGGGTCAGCGACAGCCACTGCCAGTTGGTGAACTGCAACGCGGGCACCATCGCCATCGCGATCACCGGTAGCGTCAGCGCGGCGCTGATCAAAAGCCGTTGCCGCGCAGGTGCGGTCGGGTCGTCGAGGTGGTCCTCGGCGGATTCTGCCGGATCAGGACCTGGCAGATGCGCTCGGTAGCCGGCCTCCTCGACGGTGGCCACCAGCCGGTCGGGCGAGATGTCGTCGGGATATTCGACGCGGGCCTTCTCGGTCGCGAAATTGACCGTCGCGGCGACGCCGTCGATCTTGTTGAGTTTGCGTTCGATCCGGTTCGCGCACGACGCGCACGTCATTCCGTCGATCGAGAGCTCGACGACTGCGGTCGAAGGGGCCGTGCTCATCGGCCGGCCAGCTGATAGCCGGCCTCTTCCACGGCGTTCTTGACCGCGGCGGGGTCGACGGCCTGCTCACTGTCGATGGTGACCGTTCCAGTGGCGAGGTCGACGTCGACGGCGGTCACCCCGGGAATCTCACTGATCCCTTCGCGCACCGACGAGACGCAGTGCCCGCAGGTCATGCCCGTCACTGTCACCGTTGTTGTCATAACTTCCAAGATAACATACCCCCCTGGGGTATCTACAGGGGCGGTCAGGTCTTGCGGGCCGCCCCGACGAACAGCATCCCGCCGAGGCGCCGCTCGATGGCGCCCGTGCCGTGTAACCCGTGCCGCGCCAACTCGGCGGCGAAGTCGGGCGCCTCGAACCGGTTGTCCCGGGGATGAACGGTGAAGGTGCGAAACGCCCAGCTGTCGAGCACGCCGGCGGGCAGCTCCTCGAACAGCAGTAGTCCGCCGGGCTTGAGCACCCGCGCGATCTCGCCGACGGATTCCTGCCAGTCCGGAACGTGGTGGATGATCCCGAAGTCGACGACGGTGTCGACCGAGGCCGACGGTTGTCCGATCGCGCAGACATCACCGACGGACAACGACACGGGCCTGCCATGGAGGCGGCGGCGCGCCAATTCGACCATGGACTCGTCGAGGTCGAAAGCCGTCACCCGGTCGGCGCCGAGCCGGTCGAGAATCACCTCCGACCCGACTCCGCGGCCGCAGCCCACCTCGAGCACATGCTGCCCGGACAGGTCACCCCCGGCGAGCCTGCGAAACCATGCCGCTTCCCGACGGTGCTGGTGGGCGGCGCGTATCGGGTTGTTCATCGCCGCACGCTCGATGGCGTTGAGTTTCATGCGCGGGACTGTACCCCCGTAGGGTATGGGCCGAAAGGGTTACGTCCGCGGGCCCATGGCAGCATCAGCGACCATGCGCGTGCTGGTGCAGCGGGTGACGACGGCGGCCGTTCGAGTCGACGGCGAGGTGGTCGGCGAGATCCGGCCACCGGGGCAGGGGCTGCTCGCGCTGGTCGGCGTCACCCACGACGACGACGCCGACAAGGCCCGTCGGATGGCCGAGAAACTCTGGCAGCTGAGGATTCTCGATGACGAACGCTCGGCGAGCGACGTCGGTGCCCCGATCCTGGTCGTCAGCCAGTTCACGCTGTATGCCAACACCGCCAAGGGTAGGCGGCCGGCGTGGAACGCCGCGGCGCCGCGTGCGGTCGCCGAGCCGCTCGTCTCGTCCTTCGCCGAGGCGCTGCGGGACCTGGGGGCGCACGTCGAATGCGGCGTCTTCGGTGCGCACATGCACGTCGACCTCGTCAACGACGGCCCGGTGACCGTGCTGCTGGAGATGTGACTACTGCCCGGCGACCGTCGGCGTGCCCTCGGAGGGTTGCACGATGACGAACCCCTGGCCGTAGAACGACACCTGGATCGCCTCTCCGGAACCGCGCCCGATCAACGCCCCCGCCTTGAAGCTCGTCTTCAGCTGGGTCTGCAGGTTCGCCGACCACGCCACCACCGCGTTGGTGTCGGCGAACGTCGGCGCCTCGGCCGCATCGAGCACGACAGGCGGGCCGTCGGTCGTCAGCGCCACCCAGCCCGTACCGCGCAGCGTCGTGTTGAACAGACCGCCCGCCGCGATGCTGCCGCCCCGCACCCGCTCGATGTTCCAGTCCAGACTCGAGGAGAACGCGAGGACGTTCTTGCCGCTGATCGACAAGCCCGCATTCGACAGGTTCAGCAGATGCACGTCGTAGGCCCGCTCGGCAAGGAACACGTCGCCTTGGCCCTGGCATCGCATCAACGGCAGGCCCTCGCCGGTCAGCGCCTTCTTGATGAAGCGCGACGCCCCGCCGCCCTCGAACGCGAAGTCCACATTGCCCTGGTAGGCGACCATCGAGCCCTGGCGCGCGAAGAACGGCTCACCGAGACGCACCCGCAGCATCTTGGTGTTCTGGTTCGCGATCGCTTTGGCTTCCTTCTCGCTGAACCGACCGTCGACCAGTTCGCCGCTGATGCCCGCGAACCCGTCGCCGCCGCCGACGGGTTGTGCGGGCGGGGGAGCGCCGCCCATCGGCGCCCGGCTGACCTGACCGCGGTGCGACACCTGATCGGTCCACTGCCGGCCGTCCCACCAGCGGAACTCGTAGCGGCCTTCGGGGTCGGGTTGCCAGCTGCCGCCGTCGGGTCCTGCCATGACATCCAAACTAATGCCAAGACTTGTGTCGGCCACTGGCATTCTTGTGGCATGGCAAAGGAAATCGACCGGGTCCGCGCGCAAAGCGCCCTCGCGGTGCTCAGGCAGCATCCCGGCATGGCGCTGTTCGTCGCGTCGCCGGTGCTCGTCGGCCTCGTGCTGGTGTGGGTCTTCGTCAGCGAGGTGTTGGCGGTGCTGCTCCTGATCGGCCTGGTGGTGGCCGGCGGCGCCGCCGTGGTGATGAAGCGCGGTTAGGCGGCACGCGCGTTCGCCTGCGGTGAAAGCCGTTCCATCTGGCTTGTAATGTTGTAAGCATGTAATCATGCGACATCATCACCTGCACGGCCGGCGCTCCGGCCGATCCGGCGGCTGGCAGCAGGCCGCCCAACCCGACGCCGGGGACGCGGCCGAATGGTTCGCCGGCCGGCTGCCCGAGGGCTGGTTCGAGGGCGATCCCACGGTCGTCGTCGATCGCGAAGAGATCACCGTCGTCGGCCGGCTGCCCGCGGCCGAGGGCGACGAGCCGGAAAGCGAAGCCCACGCATCCGGCAGAGTCGCGCGCTTCCGCGAGGAGACCCGGGGCGAGCGGATGCGCATCGCCGACGAGGCCGAGGCCAGATATGGGCGCAAGGTGGCCTGGGGCGTGGAGGTCGGTGACGAGGCATCGCCGCAACGAATCCTGTTCACCCACTTGAGTGTTCCCGTCATGACGCGGCTTCGGCAGCCGGAACGCCAGGTGCTCGACACGCTGGTCGACGCCGGCGTCGCCCGGTCCCGCTCGGACGCGCTGGCGTGGTCGGTGCGGCTCGTCGGTGAACACGCCGACGAGTGGCTGGGTCAGTTGCGCGACGCGATGCGCACCGTCGACGATCTGCGCGCGCAGGGCCCGCAGCTCTAGACGCGCTGTACGCCGACGTACTGCGAACTCAACGCCGAGGTCTGCGACAGCGGATCGAGCACGGCGCCGTCGACCAGCAGGTTGCGGTTCACGCCGTAGGACACCGGTGCCGAGCGGCCCCGTGGATCGAAAACCCTTGACCCCCAGCCATGGTCGACGATGACCACACCTTCGCGTGGAGTGTCGTTCACCGTCGCCTTCAGTTCGAGCGCTCCGACAGGCGAGAACACCCTGACCAGATCACCGTCGCTGACGCCGAGGTTCGCGGCGTCCTTGGGGTGGATGACCACATCGTTGTCCTTGCCTGACGGGTGCAGACCCGCCAAGTCGTTGAGCCAGGAATTCATCGAATGCCGGTTGCGCCGATTGGCCAATTGGAACGGATAGTCGGTAGGAGCGGCGGGGTGCGGTTGGGCGAGCAGTTCCGTGGTGCGCGCGACGAACTCCGGCGGTGCCGCGTGCACCATCTTGTCCGGGGTTCGTAGCGCCTCTTTGAAGTGGCCGAACTCGCGCGGGCCGAGCACCCAGCCGTGTGGATGTGCCACCACGTCGCGCCACTTGATCCTGCGGCCGTTGAACTTTCGCCCGGTCGCCAGCAGCAGCCGGTCGATCCAGTGCGGGGTGAACTCGAGGGCCGGTCTGCGCGTCAACCGGGCCGCCCGCCGGGTGGCGTTGATGAAGGCGTTGAGCCCCTTCGCGCCGAACAGTGGTTTGCGCATCGCGAGCGCGAGGTCGACGAAGATCCGCCACTCCTGGCGTGCGCCCGGCGGCGGTTCGACGGCTCGGACCCCGTATTGCACATACGGCTGGTCGTGGAAGTTGCTGGTGACGGCCAGCAGGTCGGCACGCTCCAGCCAGTGCACCGCGGGCAGCAGCCAGTGCGCGTGGCGATGGCTTTCGCGCTGCACGAAGTCGATCGCCACCAGCAGGTCCAACTGCGCCAGCGCCTCGTCGAGTTTGGCGCCGTCGGGGCCGGACACCACCGGGTTGCCGCAGTTGATGACCAGCGCCCGGATCTGGCCGCTGCCCGGTGTGGTGATCTCGTCGGGCAGTTCACTGAGCGCGTGGGCGTTGGCCACCATCTCGCGGCCGGACAGCCGGTTGGCGTGCGGCTTGGCCTTGATCGCGGACAGTCGCAGCGCGTCGACATAGCCGGGCTCGAAGCGGCGGCCGCCGGGCCGGTCCATCCGCCCGGTGATCACGTTGAGGGCGTGGCCGAGCCACTCGCCGATCGTGCCCGCGACATGCATGGACACCCCGGTGCGGGTGACCACCATCGCCGCGCGGGCCGCGGCGAACCCGCGGGCCACCGACTCGATGCGCTCGCGAGGGATGTCGCAGCGCGCCGCCAGGTCATCGAGATCGGCGTCGGCGACAAGAGCACGCAACGCGTCGACGCCGGTGGCGAGTTCGACGCAGTCCTGCCGATGTTCGAGGCCCTCGTCGAGGATCACCTTGACCATCGCCAGCAGCAGCGCCCAGTCCTGTCCGGGCCGTACCGCCAGGTGAACGTCGGCCTTCTGCACGGTTTCGGTGCGCACCGGATCGACGACCACGATCGTGGCGCCCTGCTTCTGCCGGTCCAACGCCCGACGCCAACCACCGGGCACCGTTTCCAGCCAATTCCAGGCGCTCACTGCGGGATTGGTGCCGACCAGCACGAAGTAGTCGCAGTTGTCGACGTCGGACACCGGCGCCATCAGCGTGGAGCCGTACATGGCCTCGGCGACCACATGCATGGCGTTTTGGTCGATCGAGCCGACGAAGTACCTACTGCGGGTGCCGATCGCGTCCAGCCAACCGTTCATGAAGATCAGGTTCGACGACGAGAAGCCGGACGGGTTGCCGTAGTAGACGCCCACCGCATCGGGACAGTCGGCGTCGATGATCGCAGTCATCCGGTCGGCGATGTCGGCGATCGCCTCGTCCCAGGTGGCCTCGACATAGCCGTCCCCGACCCGGCGCATCGGGTTGACGATGCGCCGCGGATGCTCGACGAGTTCGCCGGCGGTGCGGCCCTTCGCGCAGAAGTCCTGCCAGCTGTGGGGATTGCTCTTGTCGGGCGAGATCCGGGTGACGCGGTTGTCGGCGACGGTCACCTCGATGCCACAGCTGGCCAGGCAGTAGCGGCAGAAGGTGTAGACGGTTTCGGAGCTCATGTCGACTTCCTGATGTCTCAGACCTGCGTCATCGCCCAGTAGTGGCCGCGGCGGTCAAGCAAGTCGGCGTGGCTGCCGCGTTCGACGATGCGACCCGATTCCATCACGACGATGACATCGGCGTCGCGGATCGTCGAAAGTCGGTGGGCGATGATGAAACTCGTTCGGTCGCGGCGCAACTCGGCCATCGCCTGCTGGATCAGAAGTTCGGTGCGGGTGTCGACCGAACTGGTCGCCTCGTCGAGAACCAGCAGCTGCGGGCGCGACAGCACTGCCCGAGCGATCGTGATGAGCTGCTTCTCGCCGGCGCTGATGTTGCCGCCGTCGTCGCTGACCCGGGTCTGGTAGCCGTCGGGCAGCATGTGCACGAACCGGTCGACGTATGCCGCCTTGGCCGCCTCGATGACCTCGTCTTCTCTTGCGTCGGGTCTGCCGTAGGCGATGTTGTCGTAGATGGTGCCGCCGAACAGCCAGGTGTCCTGCAGCACCATCCCGATGCGCGAGCGCACTGACTCGCGGCTGACCGTCGAGATGTCCACCCCGTCGATGAGGATCTGACCGGAGTCGACGTCGTAGAACCGCATCAACAAGTTCACCAGCGTGGTCTTGCCCGCACCCGTCGGCCCGACGATCGCCACCGTGCTGCCCGGTTCGGCGATCAGCGACAGGTCTTCGATCACCGGCGTGTCCGGCACATACCCGAACGTGACGTTGCGGAACTCCACCCGCCCCGTGGTTTCGCGCCCAGTGGCGTCGCGGCCAGTGGCGTCGCGCTCAGTGGCGTCGCGCTCAGTGGCGTCGCGCGAACGTTGATTACCGCTCGAAATTTCGGGGATTTCTCGCGCGGTAATCAACGTTCGCGCCGCCGCCGCGGCGTCGTCGTCGTCGAGGCGTGGCTCCTCTTCGGCGTCGAGCAGGTCGAACACCCGCTCGGCGCTGGCCACCCCGGACTGCAGCGTGTTGTACATACCGGCGACCTGGGTCAGCGGCTGGTTGAACTGCCGGACGTACTGGATGAACGCCTGAATGCTGCCGAGCGTGATCTGGCCGGTGGCCACCTGCAACCCGCCGACCACCGCTACCGCGACGTAGCTGAGGTTGCCGATGAACGTGGTGGCGGGCCCGACCAGGCCGGAGAAGAACTGCGCGCCGAAGCTGCTGCGGTATACGTCCTCGTTGAACTGTTCGAACTGCTCTTGGGCGTGGGCGCGGTGTCCGAAGGTCTTGACGATGGTGAAGCCGCTGTAGGTCTCCTCGATGTGCGCGTTGAGCCGCCCGGTGTTGGCCCACTGGGCGACGAACAGCCGCTGGGACCGCTGGGCGATCAACCGCGTCGCCCACAGCGACAGCGGCACCGTGACGACGGTGAGCAACGTCAGCAGCGGCGAGATCGTCAGCATCATCACCAACACGGCGAACACCGTCAGCACCGAGGTCAACAACTGGTTGATGGTCATCGACAGCGAGGTCTGGATGTTGTCCACGTCGTTGGTGACGCGACTGAGCACCTCGCCACGTTGACGGGAGTCGAAGTAGGACAACGGCATCCGGTGGATCTTTTTCTGCACATCAGCGCGCAACGCCACCATCGTGCGCTGTACCGCGACGATCAGCAGACGCGCCTGCAGCCACACCATCAGCGCGGCCACCAGATACAGGCCCAGCGCGAGCAGCAGTGTGCGGCCGACGGCGCCGAAATCCACGCCTTGGCCGGGTACCACGTTCATCCCGGACAGCAGATCGGCGAACGTGTTGTCACCGCGAGCCCTGGCCGCCGCGATGGCCTGCTCCTTGGTCAGGCCGGCGGGCAGTTGGCGACCGATGACGCCGTTGAACAACAGGTCCGTCGCGTGGCCCAGGATGCGCGGCCCGACCACACCGACGACGATGCCGCCGATACCCAGCACGATCACCGACGCGGTCAGTGCGCGCTGCGGCGTCAGCCGTTTGACCAACCGGATCGCCGAACCGGTGAAGTCTCGTGACCGCTCCGCGGGCGGTTCGGCCACGCCGCGGATGGGGCGGGTCGTCGGGCCGGTCATGAGCCGCTCCCCTCGCTAGCGGTGAGCCCACCCACCCCTGCGGTCATCGCCTGCGAGTCGACGAACTGCGCGTACTCGGTGCACTGCGTCAGCAGTGTCTCGTGCGTTCCGGTGCCGACGACGCGCCCGTCGTCGACCACCACGATCTGGTCTGCCTCACAGACCGTGGAAATGCGTTGCGAGACAACGATGAGCGTGCAGTCCGCCGCCGACTCACGCAGCGCGGCACGCACCCGCGCGTCGGTGTGCACGTCGAGTGCGGAGAACGCGTCGTCAAGCAGGTAGATCGCGGGCCGGCGGATGACTGCGCGCGCGATGGCCAGGCGCTGCCGCTGTCCTCCGGAGAAGTTGATGCCGCCCTGCGCGACCCGCATGGAAAGGCCCTCCGGGTGGGCGCGGACGAAGTCCTCGGCGTCGGCCACCCGCAGCGCCGCCCACATCTGCTCCTCGGTGGCAACGTCTCCCGGGGCCACACCGTAGCGCAGGTTGTCGGCCACCGTGCCGGAGAACAGGTAGCCACGCTGGGGCACCAGGCCGATCGTCGACCACAACTCGTCGGGGTCGTAATCGCGGACGTCGACGTCGTCGACCAGGACCGCGCCGGCGGTGACGTCGTAGAGGCGACAGATCAGCGACACCAACGTCGACTTGCCCGACCCCGTCGACCCGACGACGGCGGTCATCGTGCCGGGCCGCGCAGTCAGCGAAACATCCTGAAGCACCGGACGTTCGGCGCCCGGATAGCTGAACGTCGCGGACTGCAACCTGACCTCACCGCGGGCGGCCCGCGGCCGCACGGGATGTTCGGGACGCCTGATCTGGGGCTCGGTGTCGAGCACCTCGCCGATCCGGTCGGCGCACACCGACGCGCGCGGGATGATGACGAGGATGAACGTCGCCATCAGCACCGCCATCAAGATCTGCATGAAGTAGGCGAGGAACGCGATCAGCGAGCCGACCTGCATCTGGCCGGCGTCGATGCGCAGGCCACCGAACCAGATCAACGCCACGCTGGAGACGTTGATCACCAGCGTGGTCGTCGGCAGCATCAGCGCCTGCCAGCGACCCGCCTCCAGCGCGGTGTCGGCCAGCTGCTGATTGGCCACCCCGAACCTGCTGCGCTCGAACGGTTCCCGGGTGAACGCGCGGATGACGCGGATGCCGGACAACTGCTCGCGCATCACCCGGTTGATGCCGTCGATCAGCCGCTGCATGCGCCGGAAGATCGGCAGCAGGTGCGAGACGATCCAGTAGTTGGCCACGGCCAGTATCGGCACGCTGACCAGAAGCAACCACGACAGGCCGGCGTCCTGGTGCACCGCCATGAAGATGCCGCCGACCGACATGATCGGCGCGGTGATCAGCATCGTGCAGGTCAGTTGCACCAGCAGTTGGATCTGCTGGACGTCGTTGGTGGTGCGGGTCAGCAGCGACGGCGCGCCGAACCGGGAGGTCTCCTCGGCCGAGAAGCCGGTGACGTGGTCAAAGATGGCCTTGCGCAGATCCCGGCCGAACCCCATGCCCGCCCGCGACCCGAAGTAGACCGCTCCGACGGCGCACAGCACCTGCAGCGCGGTGACGGCGAGCATCACGCCGCCCAACTCGACGATGATGCGAAGGTTGCCGGTAGCCACGCCGTCGTCGATGATCGCGGCGTTGACGGTCGGCAGGTACAGCGACGCCAGCGTGCTGACCACCTGAAGCGCCGCGACGGTCGCCAGCAGCCCACGGTACGGCCGCGCGTACTGCCGCAGCAGCGCCCACAACATGTCGATACTGTCCCACTTTCCCGAACCGGCGGCCGGACCTGTTGCGTGCAAACACCTGAGAGTCTGATGAATTGGCAGGTCAACCGGCACGTCAGTGGTTGACGTTCGGTGCTGCCGCTACAGTGCATGGCGTGACTTCCACCACGCGCGCGACGCTGGCCGTGGCAGCCGCGGCGGCCCTCCTCTCGGTGTTGACGGCATGCTCCGAGTCGGAGCCCGCGAACACCAACGAGGTGCCCGAAACGCAGGCGCCGACCGAGAACGTGTCGCACGGGCCGTTCTTCCCGGAGTGCGGCGGAGTCAGCGACGAGGAGGTCACCGCGCAGACCCGGGTGCCCGGGCTGGTGAACACGGCCAAGACGTCGGTGGGCTGTCAGTGGCTGGCGGGTGGCAGCATCCTGGGCCCGCACTTTTCGTTCACCTGGTTTCGGGGCAGCCCCATCGGCCGTGAGCGCAAGACCATGGAATTGTCCCGAACCGCGGTGGAGGACATCAACATCGAAGGCCACGACGGCTTCATCGGCTACACCGAGGATCCGACCGCGGGGGTCAACCTGTGCGAGATCGGCATCCAGTTCGAGGACGACTTCATCGAATGGTCGATCAGCTTCGCGCGGCCGCCGTTTCCGGACCCCTGCGAGGTGGCCAAGGAACTGACCCGTCAATCGATTGTGAACTCCGAATGAGACGCAGCCTTTTCCGTCGCGCCGCCGTGGCCTCGATCGTCGCGCTGGCCGGGCTCTCGACGCTGGTCGGCTGCACACAGACGGTCGAGGGCACCGCGGCCAAAGCGGGTGCCGGCGGCGTGCCACGCAACGACGACTCCGAGCGTCAGTACCCGAACCTGCTCAAGGAGTGCGACGTGCTGACCGAGGACATCCTCGCCGAGACCGTCGGCGCCGATCCGCTCGACATCCAGAGCACGTTCGTCGGCGCGGTGTGCCGTTGGCAGGCGCTCAACCCCACGGGACTCGTCGACATCACCCGGTTCTGGTTCGAACAGGGCAGCCTCGACCACGAACGTGAGGTGTCCGAAAAGTTGGGCTACCGGATCGAGAATCAGCGGGTCGCCGGAATCGAGTCCATCGTGATGCGCCCGGAGGACCCCAACGGCGCGTGCGGAGTGGCCAGCGACGCGGCCGGCGTGGTCGGCTGGTGGGTGAACCCGCAGACCCCCGGCAGCGACGCCTGTGCGATGGCGCTCAAGCTGATGGAGTTGACGCTGGCGACACGCGCCTGACACGCGCCTAACGCGCGACGTGGAACGTGACCAGCGTCGCGCTGCTCAGCGTCAGCCGGTCCCACGGCAGATCGGTGTGCAGCACCGCGATCGCCGACGTGGGAAACTTCGTCGAGATGCGCTCGGCCGCGGCGTTAGTGCCGCTGTCGGCGGCGGCCAGGCCGAGCGCCACCGCAGATATCGCGGGTTCGTGGCCGATCACCAGCAGCGTGTCGACTTCGTGGTCGAACCGGGACTGCACACCGTTGATCACGTCGATCACCGTGCCCGGCGTCGCGTCGTAGAGCCGATCGACATAGTCCGCCGGCGCGTCGATGCCCGTGCGAGCCAGTGTCTCCCTGGTGCGGGTCGCCGTCGAGCACAGCACCGCGTCCACGGCTGGCGCGTGCGCGCGTAACCAGTCGCCGGCCAGCGCGGCCTCGCGCACGCCCCGCGGCGCCAACGGCCGCTCGTGGTCGGCCACCCCGGACGGGTAGTCGGACTTGGCGTGCCGCAGCAGCAGCAGTGTGCGGTTCGAGTCGGCCACGGGTTCCACCGTAGGCCACCGCCCTGACCTGCAGACGGGTCTACTAGCCGGTGTAGTAGGGCGGCCGGTAAGGTTCGGCTTATGAGTACGTCCAGAGTCCGCGCCCGCTGGGTGCGCGGTGCTCTGGTGGGGGTGTGCTCCGCGGTGCTGACGATCGGGGCGCATGCCGCCGCCGGCGGGGCGCTGCCTCATGGCGCTGCGCTGATCGTCTCGATGCTGCCCGCCGCGACCATCGGCGCGATCCTGGCCGGAGCGACGCTCGAAGGTCGCCGCGGCCGGTTGGTGGGGGTGATCGGCGCGCTCACCGTCGCCCAGTTCCTCGGTCACCTGTCGTTGGTGGTCGCGGGTGGACATCACGGCGGCGGGCTGGGGATGACGACGACGATGGCCGCGGGCCACCTGGCCGCCGCGGTGTTACTCGGTGTGGCCATCACCGCCGTCGAATATCTCTACGTGGTCTGCTCGTCGGTGCTGTGCTGGCTGCGCCTGTTCGCCACGGCACCGTCGCGCCCGGCCGCGCCGTCACCGCGCCCGGTGACGAGCGACGTTGTCGCACATTCGGTTCTGCGTTCACCCGGGCTCGGGATGCGGGCGCCACCGTCGCCCGCCGTGGCCGCCGCGTAGCGGCCGAATTTCTCCTGGTCGCCGCGCGGTAGCTCGACAGTCGGCGGCTTTCTGTTCAGCGCTGTGCTCCGCCTGCGCGGAGCGCCTCGTCGGCTGTGCCGACAGTCATTGCGCTGCAACCAATCCCCGAAGACTTATCGAAGGAACTGAACACGTGACTGCGACGACATCGAATGCATCACCGCCGGTGGGGCGGGACGCGAAATGACAACGACCGCTGTCGAGAAACGCCGCGCGAACGCGGCGGTGCTGCAGCGGGTCTGGCGACTGCACTTGTGGGTGGGGCTTTTCGCCGCCCCGGTTCTGGTGGTGCTCGCCTGCTCGGGGCTGGTGATCCTGTACAGCCAGCCGCTCGACACCTGGCTCAACCGCGACCTGATCGTGGTCGCACACGGTGCCGACACGGTGCCGTTGGACGACCAGGTCGCGACGGCGACGCGGCATGTCGGCGCCGGCCACACCCTCGACGCCGTGACCCCGCCGAGCGCGACGGACCGCTCCACCCGGGTCGACTTCCTGCCGCCCGCCGCCGGGGATCGCGGCGGCGAAGGCAACGTCACCCAGGTTTTCGTCGATCCTTACACCGGGGCCTATCTGGGACAGCGCAGCGAACTGTCCGGTCTGGTGGGGCTGGCCAACCAGCTGCACCGCATGTTCGGCAATGACGGGCCCACGGTGCAACTGCCCTCACTCGGACATCTGATTGCGCCCGCGTCCTACCCCGAGGCCACGATTTCGGTCGGGATCGGCAACCTCTGGATGGAGCTCACCGCGGTCTGGATCCTGGTGCTGCTCGCGAGCGGGATCTACCTGTGGTGGCCGCGGGCGATCGAGGCCACCAAACCGCTGCTGACGGTGCGGTGGCGCACGGGCGGCAGAGTCCGCTGGCGCGACGTGCACGCACTGGTCGGCGTGGTGCTCGCCGTGGTCCTGATCGGCTACGTGCTCTCCGGACTGACGTGGTCGCGCTACTGGGGCGAGAACTGGCGGGCGCTCTCGGCCACCGTCACCCCGTCGACGGTCGTCGACGCGCCGTCGACACCGGCGACCCTCGGTGACTACGACCGGCTCGGCCGGCGCATCGCGTGGGCGGCCACCGACGACCCCGTGTACGCCTCCGCGCCCCCGATGGCGGCCCCGATCTCGTTCGCCGACGTGGACAGGATCGCCAGGGCCGAGCACATGTTGCCCGGCTACGCGATCATCCCGCCCTCGGACTCCGCCGCCGGGCCCACTCCCGTCCATGGCAGCTACACCGTGGTCAACGCCTGGCCGCAGCGGCTTTCCGAACAGCGCACGCTGCACCTCGACCAGTTCACCGGGCAGACCATCGCCGACGCGACGGCTGCACAGGACGGGGCGCTGTCGCGCGCGACGAGTCTTGGCATCGCCATGCACATGGGTCATCAGTTCGGATTGCTGACGCGCATCGTCGCCACGCTTGCCTGCGTCGGCGTACTGGTCAGCGTGGTCACCGGGCTGCTGATGTGGTGGAAACGCAGGCCCGCCGGCGGCACCGGAATACCCGTCGCCGCCCCGAAGCGTGCGCTGCTCGTCGTGTTCACCGCGGCAGTGGTTCTCGGGGTGCTCTTCCCGGTGTTCGGCCTGTCACTGCTGATCGTGCTCGCGGTCGAGGCCGCGCTCAGGATGCGGCGACGAACGACCGACCACGACTCCGTGCCCGTCGGCACACTCTGACACATACCGAAGAAAGGAAACACAATGTCCATCAACAGGTTTCACAAGAGTTCCGTACTGGTAGCGGCGATCGCTGCCTGTGCGGTCACCGGTGCCGGGTGCAGTTCGACGGCCGACCATGAGGAGGGGTCGATGGCCTCGACGGTGACGATCACCGACCAGTGGGCCAACTCCGCCGAGGAGGGGATGGCCGCGGTCTTCGGCACGTTCGCCAACACCGGACACCACGACGCCCGGATCGTCTCGGGCACTTCGCCGCTCGCCGACCGGGTGGAGGTCCACGAAGTGGTGACCGGCACGACGGGCGACAAGACGATGCAGACCAAAGAGGGCGGGCTGACCGTCCCCGCGGGCGGCACTCACGAACTGGTGCCCGGCGGCGACCACCTGATGCTGATGGATCTTCGCCAACCCCTGCACCCCGGCGCCGATGTCGAGGTGACGGTGCAGTTCGAGGACGGCTCCACGCTGCCGGTGGTCGCACAGATCCGCGACTTCGCGGGCGGCGGCGAAGAGTACAGCGGCGGCGCATCGCATCACGACCATGGTTGAGCGGCAGATCCAGCGCGGGTTCACCGTCAACCGCCGGCGTCTTCTGGCCGGCGGCGCCGCCGCGGTGGTGGCCGGGGCCGCGCTGACCCACACCGCCACCGCGCGCTCGGCGATCTCCGACGACGGGTTCGGAAGGGATACCGAACCGTTCCACGGTGAGCACCAGGCCGGCATCAGCACACCTCCGCAGGCGCACGCGCTGTTCCTCGCGCTCGACCTGGTGCCGCGCCCGGGCCGTGACCCGCGCGAGTCCCTCGCCGCCGTCCTCAAGCTCTGGACGTCGGATGCGGCCCGGCTGACCCAGGGGCAGCCCGCGCTGGCCGACACCGAACCCGAACTCGCCTATCGTCCTGCGCGCCTCACCGTGACGGTGGCGCTGGGGCCGAGCGTGTTCGACCGCATCGGCCTGGCGCATCTGCGGCCGACCACAGCGGCCGATCTGCCCGGATTCCGCACCGACCGGCTCGAGCCCCGGTGGTGCGGCGGTGACATCGGTGTGCAGATCTGCGCCGACGATCCGGTGGTGATCGCGCACGCCGCCAGGGTGCTGCTCAAGAACGTCCGATCGATGACGCGACTGCGGTGGCGTCAGAGCGGATTTCGCACCGCGCACGGTGCCGACGCGTCGGGGGCCACCATGCGCAACCTGATGGGCCAGATCGACGGGACGGTGAACCTGCGCGACGAGGCCGAATTCGACCGACTGGTCTGGGATGACGGCGCCGAACAGCAGTGGTTCGCCGGCGGCACGGTGCTGCTGGTCCGGCGCATCCGCGCCGAGATGGACACCTGGGACGAATTGGACCGCGACGCCAAGGAACTCGTGGTGGGCCGACGCCTGGACACCGGCGCGCCGCTGACCGGGGACAAGGAGTTCGACGAGCCGGACCTCACCGCGAACGTCAACGGGATCCCGGTCATCCCGCCCAACTCCCACGTCGCACTGGCCCGGCCCCGCACCGAGGAGGAGCAGTTCCTGCGCAGACCGTACAACTACGACGACCCGCCCGAAGGGGTCCACACCACCGACAGTGGCCTGATCTTCGCCACCTACCAGCGTGACCCGGCGCGGCAGTTCGTCCCGGTGCAGCAGCGCCTGGCCACCGCCGACGCGCTCAACGACTGGATCACCACCATCGGGTCGGCGACGTTCGCGGTGCTACCCGGCGTCGACACCCCGGACGGCTACCTGGGCCAGCCGCTGCTCGAAGCGCGTCGTTGAGCTCCGGTCGGTCCGCCGCGACGCGCCTCACCGAAGTTGTCGGAGGCCGGTCCTACACTCGCGGTGCCTGGCAAAGACAACGGACGGAAGGGATGAGTCGAGATGCGATTCGTGCACACCGCCGACTGGCAACTCGGCATGACCCGATACTTCCTCAACGGCGAGGCGCAGCCCCGTTATTCGGCCGCCCGCCGCGACGCGGTCGCGGGTCTGGGCGCGCTGGCCGCTGAGGCGGGGGCGGAGTTCGTCGTCGTCGCCGGCGACGTCTTCGAGGACAACCAACTCGCGCCCAAGGTCGTCAGCCAGTCGCTGGAGGCCATGCGTGCCGTCGAGGTTCCGGTGTACCTGTTGCCCGGAAACCACGACCCGCTCGACGCGTCGTCGGTGTACACCAGCGCGCTGTTCACCAGCGAGTGTCCGGACAACGTGACTGTGCTGGATCGCCGCGGCGTGTACGAGGTGCGGCCAGGTCTGCAGTTGGTGGCCGCGCCGTGGACCTCCAAGGCGCCGTTGGCCGATCCGGTCGCCGCCGTACTCGACGATCTGCCCGTCGACGGCACGGTCAGGATCGTGGTGGGCCACGGCGGTGTGGACATCTTCGTCCCCGACAGGGACCGGCCGTCACTGATCCGCCTCGCGGCGCTGGAGGCCGCTGTCACCCGCGGTGCGGTGCACTATGTGGCGTTGGGCGACAAGCACTCCCGCATGCAGGTGGGGTCCACCGGCCGGATCTGGTATTCGGGCTCTCCGGAGGTGACCAACTACGACGACATCGAACCCGATCCGGGCCACGTGCTGCTCGTCGACATCGACGAGACCGATCAGGCGGCGCCGGTGCGCGTCGAGCCGCGCAAGGTGGGGCGGTGGCGGTTCGTCACCTTGCGTCGCTCCGTGGACGACAGCCGTGACATCGCCGATCTGGACATCAACCTCGACTTGATGCCGGACAAGGAGCGCACCGTGGTGCGGCTCGCGCTGACCGGGTCGCTGACGGTGACCGACAAGGCCGCCCTCGATGCGTGCCTGGACAAGTACGACCGGCTGTTCGCGGCGTTGCGGGTGGAGGAGAAGCAGACCCGGATCGCCGTGCTCCCCGCCGACGGTGAGTTCGACGACCTCGGCATCGGCGGGTTCGCGGCGTCGGCCGTCGACGAACTGGTGGCCACCGCCCGCTCGGACGGCGAGGACGCCGAGGATGCCCGCGCCGCGCTGGCGCTGCTGCTGCGCCTGGCGGACAGGAGCGTGGCGTGAAACTGCACCGCCTGGTCCTGACCAACTACCGGGGGATCGCGCACCGCGAGATCGTGTTTCCGGACCGCGGCGTGGTGGTGGTCAGCGGCGCCAACGAGATCGGCAAATCGTCGATGATCGAAGCGCTCGACCTGCTGCTGGAGGCCAAGGACCGCTCGTTGAAGAAGGAGGTCAAGCAGGTCAAGCCGACGCACGCCGACGTCGGCTCGGAGATCACCGCCGAGATCTCCACCGGCCCTTATCGGTTCGAGTACCGCAAGCGGTTCCACAAGCGTTGTGAGACCGAGTTGCGGGTGATCGCGCCGCGCCGCGAACAGCTCACCGGTGACGAGGCGCACGAGCGGGTGCGCGCCATGCTCGAGGAGACCGTCGACACCTGTCTGTGGCAGGCGCAGCGCGTGCTGCAGTCCGCGTCGACCTCGACGGTCGATCTGTCCGGGTGCGACGCGCTGTCGCAGGCGCTGGACGTCGCGGCGGGCGACGCCGCCGAACTCTCCGGCGCCGAACCGCTTCTCGTCGACCGCGTCGAACAGGAGTACCTGCGCTACTTCACCCGCACCGGGCGCCCCACCGGGGAGTGGGCGACCGCGGTGAACCGGCTGCAGGCCGCCGAGGACGAGCTGGCCCGTGCGACGGCCGCCGTCGCAGAGGTCGACGAAGCGGTGCGCAGGCATGCGGCTCTCAGCGATGACCTCGCCCGGATGGCAGGCGAACGCGCCGACGCGGCGAAGCGGCTCGCGGCGGCGCAAGCCGCGGCCGACGCGGTCGCCGAGGTGACCCGCCAGCTCAAGGAGGCCGAGTTGGTCGCCGAGGCGGCGCGGACCGGTCACACTGCCTCGGTCGCCGCGGTCAACGAACGCCGCAGGCTGCGTGCCGACATCGACGAACGCGCCGCCGCGCTGGCCGAACTGGAAGCGGCGTCGGCCGCTGCCGCCGGCGAACTGGAGACCGCGGCCGAGGTGCACGAGGCGGCCGAGACCGCGGCCGAGACCGCGCGCGCCGCGGCCGACTGCGCCCGCGACCGCGTGGATGCCGCACGCAGCACCGTCGAGCAACTGGCCGCACGCGAGGAGGCCGACAGGTTGGCGGTCCGGCTGGCGAAAGTGACGGCTGCGCAGCGGGAACTGGACGGTGTCGAAACCGAGCTGGCCGCCATCACGGTGACCGATACCGCCATGCGCGAAATCGAGACTGCCCAGGCGGCGGTCGACGTCGCGGCGGGTCAGGTCCAGTTGGCCTCGGCGAGTGTCGAACTGTCGGCGACCGCAGATGTCGAGGTGACCGTCGGCGGCGAATCGATCCGCCTCGACGCCGGTGGGAAATGGTCGGCGAGCATCAGCGCCCAGACTGACATCGAGGTGCCCGGTCTGTTGACCGCACGTCTGGTGCCGGGCACGCCGGCCTCGCAGATGCGGGCCAAACTCACTGCGGCGCAGGAGGAGCTGGCCTTAGCGCTGGCGAAGGCCGGTGCCGAGGATGTCGCTGCGGCGCGCGTCAGCGACCAGCGTCGTCGAGAGTTGAGCGCGGCGCGCGACCGGTTGCACGCTACGGTCGACGCGCTGACCGGTGACGAGGTACCCGACGATCTGCAGGCTCGGCTGACCGAGCTGACCGAACTGGCGGGTCGGGTTGCCGAGGAAGATTTGTTCAGCGGCGATCCGACTGCGGCGGCCGCCGAACTCGACGCCGCGTCGGCCGCCCTCAAGCAGGCCATCGCGGACTGCGATACGCACCGGAAGGTCGCCGAGGAAGCGGCAAAGAGGCTGGGGGAGCGGGACACCCGGGCCACCGTGCTGCAGGAGCGGTTGGTCACCGCACAGACCGAGATCAGCGCGGCCCGCGCACGGCTGGCCGAACAGCGTGCGACCACCACCGACGACGAGCTGACCGTCAAGGCCGCCGCCGACGAGGAACGGGCCCGCCGCGCCGAGACGCTCGTGACGGGACTGCGCGACGAGCTCGGTCGCACGGCGCCCGACGAGGTGACGGCCGCGCTGACGGAGGCGGTGCGGTGCGCCGACACGCTGCGTGCTCGCCACGACGAGACGGCCGAGGCCCTGCGTGAGGTCAGCGCCCAGCTCAAGGTGTACGGCACCGAGGGGCGCAAGGGGCAGTTCGACGCGGCGGGCATCGAGCGTGAGCACGCCGAGGCGGAGTATCTGCGGGTGCAGCGGCGTGCGCGGGCCGCACAGCTGCTGCGGTCGGTGCTCACACGCCACCGCGACCAGACCCGGCAGCGCTACGTGGAGCCGTTCCGTGCCGAGGTGGAGCGCTTGGGCCGCATCGTGTTCGGCGACAGCTTCGAGGTGGAGATCGACAGCGAGCTGCGCATCTGCAGCCGCACGCTGTCCGGCCGCACCGTGCCCTACGACTCGTTGTCCGGGGGCGCCAAGGAACAACTCGGCATCGTCGCGCGGTTGGCCAGCGCCACGCTGGTGGCCAAGGAGGACAGCGTGCCGGTGGTGATCGATGACGCGCTGGGGTTCACCGATCCGGACCGGTTGGTGCGGATGGGCGCGGTGTTCAACGCGGTCGGCGGGGATGGCCAGGTCATCGTGCTGACGTGCAGCCCGCAGCGCTATGCCGCCGTCGACGGCGCGCTGCACATCGAACTGACCGCCTAACCCCGCCCCCCTTCCGTACCCTGCGCGAGCAGACGCAAAGTCCGCCGACTTCTCGGCGTGTCGGCACCTTTTGCGTCTGCTCGCTGATCCACAACCGGCGATTCATCCACAGATCCGCAACCGAGACTTACCCGGCGAGTCCACCGGCGGACAGTCTCGGGGCCATGTCAATCGAGAACCTCTTCAATTCGACCGGTGGTCTGGCCACCCGTGATCAACTTCTGACTGTCATGTCGCGCGAGATGATTGCTGCGCGCGTGGAGGCAGGCACGCTCGTGCGGGTGTGGCACGGCGCCTATGCATTGGCCTCGCCGGGAATCCGCGAAAAGCTCGCGGGACTGGACCTGATGGCCCGGCGACCGATGGTGGCGTGCATGGCGACCGCTGCGCAGCTCTACGGTTTCGATACCGAACTAGACCAGAGGCTGCACGTCCTCGACCCCGGTGTCCGGATGCGTCCGACGTCGAAACTGATGGTGCATCAACGGGTCGGCGCACCGCTGCGTCGCGTCGACGGCCGGTTGGCCACCGCGCCCGCGTGGACGGCGGTGGAAGTCGCTCGGACGTTGCGGCGTCCTCGCGCACTGGCGACCCTTGACGCCGCGATGCATTGCCGAGCCTGCACAGCCGAGGAGCTTCGCGGCGCCATCCGTGCGCAGAAAGGTCGACGAGGCATCGTCAAGGTGCGCGATCTCATGGAGTACGCGGATTGGCGCGCGGAGTCGCCGATGGAAAGTGAAGTGCGACTGGTGTTCATCGACGGCGGGTTACCGCTGCCTGAGCTGCAATTCGAAATCCTCGACCTCTGCGGAGACCTTTGGCGGGTGGACTTCGCGTGGCCGGATGCGATGCTCGTCGCGGAGTACGAAAGTATGGAGTGGCACGTCAGCGCCGCGGCGCTCAAGCACGACCGCATCAAGATGGCCCGGCTTCAGGAGTGTGGCTACACCGTCGTGCCCATCGTCGTCGATGACGTCCGCAAGAGGCCGTCCGACCTCGTCGCGCGGATTTCCCGCCACCTCGACCGCGCACCTTTGGCTCAGCAGACGCAAAGTCCGCATATTTCTCGGCGTGTCGGCTGACTTTGCGTCTGCTCGCGCAATGAACGCAATGAACGCAATGAACGCTATGGCTTCATGAAGCCGATGTCGGCGTAGTTCGCGTCCGCCAGGCCGAAGGCACCGAAGTTGGCCAGATTGCTTCGTACGGCGAGGTTTCCGGTCGACTGCGTCAGCGGCAGGCTGAACACCTCGTCGAACAGCATCGCGTCCAACTCGTTGGCCAGCGCGCGGGCCTTTTCGGGATCCAGTTCGCCGACCGTCTCTTCGATCTTGGCGTCGATCTCCGGACTGCTGATGTTGCCGAAATTGCTCTCGGCGCCGGTGCGATAGATCTGGGTCAGGCTCGCCAGCGGGAACGCGTCGCCGCTCCACGAGAACTGGGCGATGTCGAAGTTGCCGACCGTGACGTAATCGGTGAAGAACCCCTGCGCGGGCCGGACGTCGAGTTCGAGCTTGACGCCGATCTGCGCGAGGTTGTTCTGCGCGATCTGCCCGTACTGGCGCGTCGCCAGCGAGTCGAACAGCACGTCGCGGATCACCAGCTGGCGGCCGTCCTTCTCGCGGAATTGGCCGTTGAGTCGCCAGCCCAGTTCGTCGAGTTCCTGCTTGGCCTTCTCCGGATCGAAGGCGATCGCAGTGCTGTTGTCCTGATAGCCCTCCTGGCCGGCGACGAAGATGTGGTTGTTCAGCGGCCTGGGATTGTCGGAAAGCCCCCGCATCGTGACCGCGGCGATGGTGTCACGGTCGATCCCCTTCGCGACGGCCCGCCGCAACGCCGGGTCCTCGAGGATTCGTCCCGGCGAACCGTTGAACGTGAAGTGGTACCACGCCAGTCCGGGCGCTCGACGGATGGTGACGCCGTCGGTGCGCCTGGCGATCTCCATCTCGTCGAGGGTGGCGAGGCCGGTGGCGTCGATCGTGTTGTTCTGCAGCGCGGGTATGCGCGCGGCGTCGTCGAGCACGAGGTAGGTGATGCTGTCCAGCAGCGGTGGGGTGCCCCACCATTTCGGGTTGCGCGTCAACGTGATTCGCTTCGCGCCCCGGTCCAGCTCGGAAATCAGGAACGGTCCGGCCGACGGTCCGGGGTTGGTGAGCTGGCCGGTGTTGAACGCCTCGGGCGTGGCAGTCGAACTCTTCGGCAACAGCATCGTGCTGCCCGCGAACATGCCCTGCCAGTCGGCCCACGGTTGTTCGAAGGTGATGACGGCCTGCCGGTCGTCGACCCCGCGTTCGACCTTCGCGACCCGGTCGCTGCCGTTGGTCGCCGCGATCGCGAACTGCTCGTTCTTTCCGCTGGTGGCCTCGATCTGCGACTTGAGGTCCTCCCAGGTGATCGGCGTGCCGTCGCTCCACACCGCCTCGGGGTTGATGGTGTAGGTGACGACCTGCGGGTCGGTGCTGGTGAGTTCGATGTTGGTGAAGTAGTCGGTGTTGACCGAGGCGGAGCCGTCGGCGGCGATCCGGAACGCCCGCGGCATCGTCGGCCGCATCAGCGAGGCGACGTCACCGGTGTTGCCGTCGATGTGCAGCGAGTTGAAGTTCGGTGGAAAGTCGTTGATCGCCACCCGCAGGTTGCCGCCCTCTTGCAGATTCGACCGCGGCTGCGGGTTGACGTCGTTGGTGGTGCCAACCTCAGCGGCGCCGCCCGCCGACGGGGCTTCTTCGTTGCTGCCGGAGCAGGCGGACAGGGTCAGCCCGATGATCAGGGTTGCCGCAGCGAAGCGTCGCATCCTCATGCCGACCGACTCTAGCCGCGTCGGACCTCGGGCTGCGGCACTGCCGCCAGCAACCGGCGGGTGTAGTCGTGGCGAGGGTTGGTGAACACCTGGTCGCCGTCGCCCTGCTCGACGATCCGGCCCTTGTACATCACCGCCACCCGGTGGGCCAGGTGTTTGACCACCGACAGGTCGTGGGACACGAACAGATAGGACAACCCGAAGCGCTGCTGCAGGTCCAGCAGCAGGTTGATGATGCCCGCCTGGATCGATACGTCGAGCGCCGAGACCGGTTCGTCGAGCGCGAGGATCTTCGGCTGCAGGGCGAGCGCACGCGCGATCCCGATGCGCTGCTTCTGCCCGCCGGAGAACTCGGCGGGATAGCGGGCGGCGTCCTCGGCGCGAAGTCCGACGATGTCGAGCAGCTCACGTACCCGCTCGTCGGTGTGCGCCTTGTCGAACCCGTTGGCGTGCAACGGTTCTGCCAGGACATCGAAGACCGGCAGCCGCGGGTCCAGGGAGGCCACCGGATCCTGGAACACCACCTGCAAATCGCCGCGCAGAAAGCGCCTGGCCCGGGCATCCATGTCGCCGACATCGGCGCCGAGCACCTCGATCGAGCCCGACTGCGGTGGCGTCAACTCCAGGATCTCGTGCAGGGTGGTCGATTTGCCCGACCCCGATTCGCCGACGATGCCGAGGGTGCGGCCCTGCGGCAGTTCGAAGCTGATGCCATCGACGGCGCGCACCTCACCGACTTGGCGGCGGAACACCACACCCTTGGTCAGTTTGTACGTCTTGACCAGGTCGGTCACACGCAGCACGACCGGCGCGTCGGGGACGGGCTCCTCGGCGGGCGGTTCGGTGGACACGCCGTAGATCTCGGCGGCGCTGCGGCCGACGACATGTTCGGTGCGGATGCAGGCCGCGAGGTGCGGTGTGCCCGGTGTCGCGGCGTCGACGCGGACCTCGAGCAGGTCGGGTTCGGCGGCGCTGCAGGCGTCGATGGCCAGCGGGCACCGCGGGGTGAACGGGCATCCGGGCGGGAGCGCGGCCGGCGATGGCGGTGCGCCCGGGATCGGCACCAGCCGCGCGCCCTGCGGGGCGTCGAGTCGCGGCACGGATCCGAGCAGGCCGGCGGTGTAGGGCATGGCGCGGTTGCGGTACAACTCGTCGACGCCGGCGACCTCGACGGCCTTGCCCGCGTACATCACCAAGGCGCGGTCGGCGAACTCGGCGACCACACCGAGGTCGTGGGTGATGATCAACACGCCGGCGCCGGTGACGTCCCGCGCGGTCTTGAGCACGTCGAGGATCTGCGCCTGCACCGTGACGTCCAGGGCGGTGGTCGGCTCATCGCAGATCAGCAGGTCGGGGTCGTTGGCGATCGCGATCGCGATGACCACGCGCTGGCGCTCCCCGCCGGAGAGTTCGTGGGGGAACGAGCGCGCGCGCCGTTCGGGCTGGGCGATGCCGACCAGGTCGAGCAACTCCACCGCCCGCGCGCGGGCCGCCCGCCGGGTGGTGCCGCGCTGGTGGACCTCGATGGTCTCGGCGATCTGATCGCCGACGGTGTAGACGGGGGTCAGCGCGGACATCGGGTCCTGAAAAACCGTGCCGATGACCTTGCCGCGGATCTGCGACATCCGCTGGTCGGTCAGCCCGATCAGCTCGTCGCCGTGCAATCGGATCGACCCGGACACCGCGGCGTATTCGGGCAGCAGCCCGATGACGGCCATCGCCCCCGCGGACTTGCCCGCACCCGACTCGCCGACGAGAGCCACCACCTCTTTCGGGTCGACGTGCAAGTTCAGTCCCCGCACCGCGTTCACGTCGCCGGTGTCGGTGGGGAAGGCGACGGTCAGGTCGCTCACCTGCAGCAGGCTCATCTGCGCACTCTCCGCAGTGACTGAGAGCTCGGGTCCATGGCGTCGCGAAGACCGTCACCGATCCAGTTGGCGCACAGGATGATCAACACCAGCACGCCACCGGGGAACAGGAACAGCCACGGGAACGTCGTGATGGATTTGGTGCCGTCGGCGATCAACGTGCCCAACGACACGTCGGGCGGCTGGATCCCGAACCCCAGGAAGCTCAGCCCGGTCTCGGCGAGAACGGCCACCCCGACGTTGAGCGCGGTGTCGATGATGATGATCGACGCGACGTTCGGCACGATGTGGCGGGAGATGATACGCCAGTTCCGCACGCCCATGTACCTTGCCGCCGTAATGAATTCGCGTTCACGCAGGCTCATCGTCATACCGCGCACGATGCGGGAACTGATCATCCAGCTGAACAACGACAACAGCATGATCATCCAGACGATGTCGCCCCGCGTCCGCTGCACCACGATGGAGATGAGCAGGAAGCTGGGCACCACCAGCATCAGGTCGACGATCCACATCAGGGTGCGGTCGCGCCACCCGCCGAAATAGCCGGCGATCGCCCCGACCGTCGCGGCGATGACGGTCGAGATCAGCGCCACGCAAACACCGATCAGCATGGACTTCTGCATCCCGCGCAGGGTCTGGGCCAGCAGGTCCTGCCCGAGCGCGTTGGTGCCGAACCAGTGGTCCAGGCTCGGCGGCTGCTGCAACGCGAAGTAGTCGAGCTCGTGGTAGTTGTAGGGCAGCAGCGGCGGCAGGGCGTAGCAGCCGACGAACAGCACCGCCAACACCACCAGCGAGGCCACCGCGGGCTTGTTGCGCAGGAATCGGCGGAAAATCAGGGACCGCCGCGACGCGAACGCGGCGCCGCCCAGCCCGGATGCGGCCGGGGTCACGGTTTCGGTCATGTCACCCGCACCCTCGGGTCGAGCGCGGCGTAGACGATGTCGGACAGCAGCCCCGCGAGAAGCACTGTGGCCCCGGAGAACACCGTGATGGCCGCGATGATGTTGACGTCCTGTTCGAGGATGCCGCGCACGAACCACTCGCCCATGCCGTGCCAGCCGAAGATCTTCTCGACGAACACCGCGCCGGTGAACAGGCCGGCGACACTGTAGGCGAACAGCGTCGCCATCGGGATCAACGCGGTGCGCAGGCCGTGCTTGAACAGCGCGCGCCGCCGCGTCAGGCCTTTGGCGCGCGCGGTGCGGATGAAGTCCTGGCCCAGCACGTCGAGCATCGCGTTGCGCTGATAGCGGCTGTAGCCCGCGGCGCCGGCCAGCGCCAGCGTCAGCGTCGGCAGCACCAGATGCTGGACGCGGTCGAGCAGCTGATTCCAGGTGCCCAGCACCGGGTTGGGCGACGTCTCACCGATGTACTCGAACACCTGGACACCGAAAAATGAATTGACCTGCTCGGCGGGCAGCATCAGCAGGTTGGCCATCACGAACACCGGCGTGCTGATCACGAGCAGCGACACCAGGGTGATGACGCGGTCGCTGATCCGGTACTGCCGGATCGCGCCCCAGGCGCCCAGCACGACGCCCACCACGGTGCCGCCGACGACGCCGATCACCAGCAGCCGAAGGCTCACCCCGATGCGCCGCCACAGCTCGTCGCTGACGGGATGGCCGCTGATGGTGGTCCCGAAATCGCCGCGCACCACGCCCGAGGCCCAGTACATGTAGCGGATGGGGATCAGCTCGTCGAGCCGAAGCTCGGCGCGTTTGGCGTTGAGGACGGCCTCCGGTGGGCGCGGGTTGCGTTGTTCGAGGTTCTCCAGCGGATTGAACGACCACGACGCCAGGAAATAGGCCACAAATGACGCCAGCACCAGCAGCACCAGGTAATTGAGCAGCCGACGCGCCAAGAAGAGCGTCATGCGGTCCGTCCCGACTGCGGCTGCATTGGCACAGGTTAAGAGATTTCGCTGGGATAGGCGGTCAGGCAGCGGTCAGTCGGGCCGTTTCGGCACCGCTCGCACGGGTTATCCCTGCACCAGCGGAGTCGGCGACGACCCCGGGCAGAAGGCCGAACAGGGAGGTCAAAGGTGACTGCAACCCAGTTCAGTCCGATCGGAGTGACGAGATGACCCGAAAGCAACGCAAGCAACTGAAGTGGATGTCGGCGAGCATCGGAACCGCCGCCGTGATCGCGATGGCCGTACTCGGCGCGTCGTCGGGAATCTCACCGGGCGGTGCCGAGGCCCAGGGTCCCGAGATCACCACGGGGGAGACCACCACCTCGACGACGGCGCCCACCGAACTCGAGACGGCCAAGGCCACCCCGGAGGTGACGGCCGAACCGGCGCCGACAGCCGACTGAGGCGGTTTCGCGCACGCTGATTCTCGGTCGCGAGGTGAGGCCCTTTCGTTGTTAAGATCACCTCGCATCCGAGGAGGCGCGTTGACTGTCACCGATGAGTACCTGAAGAACAACGAGGAATACGCCAAGACCTTCCGAGGTCCGCTGCCGATGCCGCCCAGCAAGCATGTGGCGATCGTGGCGTGTATGGATGCCCGCCTCGACATCTACGGGATGCTCGGCATCGGCGACGGAGAGGCGCACGTCATCCGCAACGCCGGCGGCGTGATCACCGGCGACGAGATCCGCTCCCTGGCGATCAGCCAGCGCCTGCTCGGCACCAGGGAGATCATGCTCATCCACCACACCGACTGCGGCATGCTCACCTTCACCGACGACGTGTTCAAGCGTGAGATCCAGGAGGAGACCGGCATCAAGCCGGAGTGGGCGCCCGAGTCGTTCCCCGACCCGGCAGAGGACGTGCGCCAGTCGTTGCGCCGCATCGAGGCGAGTCCGTTCGTCACCATGCACGAGTCGCTGCGCGGTTTCGTGTTCGACAACAACACCGGCAAGCTCACCGAGGTCAACCTCTAGTTTTCCTCCAGTTTCTCGCGAGCGGGCGTGTCTGCGCACGCTCGCACCCATTTCGCGCCCGATGACGTGCGACCCTGCCCGGCCTGACCATCGACGTTGACAGCACGGTCGTCGGGCTGGTTTCATATTTGGTTATGCGGATAAATTTGGTCATTTCTACCAACTTAACGAGGAAATGATGACCGCGACCGAGCAAGAACTCATCGCGAGCGGCTACGAGCTCAGCCATCTGCGGTCGCTGGAGGCCGAGGCCATCCACATCATTCGCGAGGTGGCCGCCGAGTTCGAGCGTCCGGTGCTGCTGTTCTCCGGCGGCAAGGACTCGATCGTGATGCTGCATCTGGCGCTCAAGGCGTTCCGGCCGGGTCGGCTGCCGTTTCCGGTGATGCACGTCGACACCGGTCACAACTTCGACGAGGTGCTGCAGACCCGCGACGAACTCGTCGAGGAGTTCGGTGTGCGCCTGGTGGTGGCCAAGGTGCAGGACGACATCGACGCCGGTCGCGTGGTCGAGAGCTTTCCGTCGCGCAACCCGATCCAGACCGTCACCCTGCTGCGCGCGATCCGCGAGAACAGGTTCGACGCGGCGTTCGGCGGCGCCCGCCGCGACGAGGAGAAGGCGCGGGCCAAGGAGCGGGTGTTCTCCTTCCGCGACGAGTTCGGGCAGTGGGATCCCAAGGCGCAGCGGCCCGAACTGTGGAACCTCTACAACGGTCGCCACCACAAGGGGGAGCACATCCGGGTGTTTCCGCTGTCGAACTGGACCGAATTCGACATCTGGTCCTACATCGGCGCCGAGAACATCAGGCTGCCGTCGATCTACTACGCGCACAACCGCAAGGTGTTCGAGCGCGACGGGATGCTGCTGGCGGTGCACAAGTACCTGACGCCTCGCGACGACGAGAAGATCGTCGAGAAAACCGTGCGGTTCCGCACCGTCGGTGACGTCACCTGCACCGGATGTGTGGAATCCACCGCGGCAACGGTGGCCGAGGTGATCGCCGAGACCGCGGTCTCGCGGCTGACCGAACGGGGCGCCACCCGCGCCGACGACCGGATCTCGGAGGCGGGCATGGAAGATCGCAAGCGCGAGGGCTACTTCTGATGTCCCGTTCCACCACGATGCTCCGCATCGCCACCGCAGGTTCCGTCGACGACGGGAAGTCCACGCTCATCGGACGGCTGCTGTATGACTCCAAGGCCGTCATGGAAGACCAGCTGGCCTCGGTCGAGCGCACCTCCAAGGAGCGCGGCAACGACTACACCGACCTGGCGCTGGTCACCGACGGGTTACGGGCCGAACGTGAGCAGGGCATCACCATCGATGTCGCCTACCGTTACTTCGCCACGCCGAAGCGGAAATTCATCATCGCCGACACGCCGGGGCACCTGCAGTACACCCGCAACATGGTCACCGGCACGTCGACGGCCCAGTTGGCGATCGTGCTTGTCGACGCCCGGCACGGCATGCTCGAGCAGTCGCGCCGCCATGCGTTCCTGGCGTCGCTGCTGGGTATCCGCCACATCGTGCTCGCGGTCAACAAGATGGACCTGATCGGCTGGGACCGTGAGCAGTTCGAGAAGATCCGCAACGACTTTCACGAGTTCGCCGCCCGGCTCGACGTCCAGGACGTGACGACGATTCCGCTGTCGGCGCTGCTCGGCGACAACGTGGTGACGCGGTCGGAGAACACCCCCTGGTACGACGGGCCCTCGCTGCTGTCGCATCTGGAGGAGGTGTACATCGCCGGGGACCGCAACCTCGTCGACGTGCGATTCCCCGTGCAGTACGTCATCCGCCCGCAGACCCACGAGCACGCCGACCACCGCAGCTATGCGGGCACCGTGGCCAGCGGAGTGATGCGCCCGGGCGACGAGATCGTCGTGCTGCCAACGGGAAAGACCAGCCGCATCACCGCGATCGAAGGCCCGGGCGGACCCGTCGATGAGGCCTTCCCTCCGATGGCGGTGTCGGTCAGCCTGGCCGACGACATCGACATCTCCCGCGGTGATCTGATCGCCAGGCCCAACAATCGGCCCCGGGTGGCCGAGGAGTTCGACGCGACGGTGTGCTGGATGGCCGACGAGTCGTCGTTGGAGCCGGGTCGCGACTACGTCATCAAGCACACCACGCGTACCACGCGGGTTCGGGTGACGGGGCTGGACTATCGCCTGGACGTGACCACGCTGCATCGCGACAAGACGGCGACCGCGCTCAAACTCAATGAGCTGGGCCGGATCTCGCTGCGCGCGCACGCCCCGCTCCTGGTCGACGAGTACAGCCGCAACGCGACGACCGGTTCGTTCATCCTGATCGATCCGCACACCAACGGAACCGTCGCGGCCGGCATGATCCTGCCGTTCGTCGGAGATCGCACGTCGAGTCCCAACACGGTGCGCCACCAGTCGCTGTGCACCGCCGAGGATCGGCTGTCGAAGGGCCGCACGGTGTGGTTCACCGGGCTGTCCGGGTCCGGGAAATCCTCGGTGGCGGTGCTCGTCGAGCAGAAGCTGCTCGAAAAGGGTGTTCCCGCATATGTTCTCGACGGCGACAACCTGCGCCACGGCCTCAACGCCGACCTGGGCTTCTCAATGGCCGATCGTGCCGAGAACCAGCGCAGGCTGGCCCACGTCGCGGCCATCCTCGCCGAATCGGGCCAGGTGGTGCTGGTGCCGGCGATCAGCCCGCTGGAGGAACACCGCGCGTTGGCCAGGAAGGTGACCACCGAGGCGGGCCTGGACTTCTTCGAGGTGTTCTGCGACACCCCGCTGGAGGACTGCGAGCGCCGTGATCCCAAGGGCCTGTACGCCAAGGCACGAGCGGGTGAGATCACCCACTTCACCGGCATCGACAGCCCGTATCAGCGGCCGAAGAACCCCGACCTGCGGCTGACGCCGGAGCGCACCACCGACGAACTGGCCGACCTGGTGGTCGAACTGCTGGAAAGCCGGCAGTGAGTGACCATGACCTCGCTGCTCGACTGGCGACCGAGGCGGGCAGGCTGCTGCTCGAGATCCGAACGGAGCTCGCCGAGGCCGGCCAGGCCGAGCGGAAGGCCGCGGGGGACAAGCGCTCCCATGACTTCCTGATGGAGGCGCTGGGCGCCGAACGGCCCGGCGACGCGGTGCTGTCCGAAGAGGGCGCCGACAACCCGGTGCGGCTCTCGGCCGAGCGGGTCTGGATCGTCGATCCGCTCGACGGCACCAGGGAATTCTCCGAACCCGGCCGCGACGACTGGGCCGTTCACGTTGCGTTGTGGGAATCCGGCGAGTTGGCGGCCGGCGCGGTCGCGCTTCCCGCCCAGGGCATCACGTTCGGCACGCCTGGCGTCGACGCGCCACCACCGGCTCCGAAGCAACCGCGGATCGTCGTGTCGCGCACCCGACCGCCGGCGATCGCGCTGGCCGTCCGCGACGCCCTGGACGGCACCTTGGTCGAGATGGGTTCGGCGGGCGCCAAAGTCGCTTCGGTGGTGCAGGGGCGCTCCGATGTCTATGTGCACGCCGGCGGACAGTACGAGTGGGATTCGGCCGCGCCCGTCGCGGTGGCCCGCGCCGCCGGTCTGCACACCTCGCGAATCGACGGCTCACCGCTGGTCTACAACCGGCAGGATCCGCGGCTGCCCGATTTGGTGGTGTGCCGTCCGGAGTTGGCCGACGCGGTGCTGGCCGTCACGGCCTGACGGGCGGCGGGGAGGGCTCTCCGATGCCGGGGCAGACCTTCGCGATCGCGTGGAGTGCCTCGTTCATGCGCGTGGTGGCGCCGAAGTACTCCTTGCTCGGCGTGGCCGATGCCGGGGCAAGCATGCTGTGGCTGATCGCGTCGAAGGCGTCGGCGACCGCGTGCACCTCGGCGCGCAACGAGGCCGATTCGACGAGGTCGGCGCCGGCGCGGATATCGTCGGCGGTCTGAGCCTGAAAGGCGGCGACGGCCGCTCGGTCCGACGGCTTGGGGGAGATGTCCGCAGGCAAGTTGCCGTAGACCTCGGACATCGCCCCCGCCCACGGCCGCAGGGCTTCCTCTGCCTGCGCACACCCGGGGGTGTCGCCGCCGTCGCCACACGCGACGAGCGCCCCCGTGACACCGACAACGACGATCACCGCGGCGACCGCGTCGCCGATCAGAAACCTCACCATTGGAGCCTAAGGCCGACGCCGCGCACCACTCGTCGGCAATTTCGGGCTCTCGCGCCGCTAACCTGACCTGATGCGGATGTCGGCCAAGGCGGAGTACGCCGTGCGGGCGATGGTCCAGTTGGCCACCGTCGACGACGGCGCCCTGGTCAAGACCGAGGATCTGGCCAAGGCCCAGGGCATCCCGCCGCAGTTTCTCGTCGACATCCTCTCGGCGTTGCGCACCGATCGACTGGTGCGTAGCCACCGGGGTCGCGACGGCGGATACGAGTTGGCCAGACCGGCCGAGGACATCAGCATCGCCGACGTGCTGCGCTGCATCGACGGTCCGCTGGCCAGCGTGCGCGATATCGGCCTCGGGGACCTGCCGTATTCGGGGCCGACGGCCGCGCTGACCGATGTGTGGCGGGCGTTGCGGGCGAGCATGCGCTCGGTGCTGGAGAAGACCAGCGTGGCCGACGTGGCCGCTGACGCGTTGCCGCGCCATGTGCGCAAACTCGCCGACGACTACCGTCGCCAGGAAGCCGAGCGCGGGCACTCGCTGGACTAGCGTCGTCGCCGCTTTGCGCCGCGCGCCGCGATCCCGTCGAGCAGCATGCGCAGTCCGCGCTCGAAGTCCTCGGCCACCGACGTCTGCCTCGCGACCTCCGACAAGGCCGCGACGTGTGGATGCGCGGCACCCGCCAACTCGCCGATGCGGGCCGCGGCATCCGACGCGTCGCGACCCGCCGTCAGGGGACCAGCCAGTTCGGTCTGCACCGCACCGATGACGAAGCCCAGCACGCCGTGGAAGGCGGCGAGCCGGTCGACGTCGGCCAAACCGCCTCGGCTGAGCGCGGAGATCAGGGCGTCGGCCAGGGCGAACCCGGTGGCCGATGCCGTGCGGCGGGTCAGCACAAGAGGTATCGCGGCCGGATGCGCCCGGATGCCCCGCCACATCGCGTCGGCCACCGCGTAGACGTCCTCGACCCAATCGGCGCTCGGCGCCGGCACGGGTACCTCGGCGACGACCGCCGCGACGACGAGTTCCTCGAGCCCCGCTTTGTCGGCGACGTAGTTGTAGACCGTCATCGGACCGGTGCCCAACGCGGCGGCCAACGCCCGCATGCTCAACGCGTCGGCGCCGGATTCGTCGACGATGCGCAGCGCCGCCGCGGCGATCTCCTCGGTGGTGAACCGTGCCCGCACGTGAAACTCCTTGACAAGTACATCGTACGTGCAGCAGTGTAGCTATACGTACGGTGTACTTATAGTGAGGATGGTGCGTACACATGCCGACAGAACGGGTGGACTTCCAGTCTCGTGGCACGCGATGCGCAGCCTGGCTGACGCTGCCCACCGGCGCGGGCCCACACCCCGCGGTCGTGTTGGCCCACGGCCTCGGCGCGACGCACGACATGATGCTGCATCAGTACGAGCAGCACTTCTCCGCGGCCGGAGTCGCCACTCTGGCTTTCGACTACCGACACACCGGGGCATCCGACGGCGAACCACGACAACACATTTCGACACGTCGCCAGTGTCAGGACGTCAACGCGGCACTGGATTGTCTGGCCGCCCACCCAGACATCGACCCGGCGCGAATCGGACTGTGGGGCACCAGCCTGGGCGCCATGAACGTGATCAGGGTCGCGGCCACTCGCGACGACGTGGCAGTCGCCGTCGTCCAGTGCCCGATCGTGCACGGTCCGTCCGCCTCTCGTCGCCTCGGCCTGTCAGCGGTGCTGCGATTGGTGCCGGCCATCGCCGACGACGTTGTCCGGGTCCTGACCCGGCGCGCCCGCCGCTACGTCCCGATCGTCGGCCCGCCCCGGAGTCTGGCGATGGTGACGGTCGCAGGAGCCGAAACCGGGTGGAATTCCACCGTGCCACCGGGAGGTTCGTTCGACAACCGGATCGCCGCGGCCGACGCCGTCACCATGGTGATGACCTCGGCACTTCGGCACGCCCGCCGGATCGGTGCGCCGTTGTTGGTGTGCGTATGCGACCGCGAGAACCTGATGGACCCCCGGTATGCCGCGCTGGTCGCACAGCGCGCGCCGCGTGGCCTGGCCCGCCACTACGACTCCGACCATTTCGGGATCTACCACTCTCCGCTCGCCGACCGCGTCCTCGCCGCCCAGACCGACTTCCTCAAGGAGCATCTCGATGTCCACCCGTGAACTCCTGCGCGCCAATGACGTACGGTTTCGCGCATTGGCCGCCACCCTGACCGACGAGGAATGGGCGAGTCGCAGCCTGTGTGAAGCGTGGACCAACCACGAGGTGCTGGCCCATCTGGTCGTCGGCTATCGCGCCGGCGTAGGCGTCACCGCCGCCGAGATACTCCGACACCGTGGGTCGTTCGACCGAGCCAACGCCGCGATGGCGCGCGCACTCGCCGCCGCCAAAGGTCCGTCTTTGCTGCTCGACGAGTTCGAGCAGTTGACGCACCGGCCTCGCGGGCTGGGCCGTGTCTTCCCGAGGCGGCTGTTACTCGGCGATCACCTCACCCACGAACTCGACATCCTGTTCGCTGTGGACCGACAGCCCGAGATTCCGGAATCGGCGCTGATCGCAGTGCTCGAAACCCAAGTGGCGCTGCCTAATCCGTTCGTGCCGGCGTTCGGCCACAGTCGCGGACTGCGGCTGCGGGCCACCGACGTCGACTGGGCACACGGCGACGGTCCGCTGGTCGAGGGCCGGGCCGCGGAACTGGTGTCGGTTCTGGGCCACCGCCCGCGAATGCTGGCGGCGCTCGGTGGTGACGGTGTCGAGGTGCTCGCGGCGCGAGTCAGACCGACCCCGACCCGTAGGGACGGGTGATGATCTCCAAGTTGTGGCCGGCAGGGTCGCGGAAATACACGCCGCGGCCACCGTCGTTGTGGTTGATCTCGTCGGGCCTGCTACCCATCGGATCGGCCCAGTGCGCCAGACCCTGCTTGCGGATTCGCCCGTAGATGGCGTCGAAGTCGTCCTCGGACACCAGGAACGCGAAGTGCTGCGGGTGGATGGCCTGGTCCTGGCCGACCTGTGCGTAGTCCAGGCTGGCGCCGTGATCGAGCGCCACCACCAAAAAGTGACCGTACTCCGTGGGCTCCGGCAAGCCGAACAGCTCGGTGAAGAACCGGGCCGAGGCGTCGCGGTCGTGGGCGGCGACGATGGTGTGGTTGAAACTGATTGCCATGTCGACCCAGTGAACCACCGCAACCGCCGAGGCCGCAACGAGGCAAGATGGGAACCCCAGGACTGTCTGCTCTACGCGAAGGCGGTGCGCTGATCGTGTTCGACCTCAGGGACCTCGACAAGCCGGTGATCGTCGCGCCGATGGCGGGTGGGCCGTCGACACCTGCGCTGGCCGCGGCCGCCAGCAGCGCAGGTGGGTTGGGTTTCGTGGCGGCCGGCTACCTGACCGCTGAGGTGTTCGCCGAGCGCCTTGCCGCCACCCGCGAGCCGACAGGCGGTCCGGTGGGTGCCAATCTCTTTGTGCCGCAACCGTCGGCGGCCACCCCCGCGAGCATCGAGCGCTACACCGCGGCGCTCGCCGCGGACGCCGACCGTTACGGCGTAGACCTCGGAGTGCCCCGGTTCGACGACGACGGCTGGGCGGCCAAACTCGACGTGCTGTGTGACGTGCGGCCCGACGTGGTGTCGTTCACCTTCGGGGTGCCCAGCGCCGACGAGTGCGCGCGGTTGCGCAGCGCGGGCATCGGCACCGTCGGCACCGTCACAACACTGGACGAGGCGCGGCAGGCGGCCGCGGCCGGGGTGGATGCGCTGGTCGCGCAGGGGCCCTCGGCGGGCGGACACCGCGGCACCTTCGACCCGACCGCGCAGCCCGCCACCCAACCCCTCGACGACCTGATCGCCGCGGTGAGCGCCGATCTCGCGCTTCCCGTCGTCGCCGCGGGTGGGCTGATGACCGCCGACGACGTCGACCGGGTGCTTCGCGCCGGCGCGGTAGCGGCGCAACTGGGGACGGCCTTCCTGCTCGCCGACGAGGCCGGCAGCGGTCCCGTGCAGCGGGCGGCGTTGCAGAATACCGAGTTCACCGAAACCGCTGTCACGAAGGCGTTCTCCGGCCGCTACGCGCGCGGGTTGCGCAACCGGTTCATCGACGCGCACGAGGCCGAGGCGCCGCTGGGTTACCCCGAGATCCACTACCTGACCAGCCCGCTGCGGGCGGCCGCGGTGCGCGCTGGCGATCCGCACGGCGTCAACGTGTGGGCGGGCACCGGGTTTCGTGCCGCCGCACCCGGGTCGGTCGCCGAGATCATGCGGCGGCTGACGAACTGATCAGGGCCGCGCCTAGCGGGTGTCGTCGACGACCACGTCGCCGGTCTCGGAGCGCGCGGTGATCACCGCCGCCGCGGCCTCGCGGTCCGCGGTCTGCGGTACCCGTACCACGGTGGCGCCGCGCCGCTGCCCCGTGCTGGCGTTGACGACGTAGGGTCCGTGATCGGGCACCGCCACGATGACGTCGCCGTTCTCGCTGCGCACGTCGATGGTGCGGGGCGCGACTTCGGCGAAATCGACGTGCACATCGCTGTTGACGGTGGTGGCGGAGAACGACTCGGAGACCCGGATCGGTTCGCGGGTGCGCACATCGCCGTTGACGTTGTGGATCTCGATGCGGCGGGCCGACCCGCTGAGCACCACCGCACCGTCGTCGGTGCGCGCGATCAGCTGGTCGAGGTCGGCCTGCGCGAGCACGACACCGGTGTCCTGCTGGGTGGTGACCGTCAACTTGCGGGCCACCTCGGGCGGCAGCACCACGGTGATCTCCGCCGCGCGACTCCACTGCAGCAGCGGCGACGGTTCGGCGTTGATCGTGATCCGGGCCCCGCCGGCTTCGGTGCTGACCGACATCGGGTGGGCGTCGGCGCGCGTGGAGTTGACCATCCGCAGGTCGGCGTGCGGTTCGCGGGCGTCCCGGTCGGTGGTGATCCGCACAGCCACGGGCACAGATCCGGTGTCGACGACCAGCGTGCGCATCGCGGTCGGCAGCGGTTTGGTGTCGGTGATCACCCGAAAGTTGGTGACGCCCCAAGCCAGCACGCCCAGCGTCACCACGGCCCCCACCACCAGCACCGTCGCCGCGACGATCAGCGTCACGCGGACCGCGGTGCGTCCACCCGGGGAGAGCGGGGGTGGCGGGCTGGTCGGTGCCGGTGGTGGAGGAGCGATGGTTGTCACGTGAGAATCCTTCCGCGAGTTCAGGACTCGAGATAGCGGAGGACCGCCAGCACGCGGCGGTTCTCGCTCTCGTCGGGAGCCAGGTCGAGCTTGGTGAAGATCGAGGCGATGTGCTTCTCGGCCGAACCGACCGAGATGTGCAGTCCACTTGCGATCGCCGAGTTCGTCTTGCCCTCGGCCATCAGTTGCAGAACCTCGCGTTCGCGCGGGGTGAGCTGTTCGAGTGCGCTGCGCCGATGCGAACGCACCAGAATCTGGGACACCACCTCGGGGTCGAGTACCGTGCCACCGCCGCCGACCACCTCGACCGCGTCGAGAAACGCGGGCACGTCGGCGACCCTGTCCTTGAGCAGGTAGCCGAATCCCTTTGTGTCCGAGGCAATCAGGTCGGCCGCGTAGCGTTCCTCGACGTAGTGCGACAACACCAGCACCGGCGACTCCGGATTCTGGCTGCGCAGCAGCGCCGCGGCCCGGATGCCCTCGTCGGTGAACGTGGGCGGCATCCGCACATCGAGGATCGCCAGGTCGGGCCGGGTCTCGCTGACCAGACGCAGCAGGTTGGTGGCGTCGGGCACACCGGCGACCACGTCGTGGCCGGCGTCGGTGAGGATCCGTTCGATCCCGGCGCGCAACAGCGCCGAGTCCTCGGCGATCACGATTCGCATGGCAGCACCGCGGTGACGATGGTGGGTCCGGAGACCGGGCTGTTGACGGTGAAGGTGCCGCGCGCGGCGCGCACTCGTTCCGCCAGCCCGCGCAGGCCGGTGGCGTTCTCGTCGTCGGCGATCGACGCGCCGCCGCGACCGTCGTCGAACACCGACACCGACAGCTGATTCGAGGTCTCGTCCAACCGCACCGTGACGACCGCCTGGGTGGCCTGGGCGTGTTTGGCGACGTTGGTCAGCGCCTCGGCGACGACGAAGTACGCGCACGCCTCCGCCTCCTCGGGTAGCCGTCGAGGCAGGTGGATGTCGAGAGTCGTCGGCACCACCGAACGCTGCACCACCGCGGACAGGGCCGCGTCCAGGCCGCGGTCGGACAGGATGGTCGGCGCGATACCCCGCACCACATTGCGCAATTCGACCAGCGCGCTCTTGGCGTCGTCGTGGGCCTCGGCGATCAGTGCCTTGGCCGCGGGCAGGTCGGAGTCGAGCTTGGTCTGCGCCAACCCGATCGTCATGGCCAGCGAGACCAACCGCGGTTGCACGCTGTCGTGCAGATCGCGCTCGATGCGGTGGCGTTCGGTCTGCGCCGACGACACGGCGCCCTCGCGGGCGTCGGCCAGCGCGCTGACCTGGTGCTGCAGCGCCGCCGTCGGCGACGGGGAGAGCAGCCATCGGTCGATCGTCGCGTCGAGCATCGGGCCGAACACCAGGATCGCGACGCCTACGACCAGCGACACGACGGCCAGCAACCACGCCAACGGCACCGACACGAACGACAGTCCGGAGTTGTCGTCGCTTTGGCCGACCGCGATCGCGAATGCCGGGGCCAGCGTCGCGAAGGCCAGCAACCCGAACGCGGCGGCGCAGACCACAAAGTCGTAGATCATCCGCAGGAAGTGGTGGGCGGTGGACTTCCAGAACCGGGCGCTGCTGATGTCCAGCCATTGCTGATGCGCCCAGCCTTGAAAGCCGGTGTACGACGAAATGCGTCGCGGCGCAACACCGATGCCGAGACCGAACACCGCTTCGCTGCGGATGCGCTCGACCCATTCGACCCCGCGCATCAGGTAGATGAACACGATGGCCGCCAGCACGGACCCGATGATGCTCGGTATCGACGAGATGCCGACGATCAGCAGTGTCAGCGGAATCCACAGCCAAAGGCCCGCGCCCACCGCGCCGGTGATCATCGACGCCGTCGGGACCACGCCGATGGTGCGGGCGGGTGTGCTGGTTTGCGCGCCGGCGGCGACGGGTGCCGGCGCGGCGTCGGGTTCGGTGACTGCAACCATGACTTCAACTTATGGACTTCGCGCGGCGAGCGACACAACGTTTTCCGGAGAATCACCTGGGGGATAACCCCCAACCATCACTTCGGTGCGGTCAGTTCCAGTGCGATGTTGTCCGGGTCGCGGAACTCCAACAGATCCATCACCACCGCATCCTTCACCGGTTCGTGGGGTATACCAAGCGCATCGAGATGCGCTGCGGCCGCTTCTAGTTCGGCCCTGCTGCCCACCTCGAAGGCGAGGTGGTCCAGGCCCGTGCGGTTCTCGTCGAAGGTGTCGCGACCAGCCGGACGCAGACCGACCAGTGCGCTGCCGGCGTGATAGATGACGCCGCCGAAGAGAAACCACAGCTGGTCGCGCGTTTGCTCGTCGGCGTCCTCAGGCAGCTCGACGAAGACCGGCCAACCGAACACACTTTCGTAGAACCGCCGCGACCGGGCGATATCGGTGACGGTGAGCCGGACATGGTCAATACAGGTGGTATTGATCGCCATGGGCTCATGGTGCCAGGCATGCCAGAATCGCGAACGTGCAAATCGGGATGACGATGCCGGTGATGGAACCGGATCTAAACGCGGACACGCTCAAGGACTGGGCTCGACGAATCGACGCCGGACCGTTCTCTTCGCTGTGCTGGGGTGAGCGGATCGCGTTCGACAACCCCGAATGTCTGACGCTGCTCGGCGCGTTGGCGGCCTGGACGGATCGGGTGCGGCTGGTGACGACGGTGGTGGTGCCGCAGTTGCATGATCCCGTCATGTTGGCCAAGGCGTTGGCGACCGGCGATGTCCTCAGTGGCGGCCGGCTGACGGTCGGTCTCGGGGTGGGTGGCCGACACGAGGACTACGAGGCCGTCGCGGCCGACCCGGCCACCCAGACGATGCGCGGAATGGCCGAGCGGGTCGCGGTGATGAGGCAGGTGTGGGCGGGGCAGAAGGTCACCGACTCGGTGCTTCCGGTGGGTCCGCCGCCGGTGCAGTCGGCGGGGCCGCCGTTGCTGGTGGGCACGATCGGTCCGAAGACCGTGCGCAGCGCGGCGGGCTGGGCCGACGGGCTCGCGGGAACGACCCTCGATCTCGACGTCGACAAGCAGAACGAACTGTTCGACGTGGCGCGCACCGCGTGGGCGCAGGCCGGCAAGAACAAACCGCACCTGGCCACGTCGTTCTGGTTCGCCCTCGGCGAGGGCGACGAACCGCGCGCGCAGGTGCACCGCCATCTGCGCCGCTACATGAACTGGATTCCCGCCGACTTCGTCGACGCGATGGCGCCGACGACCGGCTGGGCGGGCACCGAAGACCAACTGCACGAAGTGCTGGCCAGGTTCGCCGCCATCGGTGCCGACGAGATCCATTTGATCCCAACAAGTTCCGATATCGACCAGTTGCGGCGGGCGGCCGATGTGGTGAAGGAGTTCAGCTGATGTCGACCGCTGCACCTATGCCGCCGATCACCTCGCGCTCGGAGTGGGAGAAGGCGCGCGCGGACCTGCTCGTCATGGAAAAGCAGCTGACCAGGATGAAGGACGCCGTCAGTGCGGCGCGGCGACGTCTGCCGATGGTCGAGATCGACGAGGCCTACACGTTCGACTCCGAGCGCGGCGCGGTCTCGCTGGCAGATCTGTTCGCCGGTCGCCGCCAGTTGATCGTGCAGCACTTCATGTTCGGGCCGGACTGGGAGCAGGGGTGCCAGGGCTGCTCGATGATGGCCGATCACATCGGTCCGCTGTCGCACCTGCACGCCAAGGACACATCGCTGGTGTTGGTGGCGCGCGCCCCGCTGCCCAAACTGCTGCGGTTTCGCGAGCGGATGGGCTGGACGTTGCCGTGGGTGTCGTCCGGCGCCTCGACGTTCAACGAGGATTTCGGCGCGACCGTCGACGGGGTCGAGCACCACTCGATCAGTGTGTTTCTGCGCGACGGGGACCGGGTCTTTCACACCTGGCAGACGTTCGACCGCGGCGAAGAGCCATTCATGCTGGTGTTCGACCTGCTCGATTTGACACCGCTGGGCAGGCAGGAAACCTGGGAGGACTCCCCGCCGGGATGGCCTCAGCGCCCGCCGTATGAATGGATGCGGCTGGCCGACTCCTATGAACCTTCCGTGACCTCGATCGATTAACGGCGCGGGAAACGGGAACGATATACAAGTCGGGAAGTCGTGAGTGCCCTGCCGTGTTCTCCAGAGATGTCGCTTTGGAACGACCGCCCAGCGGCAGGGCCAACGTTAGGAGCATCACGATGAATATCAAGAAGATCGCAATCGGTGCCGCCGCCGCAGGTGTGCTGGGGTTCGCCTCCGTCGGAATCGGCGCCGGTGAGGCGCAAGCACGCGACTGGTGCTGGTGGGGCTGGTGTGATCTAGTGCCGCCGCCCGGCCACTTCGTGCCCTCGCCCGGCCACATCGGCCACGTGACCGGCATCCCGCCCGGTCACCTCGGGCACATCACGGGTGTGCCGCCCGGACATTGGAAGTGGTGACAAACCTAGCCCGCTGAAGCAAATGGCCGTCCCTTCGAAGGGGCGGCCATTTGTTTTGCCAAACGGATCTCAGGACGGCGCTCACCGCTTCACAATCTGGGGTAGCCGACGCCGGATCGGGGCGACGGGGTTTCGGCGAAGGGGACAGCGATGACGTTCGAGGACGTGGTCACACCGGCCCCTGTCGAACCCACCTGGGAGCCGCTGGCGCAACCGCAGACCATCGAGGACGTGCTGCGCAACCTGGACCAGGTGCTGTCCTGGTCCGTCGACGCCCGAAGCACGATCGGCTACTTCGCCGTGCTGTACAAGCGGATCACCGTCGCCATCCGCGACGCCGTCGACGAAGGCGTGTTCGACAACGGGGCGCTCATCGAAGATCTCGACGTGGTGTTCGCCAGGCGGTACTTCGACGCGTTGAACAGCTACTTCTACCCCGACCAGTACGGCGGTCTCACCTTGCCGTGGGAGGTCGCGTTCGTCGGCGACCCGCAGGCGACCATCCTGCAGCACATGATGGCCGGGTTGAATGCCCACATCACGTTCGACCTGGCCCCCGCGGTGCTGGCGATCACCGACGGATCGCTGGAAGTGTTCGAGGACGACTTCAACCGCGTCAACGCGGTGCTGGGCTCCCAGGTCCCGGGCATCCTCGAGGTCATCGTGCAGCGCTCACCGGCCGTTCAGTGGCTACGGCGGCTGATCCCGCGCGAGATCTTCTTCCTCAAGCGGGTGGTGAAAAAGCTGCGGAAGTCGGCTTGGTGGTTGGCGATCGACATCGCGTTCCATCCCGACCGCATGCGGCCCAAGCTGGTGAACCAGGCGTCGTGGACCGCGGCGATCGGCGCGTGGTACCTGCAGCCACCCGCCCGGCTGACGCCGTTCCCGTGGTTGGTCCGCGCCATCGCGCGGCGGGAGAACCGCGATGTCGCGGGCAACATCATCGCGCTGTTAGGGGTGGCGGAGACGCCGGCGAAGATGTCGACCGCGCTGTTGCGGGCCTGCGGCGGCACGCCCAACCAGGACCGCCGTCAGTAGCGGATCTGCTCGGCCCTGCTGAATTCGGGCCATTGCGGGCCATCAGGAAAGCGGTTCATCACCTCGGCCAGCCCGAGCCGGTCGACCTCCCCGGTGAGGTCGAAAGAATCGAGCATGCAACGCAATTCGAACAGCGCTGCACCCTGGTGGCGGGCGTAGTCGAGCGCCTGCGCGAGGCCGGCGCGGCGTTGTTCGGTGTCGGTGAGCGTGTGGGCGCGGAGCCGCATGAGTTCGGCGTCATGAAAACGCATCCCGGTCGTCTGCGCGTGCTCCAGCGCCATCTCCAGACGGTCACGGGCCTTCGTCAGCTCGCCGGCGGCGATCAGCAGACGGCCCACGACCGCGTCGTGAAACGTCAGATAGCTGTTGAGATGCAGCTGGCGTCCCCCGTCGATCCGTCGTGTCAGCTTCTGACCCAGCGCCGCGAGTGTGGCGGCATCGGCATGTTCGTCCAGTGCGGCCAATGCGTTGACGGTGGCACGCTCGGTGGCGCAGACGATCCGCCACACGTCTAGGCCCCACTGCTCGCTTTGCTCGCGAAGTTCGGCAACGAGGTTGGCGGCCTGGCTGATTCGGCCGCTCTCCAGCGCCACCCAGATCTCCATGAAGTACGTGTGGGCCCTGTTGTGGGCGTTCTTGGGAAAACTCAGGGTGTCGCAGCGTCGGACCGACTCGGCCAATTCGGCGTTGGCGCCGTGCAGGTCGCCCTGCACCAGATGGGTCAGCGCGAGAAAGGTGTGTGCCGACGAGATCGGGTCGACGGGCACCCACCAGGCGGTGTCGAGCACCCGCGGGTCGGCGGCCGAGGCGTCGGCCACGGCCCGCAGCAGGTGGTCACGCGCCGCGGTGAAGTCGCCTTCGAGCCAGATGACCGAGCCCAACGACGACGCCAACGTCGGTACGCTCCACGGTCGATCCTCGGTGATCCGGGCGCTGAGGGAATCGAGAAGCTCATGTGCGCGGCGCAGTTCGGCCCGCGGGATGTAGTAGCCGATGAGCGCGGTCAGCGTGGTGAACAACTCGTCTCGGTAGTCGCCGCTGCTCGCCAACGCCAGGCACCGCTCGAAGTCGGCGGGCCCCTCACCGCTCCACGTCCCCTGGGTGACGCCGGCCAAGAAACCGCGCTCGAGGCGTATCGCGATCTCCTTTCGGTCCCGCGCCGGTCCGGTGGTGCAGCGCGACAGCTGGCCCAGGGCGTCGGTCAGGCGGTCCAGCGCTTCCTCGAGCGCGCCGCGCCGCCGCGCGGCCAGGGACGCCTTCTGGTAGGCCGCGACGGCGTCGTCGAAGCGTTCGGCTTGTTGGTAATGCGCGGCGACGACGCGCCAATCGGGCTCTGCGTCGGAGGCGGCCAACGACCGCGCGGCGCGAAGGTGCAGTCCGCGCTGAAGGCTCGGCGGGGCCAGTTCGGCGGCCACCTCGCGCAACAGTTCGTGACGAAACCGCCAGCCGTCGGCCCCGCGCGGCTCGAATACGCGCGCCTTGACCAGTTCGGCGACGACGGCGTCGACGTCGGCGCCGCCACCGGCCACCGAGCGCAGTAGCGCGATGTCGCCACTTCGCCCGATGACGGCTGCGGCCTCCACCACCGGCACCACGTCGGCACGGGTCCGAAGCCGCGCCAACAGCGGCTCCTGAAGTGCCTCGGGGACATGCTTTTCCCCGGCGGCATCCAATGCGGCGACCACGTGTTCGATGTAGAACGGCACACCGTCGCAGCGCCGTCGCACCGCCGTGCGTTGCGCGTCGGTGACCGACGGGTCCAACGCCTCGATGAGCGCGTCGGCTTCGGCCTCGCTGAGCGGGGCCAGCTCGAAAACCGGTACCGGCCACTCCGTTTTCAGCCATTCCTGGCCACGGCCGGTGAGCACCACCAGCAGCGGTGGCTCGGTGGCGGTCAGCATGCGCTCCAGCACATCGATCGTCGACGTGTCGAACCAGTGCACGTCCTCGGCGACGACCAGGCCGGGACGCCGGTCGAAGCACGCCAGCAGGTAGCGGTGCACCGTTGCGCCGATCATCTCGTAGAGGGAGCGCCCTTCGACGGCCGCCGGCCGGTAACCGTGTTCGGGACCGACCCCCAGGACCGGGGCCAGCAGCGGCACGGCAACCTCGGGATCCATTGCACACGAGTCGATCTCGGTCCTCAGCAACTGCAGCCGCTCGGCGCCGTCGGTAAGGCGGCTGATGTCGCAGCGGCGTTCGAGCAGCCCGCGCACCGGGTGCAGGCCGGTGTCGGTGTGCAGCGGCGATCCGCGCAGTTCGATGACCGTTCCACCGGATTTCTCCACCAACTCGGCTGCGGCGCGCGCGAGTCGCGTCTTGCCGATGCCCGGCTCGCCGCGAAAGGCCACCGCCGTGCTGGCCGACATTCCGTCGCACACCTGCTGCCATGCCCGCCGCAGCCAGCTCCACTCCCGGTCGCGGCCCACCAGCGGTGTCGACCGCGGTCGCGGCGCATGGCCCCGCTCGGCGAGCACCCGGTGGTGGGTGACCAGCCCGTCGACGCCCTTCACCTCGGCGGGCGGACATGCGGCGAGTTCGAAAGCGTTGCGCACCAGAGACGCGACGGCTTCTGAGACTGTCACGGTGTCCGGTTCGGCCAACGTGGAGATGCGGTTCACCAAGTTGGCGGCGAACCCGTAGACATCGTCCTGGACGAGGTCGAGATACACCAATCCGCGGTGCACACCGACGCGCACGTTGACCGACACGTCGAACCGGCGCCTGGTTTGTTCGCTGAGCCGCGCCACCGCGCGGGTGATCTCCAGGCCCGCCGCCACCGCGCGCCGTGAATCGTCCTCGTGGGCCGTCGGATGGCCGAAGACGGCCAGCACGCCGTCACCCTTCGTCGAGCCGATGTGCCCGCCGTAGCGCTCGATGATGTCGAACACCTGGTTGCGGTATCCGCCCACCACCAGCCGGTAGGTTTCGGGTTCCACCCGCGCCGACAACACCGTCGAATCGACCAGATCGGCAAACACCAGGGTGAGTCGACGGATCTCCCCACCGGTGCCGGGGGTGCCCAGCAGGTCGTCGGTCAGCAGACCCTCGGCGTCGGCGTTGGCGCTGTCGACGCTCAGGACCTGTTCGGCCAGCTCGGATGCCGTCTCGCGGTCCCCGCGGTTGATCGCTGCCACGGCGCGGTCGAGCAGTTCGTCGATCGACGAGTCGCGATCACGGTCGGCATTCTGCGCCGCGCCATCGAGCTGGTCGGCCCCCACGAGCAATATGGTGTCATTGCTGGCCAGACGGTGTGGCGATATCGCAGCTCAAAGGTCAGGCCGGGATCTCCCACCGGTTGGCCAGCCGGGTCGGGATGTCGAACGGCGCCCGTTCGCCGCCGCGCTGCAACGTGAACAGCGTGCGCAGCAGTTCACGGCCCAACGGGTGGGCCAACCGCGCCATCGTGCGATACAGCGGGGACTCTCGTTCGGACCACCCGAAGACCCTGGTGGCGAACCAGTCGGCGATGCGGGAGATCCGCCCGAGGTGGGCGACCAGTCCCGACTTCGGCACGCCGATGATGTCGGCGGTCTCGTCGCCGATCAGGTGGCGGATCAGCGGGGGGATGGTCGCGTCGAACGAGTAGCCCGGCGTCATATCGTCGAGAAGCTCCAGAAGCGCTTCCGTCATCCGCTCGCCTTCTGGTGACGGGGCGAACTGGCGGCGTCGGATCGCATCGACCAGACCGGTGGCGTCCTCGGCGTCGCGGACGAGCAGTTCCTCACGCACGCCGAGCAGATAACCGACCACGTTCCACAAGTGCAGATAGGCCTCGATGTCTTTGGCGGACAGGCGAACACCGAGGCGGCGTATCGGGTCGATGACGATATAGGAGAACGCGAGCAGGGTGCCGGCCAGATCCTCCTGGTTGATGGGCTCGCCCCAATCGGGGTCCCACAAGCCGGGTTCCGTCGCGTTGCGTGCCTTGATCAGGTAGCGCACGGCGGCGTGCATCAGCCGGACCTTCTGGATGGTGCGGCGCCCCTTGCCGTCTTCGTCGAGGCCCCCGCGGCTGAGCACGTCGATGAGGAACTGGCCGGTCTCCATCACGCGGCGACGCGCGTCGGTGTCCAGGCGCGCGGTCATGTCGAGCACCTTGACACCGTCGGCCGCCGCATACGACGACGGCAGCGACGCGCAGAACAGACAGACCGAGATCACCACGCCCCACGTCTCGAACAGCCGCTGACCCTTCTCGATCTTTGCCATGTCGGCCCACACCGGAAGGGGCAGCGAATGGATGAGGTAGTCCTCGAGTTCGTCGGGCAACTCGGTCGGCACGGGTTGGTCGAGACGCACCAGGGTGCGCATGATCGCGTTGACGTCGTCGACGCCACCGCGGTTGAGCACCGCCGCCACCGGCCCGTCGGCCAGCGGATCCCCGACCTGCCGCATGCCGTCCAGCAGCGTGTCCGTCCATCTGTTCTGACGTGGCTGGCTCATGGCGATGGCCCCCTCGATCCGCGACAGGGGAATCGTAGGTGGTGGGCGCAGCTACGCGTCGCGGTTTGCCCCGTTGCGTCGTCTGTTGGAGCTACGGCCTGGTCATCGGGTGGACGGTCGACCAGGTTCGGTGGCTGGGCTAGTAAGTGAGGGCAACCAGTGCGCGACCTCCAGTGCCAGTTCCAGGCTCAGCGGGTGCTCCAGGGTGGTGGATGGCAGCGCCGCCCGGGCCCGATCGATCTTGTTGATCACGGTGTTGCGATGCGCATGAACGGCGCGAGCGGTCTCGGTGGCGTTGGACTGCAGGCGCGTATACGTGCGCAACGTGTCGCGTATGTCGGCGGGCTCGTCCAGCAGCCGACCCAGCACGCGCTGCACAAAGCGGGCCGCCTCCTCGGGTTCACGCGTGGCGATGATCACCGGTTCCACCTGCTCGTAGGTGACGACCTGGGCCGGCCGGCGGGCCGACATCACCAGCGTCTCGACATCGCGTGCCTGCAGGTGGGTTCGCCGAAAGCCGTTGCGACCGGAGCCGACAGCGCCGACGGCGACGTTGACGTGGGAGGCGCCGGCGAGGGCCGCGCCCACCGTCTCCGGCGGCACTCGGCGCGCATCGCTCCACCACAACCAGAGCGCGTCGGAGGCCGCCGGAACGACGAGGAACTGGTCGACGCGCAGCGCGTGGAAGGTGGCGTCGACGTGGTGCTCGAGGGCCGTGGCGGGGCCGTCGGCCCACACGACCGCGGCGCAGTGATGGTCGGCGAAGCGGTACTGCAGCCGCACCTGCGCGCGATCGTCGGTGATGGGTGAGCCGTCGATGATCAGCTTCACGGTCCCGAACGCGCTGGGTTGGTCGGCGGGCCCGAGGGTGCGGCGGTGGTCGTCGATCCGGTCGAAGAATGCGGCCAGGGTGACGCCGACGAAGTCGTCGAGTGAGTCGGTGCCGCAGATCACCGCCTCCTGTGCCAGGCGTGGTGAATCCGATTCGGCGAACACGATTCTCGTCCACAACTTGGCCAAAAGATGCTGCGCGGCCCGGTAGGCCTCGACCGACTCGGCCTCCAGACCCCGGCGGTAGACGTCGACCGCGGGAGCCACCACGTCGAACGAGGTGTTGGGCGCAACGGGTGCCGTGGGATCGAGGACCAGGTGGTGCAGCCAGTGTTCGATGTTGGCCTGTGAGGTCCGGCGTACCGCTCGGGCCAGCGCCGGCTCGCGGTGTTCCTCCGGTGCCGCTGCCACGGCGTCGTCGTAGAGCGCCTGCAATGCCGGAGCATCCTCGAGCAGCTTCTGGGCGCACCGGCGCACCAGCTCGCACGCTTCGGCGGAGAGCTCCGATCGGTTTCCGGTCACCCCCTCACTCTACGGGGCGAAGTGCACTTCAATACTGCTTGACTGTGTGCAGTGTGCCCTTCCAATGTGGGCGGGGTCTTGCCACACTCCTCTTCAAACCGCGTGAAGAGAGGTTCACATGTCGCTGCAGTTGCCGCCCTACGTCGACGTCGCGATCGTCGGCGCCGGCGTCTCGGGCATCTCGATGGTTCACCATCTGCATCAGCATCACCCGCAGCGCAGTTACGTCGTCCTGGAGGCACGGTCGGCGACGGGCGGGACGTGGGATCAGTTCCGCTATCCCGGAATTCGGTCCGATTCGGATCTGCAGACGTTCGGTTACAGGTTCAAGCCCTGGACCGGCCACAAATCGCTGGCATCGGGCCCCGATATCCTCGACTACATCCGCGAAGCCGCCGAGGAGGCCCAGCTCGGTGACCAACTGCGGCTCAACGTCAAGGTGGAGTCGGCCGACTGGTCTTCCGACGATCTGTCGTGGCATCTCACCGTGCGCGACACCGGCACCGGTGAGGCGCACACCATGCGGTGCGGTTGGTTGGCCACCGCGGCCGGCTTCTTCGATCAGGACCGCGGTTATGTTCCGGAGTTCGAGGGTCGCGAGGACTTCACCGGGCCGTTCATCCATCCGCAGACCTGGCCGGAAGACCTCGACATCGAGGGCAAGCAGGTGGTGGTCATCGGCAGCGGCGCCACCGCGGTGACCCTGGTGCCCGCGCTCACCGAGCAGGGAGCCCAGGTGACCATGCTGCAGCGCTCGCCCGGCTATATCCTTCCGTACCCCGACGTCGATCACATCGCCAATGTCTTGCGGCGCCTTTTCGGAGACCGGATCGGCCACGCCATCACCAGGTGGAAGAACGTGCAGCTCTACACCAACTTCTACCGCCTCAGCCAGCGCAAACCGCGATGGGTGCGCGCCATGATCCGTCGGATCCAACGGCATTGGCTGGGTGACGACTACGACTACGACACCCACCTCAACCCGTCCTACAACCCGTGGGACGAGCGAACCTGCCTGGTGCCCAACGGTGATCTGCTGGCCGCGGTCGCGGCGGGTACGGCCGAGATCGTCACCGATCACGTCGACCGGCTGGTGCCCGAGGGCGTCCGACTCAAGTCCGGCCGCGTGTTGGACGCCGACATCATCGTCTCCGCAACAGGATTCAAGATGCAGCCCATCGGAGGGATCCGGTTCAGCGTCGACGGGGTCGCAAAACCGGTGGGGGAGCGTTACACGTTCCGCGGTGTGATGCTCGACGACCTACCCAACATGTCCTATGTCATCGGATACGTCACCAACTCCTGGACGCTGAAGTCCGACCTGGTGGCCGAGCATGTCATGCGAGTGCTGAGCTACCTCGACGACAACGGCCTGGCGGCCGTGGTGGCCCGGGCGCCCGAGGGCATGACCACCCAGCCGTTCGTGGACTTCATGCCGGGATACGTGCAGCGGTCGTGGCAGGCGTTCCCCAAACAGGGCGATCAAGAGCCGTGGGCGGTGCCCCTGCTGTACGTCCACGATGCGCCGTGGTTGCGGAACCAGCCGATCGCGTCGCGCTATCTGGAACACATTCGCCGGCCCGCCCCTGTTGTCGCCGTCGACGCCGTCGCGGAGGCCGTGTCATGACCGCGCGTGATCTTGCGGTGCTGCGTGAGGGCAGCGGCGAACCACTGCTGCTGATCCACGGTTTGGGCCACCACCGCGGGGCGTGGGCGCCGTTGCTGCCCTACCTGGTGGACCGGTTCGACGTGATCGCCGTGGACCTGCCCGGGTTCGGCGAATCACGGTTCGAGGCAAGGGGTCCCCGGTCGATCCGTGCGCTGCGCGACCGCGTGGCGGCGACTCTGGCCAACCTCGGTGTGGACCGTCCCCATGTGGCGGGCAACTCGCTTGGCGGCGCGGTCGCGCTGGAGTTCGGAAGGGCCGGGATGGCGCGGTCGGTGACCGCCCTGAGCCCGGCCGGGTTCTTCTCGGGTCTGGCCGATCGGCCGCAGACGATCGGGGTGCTGGGTGCGATTCGCCTGCGCGCCCTGGCGCCGGTTTCCTGGCAGAACCGGCTGGCGCGCAGTCCGGGCGGACGCCGATTCCTGACCGCAGGCATCTATGCCCATCCGGAAGCACTCAGCGCCGAGCAGGTGCTGGCCGACGTGGTCCATCTGCACGACTGTCGCGGTTTCGAGCGGACCATGATGCGCAACTCGTTTTACAGCTTCCGCGGCGCGCTGCCCGTGCCGACGACTATCGCGTGGGGAGACAAGGACCGGATCCTGCCGCCCTCACAGGCCAGACGTGCGCAGCGGGTGGTGCCCGGCGCATCGGTGACGATGCTGCCCGGGTGCGGCCACGTCCCGATGAGCGACGACCCCGAAGCGGTGGCGGCCCTCATCCGAAAGACCGCCGACCGCGTCTGACCCGATCGGGTCAAAAGCGTTGCCTGACCGGCTAATCCAGGTCGACGGCCACCGTCACGCGTCCCTTCTCGTCGCGCTCGGCCACCGCGTGCCCCGCTCGGTCCGCACCGTCGAGGTCCACAAGGGTGATGGCTCCGCCGCCGAGAAAGTTACGCCACCAGGTCTTCTTCTCCGGTGCGAGCACGTTGATGACGACCCGGTCCCCGAATCGTCGATAGCCCACCGGGGTTTCGAAGGTGCGACCTGAACGCCGCCCCACATAGCGGATGACCACTATGCCGCGGCCGACCAGGCGCCCGATGACCGGAGCGTTGAGCAGGCCGACGAAGCCTCTGTTGAAGACGCCGACGATGGGGGAGCCGAAGATTCCGCGTTCCACGGTTTCGAGCGTACGCGTGGGCATCGGGTCCGCGTTCGGAGTCCAGAGCGGCCATGTGCGCGGCGGGAGACCGGTCTCCGGCCTCCCGCCTTGTCGGTAGGCATTGCTGCTTCGATACGGGCCAACTCGTCGTCTTTCAGGGCTATGGCTGCCCACGGCTGGATCTACTGCGCTCGAACAGCTTCGGTTGTTTGCCGTCGTCGGCGAACAAGCCCCGCGGGTCGGCGTAAGACTGCAGGACGGCAGCGCGGATGCTCAGGTCGGAGCGCCCTGGAGCATGGCGATGAGCTCGTCGCGGCTGTTGACCCCGACGCGTTGCGAGGCGCGGAAGATGTGCGATTGCACGGAGCGCACCGACATGGTGAGCCGGTCAGCGATCTGTTTATTCGAAAGGCCTTGTGCGGCAAGTGCGATGATTTCGCGCTGGCGGGTGGTGATCGGTAGCGGCATGGTCGCGGCGCGCAGCGCCGGGGTGTCGGCACCGCCGCAGTCGTCGGCGAGGCGTCGCGCCATGGTCGACGCGGTGAGTGCCGCACCGCGACGATTCGCATCTCGGTGTGCGACGACGGCTTGCGCCGCGGCGTCGGCCCCGGCGATGAGATCGCCGAATTGCTCGTAGCGGCGCGCCGCGTCGATGAGGGCTTTTCCGTCGTCCGTCGCGAGCGCGGCGGCATGCGCAGCGGCGGTGGGCGCGCGCGGCCCCTGGACGATGGTGGCCAACTCAGCCAGCCGTCCGGCGGTGGTGTGGTCCCCGAATTGCGTCGCTATCTGGAGGAGCATGACCTCCCAGGCCGGTCGACCCAGGCGGCGTTCTCGCGCCGCCGCGTCGCGTGCGATCGAGATCGCCTGTGAGCAGGCGCCTTCGGCGGCGCAAACCCACGCCTCGGCGATGGACCAAACCGATGCCCACTGGTTTGCGTCCGGGTCGCGGTTCGACCGTGGGATGGCCGCGAACTCGCGTCGGGCCTCGGCGGATTGGCCCGCCATGCCCATCGCGGTCGCCAGAAAGGACCGACCGAACGCGGCCGCCAGCTGCCTGCCGCGGCCGGTGTCCAGCAGTGCAAGCATTTCCCGCGAAATACGTGGAGCCTTGGTCAGGGCGCCTCGGCTCAGCGCCGCCCGTCCGTCGAGAAAGCTATTCCACGAATGCTCGAACGGAACATCGACGGTGTCACGACGGATCCGGGCGATCGTGGCGTCCGATCGATCCAGATCCCCGCACAACGAGTACGCGTTGGCGTGCATGATCGCCAACGGGAAGCGCGCCTGCGACACCTCCGCGGACTGCTCCGCCAGGCGGTACCCACTGGTGGCCACCGCCTCGATGTCATCGACGCGCCCGAGGCCGCCAAGCCCGTCGACCATCGCGAGGATGGCCAGCATGTGCGCGACGGTGTTGGCGGGCGGGTGGGCCACCAGGGCGCTGGCCCGGTCGACGGCTGCGCGCGCATGTCCGCGCGCGGTGTCAATCGCCGCTCGCAGTGCGTCGGCGATCACCCGCGAGTCGGGGTCGTCGCCCAGCTGTGCCTCGTCGAGCACTTTCTCGGCGTTCGCTGGTTGACCGAGGATCATGGCGAGATTCAGCACGCGCGGGATGGCGATGTGTGCCCGCAGCGGTCCGGAAGCGTGGTCGGCGAGTTCGGCGAGGACCATCTCGGCTTCGGTTTCGCGCTCCAGCCAGATCATCGCCACCGCGCGGGTGAGGTTGGCCTCGAGGTCGCCGCCGGCGGCCACCGCCCGCTCCGCAAGCGCTTCGGCGAGGCGCAGGTCCAGAAGCAGCATCGCCGCCCAGGCCGCGGCCACGAGCAGCGCCGGGTCAGGGGTGAGGTCGGAGTCAAGGCTCAGCGCCGCGCGGCGTACCAAATCTCGCGGATCGGTAGCTTTTCGGGCCAGTTCTGTGGCGATGCGCCCACGCAGTCGTCGCAGCTGCAGCGAGCCGGTTCGCCGAACCTCACCGACCAGTGGGTGGGCGAGCCATGCCGTCGCCGGTTGGGTGCCGGTGTCGATGCGCACGAGGCCGAGGGACTCGGATTCGGCGACCGCGTCGGGATCGGTGACGCTGGCCAGGGTGTCGGCGTCCAACGGTTCGGCAACGGCAAGAGCGTCGAGGACATCGCGGACCGGCTTGGGCGCCTGGGCGATCCGCGCTTCGAGTAGTTCGGCGAGGGTGGACGAAAGCGTGGGGTGCCCGTCCCAGAGCCAGACGCCCGAATGGCGCGTGATTCGCCCGGCCTCGACTTCACTCTCGATCAGATGGCGCAGATAGAGCACGTTGCCTTGGGTGTATCGCCACAGCCGGTGCGCGGCAAGTGAGTGCACTGGTCCGTCGAGCACATGCTCGACCAGACGGGTAATTTCTGTTAGCGAAAGTGGTTGCAGTTCAAGGCGTTTGAGATACTGGTCCTTCCAGATGCCGGTGATCGTGTCCGGTGGGGATTCGCCCGAGCGGATGGTCAGGACCACCGTCGCCAGGCGGCGGGTGACCAGCTGATGCACCACAAACGCCGACAGGTCATCGAGCAGGTGCGCGTCGTCGACGCCGACAATCACCGGGTGTCGGCCGTCGCCGATGAGGCCGTCGATCACTTCGCGCACTCGTTGCAACGGATCGGGGCCGAAGCTGGCTGTGACGTCGGCGAACGCGCTCAACGGAATGCTGCGGGCAGAGGCAGTGCCGATGATCCAGCGTCGGCGCGTCCCGCGGGTCCCGAATACGGCTTCCCGGGCCAGCCGTGTCTTTCCCACGCCTGCAGCCCCGACAACACAATGCCGGGGGCCGGGGTGTCGGCTCCGCGGATGGAACTGGAGATGACTCGAAGCTCCTCGGTGCGCCCGATCAGGGGCCACTCGCGACGCACTCGTAAATTTTAAGCTCGGTCGTCGTCTTCGGCGGCGGCCAGTTTCGCCTCGGCCACCTCCATCAGCGTCGGCAGCACGTCCAGTTCGACCCCGATGGCCTCGGCGATGACCGCGTCCGTAGTACCGGCGTCGCGTAACCTCAGCGCGATCGCATATGGCAACGGCAGCCGCGACAACGACGCGGCACGTCGCGAATCCACCATCACAGCCTGAGCCGGGGCGTGGGCCGGTGCTGCAGTAGCAGTGCTACTGCACTTGCATTCGAGCGTCCAAGACCCACCCTCCCGAGCCGAAACGCAGCGGGGCTAGGTGATTGCAGCACGCGGCTACCGCAGATGGTTGCGGCTGCAGAGACGAACATGGCTGCTGCTTGGCCGGGCGGCATCGAAGGGAATCGCTATGTCGAAGCGCAGCAGCCACCGAGGCGGGAACGTGGGGCGGTCGCAGAAGAAGTCGCAGCGCAAAGCGCATCCGGTTGTCGCGACCGCGGCGACGATCGGCGGGGCAGGTCTGGTCTTGGCCGCTCCGGCCGCGGCGTTGGCCAATCCAGGCCACGCGTCGGCCGCACCGGTGATCCCAGCGCCACAGCAACTCAGTGCGAATATCTGTGCCGGCGATCTGCCGTGCAGCTTTCTGCTTGGGCCTGCCGCGGTTGGCGACGGCAGCGGTAACTCTGCGGCCCTGACAACCGGCAGCTTCCTGATCGTCGATCCCTTGCTGCCGGCCGATCCGTTCCTCGACGTGGCTGGTGTCATCCCGATCGTCAACATCTTCATCGGCAACGGCGCCAACGGCACCGCCGCACATCCAAATGGCTTCAATGGTGGCTTCTTCATCGGCAGCGGCGGCGACGGCGCCCCCGGTGGACCCGACCAGCTCGCAGGGAACGGAGGCAACGGTGGCCTGTTCGGTCACGGCGGCAACGGCGGAAACGGCGGGCCCGGTGCGGACGGCGGCGACGGCGGCAACGGCGGGGGTGTGTACGGAAACGGCGGCAACGGCGGACACGGCGGCACTGTGGGCCTCCCCGACGGCGCCATCAACGGGGTCGGCGGCAATGGCGGCCACGGTGGCCGCGCCGGTGTTATCGGCAACGGTGGCCGCGGTGGCAACGGCGGCGCCGTGTTCAACAACGAGGGCGATGCGTTCGGCGGCGCCGGCGGCGCGGGCGGTGATGCGAGCGTGTTCGGCAACGGCGGCGCGGGCGGCGCGGCCGGCGGCGCCGCCGCCGGCCGGCTAGACACCATGCTGCCCGGCAACGCTTTTGGCGGTGCGGGTGGTACCGGCGGCAACGGCGGATTCTTCAGCGGCAACGGTGGCGCAGGCGGGGCGGGCGGCGCCGCCGGCGAAGCCGGAGCCCCTGACGGCCAGATCGCGATCGGCGGAGCGGGCGGCGCCGGCGGTAACGCCGGATCGACCGGCGACGGCGGGGTCGGTGGCGCAGGCGGGGACGCCTTAACCGGTAATGGCATCGGCACGGCCATTGGTGGGACGGGTGGCGCCGGCGGCAATGCCGGATCGAACGGCGACGGCGGTGCGGGCGGTGCGGGCGGCATCGCAGGCAACGGCGGCGTACTCAGCACGATCCCCGGTCACACTGATCTGTTCGGTGGCGCCGGTGGTCAGGGCGGTGCCGCCGGGTCGGTCACCGGGGACGGCGGCGACGGTGGTGCGGGCGGTGGCGCACTGGCCCGGCAAGACCCCGCCACGGGCGTGGCCGGCGATGGCGGCGACGGCGGCGCGGCGGGGCTGCTCGGTTCGGGTGGCGACGGCGGTGACGGCGGCGAGGGGTTCGCCATCGATTGCGAGTGCGATTTCACAGGGGGTGACGGTGGCGTTGGTGGCGTCAGCGGGACGGTCGCCGGAACCGGTGGCGACGGCGGCAACGGCGGAAACGCGACCGTTGGCTTGGAGGACTTCGGCGGTGTCGGTGATGCCACCGGTGGCAACGGCGGCGACGCGGGCGATGCGAGCGGTGTTGGACTCTTCGCCAGGGGCGGCGACGGTGGGGCCGGCGGCGACGCGGAAGCACTGGAAGGTGATGCCACCGGCGGTGACGGCGGTAAGGGCGGCTTCAGCGGTGGTAGCAACAACGGCGGTTCCGGGGGCCCGGGTGGCGGCGGAAACGCTCCCAACGGCACCGGCACCGGGGGAAACGGGGGCGATGGCGGCGATGGCGGTACCGGTGGCTTCTTCGACGGCCCCGGTGGCAGCGGCGGCCCCGGTGGTGCCGGAGGCGATGGCAGTAGCAACGACGGCGACGACGGCTCGCCCGGCGCTGACGGCTAATCCCCATCCCAATATTTGGACTTTAGGTGTCCGGACATTCGCCGTACACTTAAATGCGATAGGGACAGGAGTACCGGAAGAAATGGCTGCGAATGCGAAGACGGAACGCATGGAGTTCCGTGCCGAGGAAGAGAACTTGTGGCGCATACGGCGCGCCGCAGTCTGGTCTCACGAGCACGTATCGGAGTTTGTGCGCAAAGCCGCACTTCAGCGAGCGGAAAACGTGGAGCAGCAGCACCTGGTGACATTCATGGAACCGGACCAGTTCGATGCATTGATGGAATCGTTGGACGTTGCGGACGCGGCTCCGCGTCTGGCTGCTGCTGCGCGGAAGCCGGCGGTCTTTAAGAGGCGCTGATGGACTTCGAGTCCGCGCGACTCGACTCCGAATACCACATCCTTGATGGGTTCGACTGCGGTAAAGAGCAGCTGAACACGTGGCTGGTCCAGCAAGCTGTCCGCGCTGACCAGACCAGGACCGCGCAGGTGACCGTATGGACTCCGCTCGGAGAGTGCAGAGTCTGTGCCTACTTCGCCATATGCCCCACCGTGGTGTCTCGAAAGGACGATGGGATATCTGGGAGCCTGGCGGGCGGAGTTTCCACGATCCCGGGTTATCTCATAGCGAAGCTTGCTCTCGACAGTTCGCTTCACGGGCGGGGATTTGGGGAGCAGCTCCTTCGCGATGCCATCGCCAGGGTTGTCGAGGCATCTAATCACGGTGGCGGCCGCTTGATCGTGGTCGACGCCATCGATGACGAGGCGGCCGAGTTCTACGTCCGTTACGGCTTTGTTCCAGTCAGGAACTGTGAACGCCGCCTCGTGATGAAGATCGCCACTGCCGCCAAAGCGTTGCGAGATGAATAAGGGGATACCGGCCCGGCGGAGTCATGTAATCGGCGGCCCCGGGTTTAACGTTGCGTTGGGATCGCGAACTGATTCCGCCAGCAGGTGCGGCGCCGCTCGATGGTCGAGCCGGAGGGCGCATCGCGCCAAGACCAACGGCGAGCTGCTGCGATCATCGTGTGCTCCGTTCTCTTGGAGCCGACCGTGTTATTGCGCGGAATTTGCGCGATCGAACAATTCTGCTGGTCAGATTGTGCCCCCGGCAGGATTCGAACCTGCGGCCTTCTGCTCCGGAGGCAGACGCTCTATCCCCTGAGCTACGGGGGCGCATGCGGGTGACGCCTGCGCCAATGGGCCTGCACAGCGTAACGCATCGTGACGACCGGTAACGGGTTCGGGGCGTGACCACCGCAGACCATAGGATGGACCCTCGTGACCCCCGCTGACCTCGCTGAGCTGCTGAAGACCACCGCAGCCGCCGTGCTCGCCGAGCATGGCCTCGATGCTTCGGCTCTGCCGGCGATGGTCACCGTCGAACGGCCGCGCAATCCCGACCACGGCGACTACGCCACCAACCTGGCCCTTCAGCTGGGCAAGAAGGTCGGCGCCAACCCCCGCGAACTGGCCGGCTGGCTGGCCTCCGCGCTGGCCGAGGCCGACGGTATCTCCTCGGCCGACGTCGCGGGCCCGGGTTTTGTCAACCTGCGCCTCGACGCATCCGCCCAGGGCGTCATCGTCAACCGGATCCTCACCGCCGGCGCCAGCTACGGGCATTCCGACGCGCTGGGCGGCACCAAGATCAACCTCGAGTTCGTCTCGGCCAACCCGACCGGGCCCATCCACATCGGCGGCACCCGCTGGGCCGCCGTCGGCGACGCGCTGGGCCGACTGCTGTCCACCCAGGGCGCCGACGTCACCCGTGAGTACTACTTCAACGACCACGGCGCCCAGATCGACCGGTTCACCAACTCCCTGATCGCCGCGGCCAAGGGTGAGCCCACCCCCGACGACGGCTACGCCGGCGAATACATCGGCGACATCGCCGCCCAGGTGCTGCAGAAGGAGCCCGAGGCGCTCGCCCTGCCCGACGACGAGATGCGCGAGACGTTCCGCGCCATCGGCGTCGACCTGATGTTCGCCCACATCAAGCAGTCGCTGCACGAGTTCGGCACGGTCTTCGACGTCTACACCCACGAAGATTCGATGCACACCTCCGGGCGGGTCGAGCAGGCCATCGCCCGTTTGCGCGAGGCGGGCAGCATCTACGAGAAGGACGGCGCGGTCTGGCTGCGCACCACCGACCACGGCGACGACAAGGATCGGGTGGTCATCAAGAGCGATGGCGCCCCGGCCTACATCGCCGCCGACATCGCCTACTACCTGGACAAGCGCGCCCGCGGCTTCGACCTGTGCATCTACATGCTCGGCGCCGACCACCACGGCTACATCGCCCGACTCAAGGCCGTCGCCGCGGCCCTCGGCGAGGACCCCGACACCGTGGAAGTGCTCATCGGGCAGATGGTCAACCTGGTGCGCGACGGCCAGCCAGTGCGGATGAGCAAGCGCGCCGGCACCGTGATCACCCTCGACGACCTCGTCGAGGCCATCGGCGTCGACGCCGCGCGCTATTCGCTGATCCGCTCCTCGGTCGACAGCCCCATCGACATCGACCTTCAGCTGTGGTCGTCGGCCTCCAACGAGAACCCGGTCTACTACGTGCAATACGCGCACGCGCGGCTGTCCGCCCTGGCGCGCAACGCCGCGGATCTGGGCCTGGCCCCAAGCTCCGAGCACCTCGAGTTGCTGACCCACGAGAAGGAAGGCACCCTCATCCGTAACCTCGGGGAGTTTCCTCGTGTGCTGAAAACCGCTGCGTCACTGCGTGAACCGCATCGGGTGTCGCGCTACCTCGAGGACCTGGCCGGCGACTACCACCGGTTCTACGACTCCTGCCGCGTGCTGCCGCAGGGCGATGAAACGCCCAACGACCTGCACGCCGCGCGCCTGGCACTGTGCAACGCGACCCGTCAGGTCATCGCCAACGGCCTGGGCATCCTCGGCGTCACCGCCCCGGAGCGCATGTGATCGCCCATCCCGCCGGTCCGCGCCACGCCGAGGAGATCCACCACGGCGGGGCGCCGCCCCGACCCCGGACCGCCGTTGAGCTGCTCTCGCTCGCACCGAATGTCTGGCCGCGCAACGCGGTTCGCGGTGACGACGGTGTGGTGAGGATCGCCGGTGTGGCCGTCACCGACATCGCCGCAGAGTTCGGCACCCCGGTCTTCGTCATCGACGAGGACGACTTCCGGTCGCGCTGCCGCGAGATGGCCGCGGCCTTCGGCGGCGGTGCGAACGTGCGCTACGCGGCCAAGGCGTTCCTGTGCACCGAGATCGCGCGCTGGGTACACGAAGAGGGCCTGTCGTTGGACGTCGCCAGCGGCGGCGAACTCGCGGTCGCGCTGCACGCCGGCTTCCCCGCCGAGCGAATCGCGCTGCACGGCAACAACAAATCGATCGGAGAACTCACCGCCGCAGTCAAGGCGGGCATCGAACACGTCGTGGTGGACTCGCTGACCGAGATCGACCGCCTCGACGAGATCGCGCGCGCCGCCGGCGTCGTGCAGGACGTGCTCGTGCGGGTGACCGTCGGCGTCGAGGCGCACACCCACGAGTTCATCTCCACCGCGCACGAGGACCAGAAGTTCGGCCTGTCGCTGGCCAGTGGTGCGGCGATGGACGCGGTGCGCCGGGTATTCGCCGCCGATCATCTGCGCCTGGTCGGCCTGCACAGCCACATCGGCTCACAGATCTTCGACGTCGCGGGCTTCGAACTGGCCGCCCACCGGGTGATCGGACTGCTGCGCGACGTCGTCGCCGAGTTCGGCGTCGAGAAGACCTCGCAGATGTCGATCGTCGACCTCGGCGGCGGCCTGGGCATTTCCTATCTGCCGCACGACGATCCACCGCCGGTGCAGGACCTGGCCACCAAGCTGGCGGCCATCGTGCGCGACGAATCAGCGGCGGTCGGCCTCCCGACACCGCAGTTGGTCGTCGAACCCGGCCGCGCCATCGCCGGACCCGGCACCATCACCCTGTACCGGGTCGGCACCGTCAAGGACGTGCCCGTCGCCGCCGACAGGTACCGCCGCTACGTCAGCGTCGACGGCGGCATGAGCGACAACATCCGCACCTCGCTGTACGGCGCCGAATACGACGCCCGGCTGATCTCGCGCATCAGCGACGGGGAGCCCGTGCTGGGGCGGATCGTCGGAAAGCATTGTGAGAGCGGCGACATCGTGGTGCGTGATGCCTGGGTGTCCGAGGACATCCAGCCGGGCGACCTACTTGGCGTCGCGGGGACGGGCGCCTACTGCTATTCGATGTCGAGCCGTTACAACTTGATCGGCCGCCCCGCGGTGGTCGCTGTGCGCGACGGGCACGCCCGCCTGATCCTGCGCCGGGAAACGGTCGACGATCTGCTCAGTCTGGAAGTGAGGACAAGCCAATGAGCGACAAGCCCATCGGGGTAGCGGTTCTGGGGCTCGGAAACGTCGGAAGCCAGGTCGTACGCATCATCGAGGACAGCGCCGAGGACCTGGCCGCCCGCATCGGGGCGCCGCTGGTGCTGCGCGGTGTCGGCGTGCGACGGGTGGCCGAGGACCGTGGCGTGCCGGTCGAGCTGCTGACCGACAACATCGACGAACTCGTCGCACGCGACGACGTCGACCTCGTCGTGGAGTTGATGGGACCCGTCGAACCCGCGCGCAAGGCGATCCTGGCGGCCCTGGAGCAGGGCAAGTCGGTGGTGACCGCCAACAAGGCGCTGATGGCGGTGTCCACCGGCGAGTTGGCCCAGGCCGCCGAACACGCGCATGTCGACCTGTATTTCGAGGCGGCGGTCGCCGGCGCCATTCCGGTCATCCGGCCGCTGACGCAGTCCCTGGCCGGCGACACCGTGGTGCGCGTGGCGGGCATCGTCAACGGCACGACCAACTACATCCTGTCCGAGATGGACAGCACCGGTGCCGATTACAGCGCCGCACTGGCCGACGCGAGCGCGCTGGGCTACGCCGAGGCCGACCCGACCGCCGACGTCGAGGGATACGACGCCGCGGCCAAGGCGGCCATCCTCGCCTCGATCGCGTTTCACACCCGCGTCACCGCCGACGACGTCTACCGCGAAGGCATCACCAAGGTCACCCCGGCCGACTTCGCGTCGGCGCGCGCGCTGGGCTGCACGATCAAACTGCTGGCCATCTGCGAGCGGTTGAGCACCGACGATGGCCAGCAACGCGTTTCGGCACGGGTGTATCCCGCATTGGTGCCGCTCGAGCATCCTCTGGCCGCGGTCAACGGCGCCTTCAATGCGGTGGTGGTCGAGGCCGAGGCCGCGGGCCGGTTGATGTTCTACGGCCAGGGCGCCGGCGGCGCCCCGACGGCGTCGGCGGTGATGGGTGATCTCGTCATGGCGGCGCGCAACCGCGTCCAGGGCGGCCGCGGCCCACGCGAGTCCCGGTACGCCAAACTGCCGATCTCGCCGATCGGGTTCATCCCGACCCGCTACTACGTCAGCATGAACGTGGCCGACCGGCCCGGCGTGCTGTCCGCGGTGGCGGCCGAATTCGGCAAACGTGAGGTCAGCATCGCCGAAGTCCGCCAGGAGGGCATGGTCGACGAGGAAGGCCAGCGGTGCGGGGCGCGCATCGTGGTGGTCACCCATCAGGCGACCGACGCCTCCCTGTCGGAAACCGTTGCCGCGCTTGCCGATCTCGACGTGGTACAGAGCATCAACAGCGTGCTCCGCCTGGAAGGAACCAGCGAATGAGCACCGCTTCATCGCGCGCAGTGCACCGGCCCTGGCCGGGGCTGATCACCGCCTACCGCGATCGCCTGCCGGTCGAAGACACCTGGACCGCGATCACGCTGCGCGAAGGCGGCACACCGCTACTGCCGGCACCCCGCTTGTCCGAACGCACCGGCTGCACAGTGCATCTCAAGGTCGAAGGTCTCAACCCGACGGGTTCGTTCAAGGACCGTGGGATGACCATGGCCGTCACCGAGGCGGTGGCCCGCGGCCAGCAGGCGGTGCTGTGCGCCTCCACGGGCAACACCTCGGCGTCCGCGGCGGCCTACGCCGCGCGGGCGGGCATCACGTGTGCGGTGCTGGTGCCGCAGGGCAAAATCGCGATGGGCAAGCTCGCGCAGGCGGTCATGCACGGCGCCAAGATCATCCAGATCGACGGGAACTTCGACGACTGCCTGGAGTTGGCCCGCAAGCTCACCGCCGATTTTCCGACCATCTCGCTGGTCAACTCCGTCAACCCGTACCGCATCGAGGGGCAGAAGACCGCGGCGTTCGAGATCGTCGACGCGCTGGGCAACGCGCCCGACGTGCACTCGCTGCCCGTGGGCAACGCGGGCAACATCACCGCGTACTGGAAGGGCTACACGGAGTATCACCGCGACGGGATGGCCGACCGGTTGCCCCGCATGCTGGGCACCCAGGCCGCGGGCGCCGCACCCTTGGTGCACGGTGCCCCCGTCAAGAACCCGGAGACCATCGCGACTGCGATCCGGATCGGCTCGCCGGCGTCGTGGACGACCGCGGTGGAGGCCCAACAGCAGTCCAACGGCAAGTTCCTGGCCGCCACCGACGAGGAGATCCTCGCCGCCTACCGCCTTGTCGCACAGGCCGAGGGCGTGTTCGTCGAACCGGCATCGGCGGCGAGCATCGCGGGTCTGCTCAAGGCGGTCGAGGACGGATCGGTCGTCAAGGGGTCGACGGTGGTGTGCACCGTGACGGGCAACGGACTCAAGGATCCCGACACCGCGCTCAAGGACATGCCGACGGTCACTGCGCTTCCGGTCGATCCCGTCGCCGTGGTCGAGAAGCTGGGCTTGAGTTGACACAGGTACGCGAGGAGCAGGAGAGCCGTCGGTGACGCAAACTCTGCCGGCCGGGCTGACGGCCACCTCTGTGGTCGCCGCGTCCAGCGCCAACCTCGGCCCGGGTTTCGACAGCCTCGGGCTGGCGGTGAGTCTGTACGACGAAGTCATCGTCGAGACAACGGAATCGGGCCTGAGCGTGGTCGTCGAGGGGGAGGGCGCGGGCCAGGTGCCACTCGACTCCTCGCATCTGGTGGTGCAGGCCATCGAGCGCGGATTCGAGGCGACCGGCGTCAAGGCGGCCGGCATGAACGTGCGCTGCCGCAACGACATCCCGCACTCACGGGGGCTGGGTTCTTCCGCGGCCGCGGTGGTCAGCGGGCTGGGTGCCGTCAACGGCCTTGTGGCCCAGGTGGGTTCGACCCCACTGTCGGAGGCCGAACTCATCCAACTCGCGAGTGAGTTCGAGGGCCACCCCGACAACGCCTCGGCCGCGGTGCTCGGCGGCGGGGTGGTGTCGTGGACCGTGCAGGAAGGGCCGACACCGCGGTTCTCGGCCGTGCCCCTGCGGGTGCACCCCGACATCCGGTTGTTCCCCGCCATACCGCAGATGCGGTCGTCGACTGCCGAAACCCGCGTCCTGCTGCCCGAAAAGGTCAGCCACACCGATGCCCGGTTCAACGTCAGCAGGGCCGCGCTGCTGGTGGTCGCGTTGACCGAGCGGCCAGACCTGTTGATGGAGGCCACCGAGGACGTGCTGCATCAACCGCAGCGTGCGGCCGCGATGCCCGGCTCCGCGGAATACCTGCGGATCCTGCGGCGTTGTGGAGTCGCAGCGGTGTTGTCGGGCGCCGGTCCTGCGGTGATCGCGCTCAGTACCCAGCCTGAACTGCCTGCGGAGGCCATCGAGTACGGTGCTGCAAACGGATTCACCGTCGGCCAGATGGCTGTCGGTGACGGCGTGCGGTGGTCCTCCGGTGTTGCCATCCGCAGCTGACGTCCGACTGCCACGAACAGCAACAGGAGCCACACGAGACCATCGTGTTTCTTGCGTCCAGCTCAGAAGCGGGTTATTCTCGCATTCGTCCAGCGATCGCAGCATCTTCGCCTGCGTTAACACTCGGACGACCACTCTTCTTTCAGTGTTCATCCCATGGACTGACGGTTCGCCTCATACCGGCGAATCCCGGCGAACACCGTTGCGGAGGCAATGGTGGAAGCCACGCGTTCGGCGGATTAGCTGAACGCACCAAACCCCCGCGTAACTCCATCAGCGAGGGAAAGAAAGGAAATCCGTGACTGAAACGGACCTCGTCACGGCTGGCAGCAGCGACAACGAACAGCTGCCGACCACCGTGGATTCAAAGAATTCTTCTCCAGCGGAAGCAGACGCGTCCAGCACGCCCGCCGCGGAGACTGCGCCCGCGGCCGCGGGCGCCCAACGCCGCGCTTCGCTGTCGACGATGGTGCTGCCCGAACTGCGCGCGCTTGCCAAGGAGATCGGCGTCGAAGGCGCCTCCGGTATGCGTAAGGGTGAACTCGTCGCCGCCATTCGTGAGCGTCGTGGCGAGTCCAACGGCCGCACCGGCGACGGCGCGAACGGCGCCGATGCGACCACCAAGGCCGCTGACAAGCCCACTGACAAGCCCACTGAGAAAGCCGCCGAGAAAGCCACTGACAACCCGGCGTCCGAGACGGGCTCCGACGACCGCGGTTCCCGCGAGGGCGGTGACCAGCAGGGCGAGCAGAGCCGGCCGACCCAGCAGCGCCGTGAGCGTCGGGCCGCCACCCGCGGTACCGGCGCACCCGGGGGCACCGAGCAGAGCGGAGCCGACAGCGCCCAGGACACCAAGTCCGACGCCGACACCGACAAGCCCGCCAAGCAGCAGGACGGCGGCAAGTCCCAGGGCGATCAGGGTGATCAGCGTGATCAGGACGACCAGGGCGGCCAGGGCAATCAAGGTGGCCAGGGCGGTCAGGGCAATCAGCAGAACCGCGGCTCGAACAACAACAACAACGACGACGACGGCGACGGCCGTGGCGGCCGGCGCGGGCGACGGTTCCGCGACCGCAGGCGTCGCGAGCGCGGCGGCGGCGACGGTGGCGACACCGAAGTGCGCGACGACGACGTGCTACAGCCCGTGGCCGGCATCCTCGACGTGCTCGACAACTACGCCTTCGTGCGGACCTCCGGTTACCTGGCGGGCCCGAATGACGTCTACGTCTCGATGAACATGGTCCGCAAGAACGGCCTGCGCCGCGGCGATGCGGTGACCGGCGCGGTGCGGGTGCCCAAGGAGGGCGAGCAGCCCAACCAGCGGCAGAAGTTCAACCCGCTGGTGCGCATCGACAGCGTCAATGGCGGACCGGTCGAGGACGCCAAGAAGCGGCCGGACTTCAACAAGCTGACCCCGCTCTACCCCAACGAGCGGTTGCGGCTGGAGACCACTCCTGACCGGTTAACCACCCGGGTGATCGACCTGATCATGCCGATCGGTAAGGGACAGCGCGCGTTGATCGTGTCGCCGCCCAAGGCCGGTAAGACCACGATCCTGCAGGACATCGCCAACGCGATCACGACGAACAACCCCGAATGCCACCTGATGGTGGTGCTCGTCGACGAGCGTCCCGAAGAGGTCACCGACATGCAGCGCTCGGTCAAGGGTGAGGTCATCGCCTCCACCTTCGACCGCCCGCCGTCAGACCACACGCAGGCGGCCGAGCTCGCGATCGAGCGCGCCAAGCGCCTCGTCGAACAGGGCAAAGACGTCGTCGTCCTGCTCGACTCGATCACCCGGCTGGGCCGCGCGTACAACAACGCCTCGCCCGCGTCAGGCCGGATCCTGTCCGGTGGTGTGGACTCGACCGCGCTGTATCCGCCGAAGCGGTTCCTCGGCGCGGCCCGCAACATCGAAGAGGGTGGCTCGCTGACGATCATCGCCACCGCCATGGTGGAAACCGGCTCGACCGGTGACACGGTGATCTTCGAGGAGTTCAAGGGCACCGGCAACGCCGAGCTCAAGCTGGACCGCAAGATCTCTGAGCGGCGCGTGTTCCCGGCAGTCGACGTCAACCCGTCGGGCACCCGCAAGGACGAGCTGCTGCTCTCGCCCGACGAGTTCGCGGTCGTGCACAAGCTGCGCCGGGTGTTGAGTGGCCTGGATCCGCATCAGGCCATCGACCTGCTGATGAGCCAGCTGCGTAAGACCAAGAACAACTACGAGTTCCTGGTCCAGGTCTCCAAGACCGCGCCGGGTTCGGCAGACGTCGACTGACTTCTAGTCGGCGGGGTCGGCCCGCAGACCGGGCATGAGGTAGCGGCGCACCTGCGCCAGCACCGCCCCGGCGTCGGCGGGGTCGAGTGTGTCGCTGGGTACCGTGGCGAGCGAAATCGCCACGCGGGCAACCCATTCCGATGCTTCAGCGATGTCGGTGTCGGGGTGGACCTCGCCGCGGTCGCGTGCCGCGACCAGATAGCGCGACCAGAAGTCCGCGAGGTCGGGCACGAGTCCCTGCACACCGGCGCCGGCGCAGGCGGCGAACTCCTCGGGTTCCTCCACACGCAGCTTCATCAGCAGGGCGCCCGGGTCGTCGTAGGCCGTGCGCGCGTGGCAGATGCCCGCCGCGAGTTGACGGTCCAGCCCCTCGATCTGCTCGAGCATCGCATGTGCCTCAGACCAGTACGCCTCGTTGAGTCGCACGATCGCCGCGCCCAGCAGCGACACCTTGTCGGGGAAGTGGCGATACAGCCAGCCTCGCGATACCCCGGCGGCCTCGGCGACCTCCGAAACCGTCGTCGCCCGGATGCCCTTCCCGCGCAGACACCCCTCAGCCGCATCGATCAGTCGATCGCGCACGTGCTTTGTGGCGGTGCCGCTGGTCACCCGAATGGTTCCTTCCTGAAGCCTGACCGGGACGAACCACAGCATTGTGCCAATCGCGGACGCACGTTGCCGCTTCGCCCGATCCCCCGTATTTCACACCCGCGCCAATAAGCGCATACCATCGCCACATGCGGGGGGAAGACCCCACTGGCCGGTTCGCGTATCTGTTCGAGCCGCTGGAGGGCGGCGAAACCGATAAACGCGGCGACGACAAACGCGCCGTCACCGAACCCACGCCATCGAAAAGCCTGCGCAGGGTGGCGCTCGGGGCGATCGTGGTGGCCGTCGCGGCGGCCACGGTGTCGATCGTGATGCTGGTCATGCGGCCGGAATCGGAGCCCACGCAGCCGCCGGTCCGGCCGGTCACCACACCGTCGCTGTCGACGCCGACGCAGACCCCGCCCGCCCCTGACGTGCCGGCCGTGCCGGCGCCGCCGCAGGTCGAACCCCCGCCGGTCGAACCTCCGGGCATCGAAGCCCCCGCGCCGCCCGCCGTCGAACCGGCCGTCGTCCCACCCGCCCCGACCGTGGCGCCGACGATCGCGGGCACCGAGCCCGAACCGCCGGTGGACGAAGCGCCCGGCACCCGCGCGCCGATCAGCGTCGAACCCGAACCGCGCTCACCGTTCCCGAACGACGACCCGCCCACCGGCGGCGGGCGTGGCGGACTGCTCGGCGGCGGAGGGCTACTCTGACGTTCTCGGTGGCCGGCCGGAATATGTGCCGCTGTGCACGCGTTTAGGCTGCTGGCGGTTGCCCTGGCATAATGGACCGTCGACCCCTCGGGCCCGGTTCACGCCGAAACCTCCATCTTGCGGAGGGGCGACCCGGGCCCACAATCGAAGAGGAAACCATGAAAACGGGTATTCACCCTGACTACGTCGAAACCACCGTGCACTGCGGGTGCGGCAACACGTTCACCACGCGCAGCACCAAGACGTCTGGACAGATCCACGTCGAGGTCTGTTCGCAGTGCCACCCGTTCTACACCGGCAAGCAGAAGATCCTCGACAGCGGCGGGCGTGTGGCCCGTTTCGAGAAGCGCTACGGAAAGCGCAAGGCCGGCGGGGACAAGACCCAAGACCAGGCATCAGCCGACAAGTAGCTGCCTTACCGGCGCCCGATCTGCCGCATCAGCGGCCAGGCCGGGCGTCGGTTTGCGCTTGGCGGAAGGTGTATGCGAGGGAAGGAGGTCGACGTGACGGACGCCGCCCGCGCGGAAAACCCGGCTCAGCCCGGGGGAGCGATCGGTGCGTTGCTGGCCGAACATGCCGACCTCGAGCGCCAACTGTCCGACCCCGATCTGCACTCCGACGCCGCCAAGGCTCGCAAGGTGGGCCGTCGATTCGCGCAGGTGTCGCCGATCGTCGCGACCTACCGCAAGCTGCAGGCCGCCCGGGGCGATCTGGAAACCGCACGAGAACTCGCCGCTGACGACGAGTCGTTCGCCGCGGAGGTCGACGAACTCACCGCCACCGTCGAAGAACTCGACACCCACCTGACCGATCTGCTCGCGCCGCGCGACCCGCACGACCCCGACGACATCGTGCTCGAGGTGAAATCCGGTGAGGGTGGCGAGGAGTCGGCGCTGTTCGCCGCCGACCTCGCCCGGATGTACATCCGCTACGCCGAGCGGCACGGCTGGACGGTCACGGTCCTCGACGAGACCTTCTCCGATCTCGGCGGCTACAAGGAAGCGACCCTGTCGATCAGGAGCAAGGGCGACTCGGCCGACGGCGTGTGGTCGCGGCTGAAGTTCGAGGGCGGCGTGCACCGGGTGCAGCGGGTCCCGGTCACCGAATCGCAGGGTCGGGTGCACACCTCGGCGGCCGGGGTGCTGGTTTACCCCGAACCCGAGGAGATCGAAGAGGTCCAGATCGACGAATCCGATCTGCGCATCGACGTCTACCGGTCTTCGGGCAAGGGCGGCCAGGGCGTCAACACCACCGACTCGGCGGTGCGCATCACCCACCTGCCCACCGGCATCGTCGTCACCTGCCAGAACGAACGCAGCCAGCTGCAGAACAAGATCCGTGCCAAGCAGGTGCTGGCCGCGCGGTTGCGGGCGCTGGCCGAGGAGCAGGCGCAGGCCGACGCCTCGGCCGACCGGGCCAGCCAGATCCGCACCGTCGACCGCAGCGAGCGGATCCGCACCTACAACTTCCCGGAGAACCGGATCGCCGACCACCGGATCAACTTCAAGGCGCACAACCTCGACCAGGTGCTCGACGGCGACCTCGACGATCTGTTCGACGCGTTGGCCGCCGCCGACAAGCAAGCCCGGCTCCAGCAGGCATGACGACGCTGCGCCAGGTGATCGACGCCGCCGAGGTGGCGCTCGCCGAGGCCGGGGTCGGATCGCCACGTGCGGACGCCGAACTTCTCGCCGCGCACTTGGCCGGCACCGACCGCGGCCGCCTGGCGCTGACCGAGGCCGGCCCGGGCTTCGTCGACCGCTACGACGACCTGATCGCGAAACGCCTCCGGCGCGTGCCGCTGCAACACCTGACCGGCACCGCGGCGTTCGGCCCGGTGACAGTGCACGTCGGCCCCGGCGTGTTCGTTCCCCGGCCGGAAACCGAGGCCTTACTGGAATGGGCGCTGGCACAACCGCTTCCGTCCGATCCGGTGATCGTCGATCTGTGCACCGGTTCCGGCGCGCTGGCGCTGGCGCTGGCACATCATTGGTCCGAGGCGCGGGTGATCGCCGTCGACGACTCCGAGTCGGCGCTGGCCTACGCGCGCCGCAACCTGGCGGGCACCGACGCGCAGATCGTCCTGGCCGACGTGACCGACCGTCAGTTGCTGCCCGAACTCGACGGCCGGGTCGACCTGCTGGTCGCCAACCCGCCCTACATTCCCGACGGTGCACAGTTGGAACCCGAAGTCGCCGAACATGATCCGTCGCACGCGCTGTTCGGCGGCCCGGACGGGATGAGGGTCATCACCGCGATCGTCGACCTGGCCGCCCGGTGGCTGCGCGTCGGTGGCCGCTGCGCCGTCGAGCACGACGACACCACCTCGCAGCGCACGGTGGAGGCGTTCACCCGATCCGGTACCTTCGCCGAGGTGACCGCGCGACCCGACCTGGCCGGTCGGCCACGTTTCGTGACCGCACGGAGAACGTCGTGACCAATGTCTTCGACTGTGCCGACGAAGCGCAGCGCGCCGCCGGAATCGCCTCGGCCATCAGCGCCCTCAAGAGCGGGGGACTGGTTGTCATGCCGACCGACACGGTCTACGGCGTCGGCGCCGACGCCTTCGACAGCGAAGCCGTCGCCGCGCTGCTGGCGGCCAAGGGCCGCGGACGTGACATGCCGGTTCCCGTGCTCGTGGGGTCGTGGCACACCATCGCCGGACTGGTCTACACGGTGCCCGACGCCGCGCGCGAACTGATCAGGGCGTTCTGGCCGGGCGCGTTGAGTTTGGTTGTGCAACAAGCGCCGTCGCTGCAATGGGACCTCGGTGATGCGCACGGCACGGTGATGTTGCGGATGCCGCTTCACCCGGTGGCCATCGAACTGCTCCGTGAGGTCGGGCCGCTGGCGGTGTCGAGTGCCAACGTCTCGGGCCAGCCCGCGGCAATCAGCGTGGACGATGCCCGGCGCCAACTCGGTGATGCCGTCGAGGTGTACCTGGACGGTGGGCCGTCGCGGCAACAGGCGGCGTCGACGATCGTCGACCTCACCGGAGCGCATCCGCGGGTGCTGCGGGAGGGCCCGGTGTCACGGGATGCGGTGGCGCGGGTGCTGGGTGTGGACGCCTCGACATTGACGGAATAGGCGACGGTTTCGTGCAGTACGGTGCATCGGTGGTCCACGCGGCAGACACGCTGCTCGCGCTCAACGATCGCGGCGCGGGCGTTCCGATACGCGAACTCGCGCTCGTCGGGCTGACCGCCGCGATGATCACCTACTTCGCCACCGGATGGGTTCGGGTGCTGGCCCGCCGACTCGGCGCGGTGGCCTACCCCCGCGAACGCGATGTGCACCTGCGGCCGACCCCGCGGATGGGCGGGCTGGCGATGTATGTCGGGGTGGCCGCCGCCATCCTGCTGGCCTCGCAGCTTCCGGCGCTCACCCGTGGCTTCGTGTACTCGTCGGGGATGCCCGCGGTGGTGGTGGCGGGCGGGCTGATCATGGCCATCGGGCTCATCGACGACCGCTGGGGCCTGGATGCGCTGACGAAGTTCGCCGGCCAGATCACCGCCGCCAGCGTGCTGGTCACCATGGGGGTGGCCTGGAGCGTGCTCTACATCCCGATCGGCGGGGTGGGCACCATCGTGCTCGACCAGGTGTCCTCGATCCTGCTCACGCTGGCGTTGACCGTGGCCGTCGTCAACGCGATGAACTTCGTCGACGGACTCGACGGATTGGCCGCCGGCCTCGGCCTGATCACCGCGTCGGCCATCTGCATCTTCTCGATCGGGCTGCTGCGGGACCACGGCGGCGACGTGCTGTTCTACCCGCCCGCGGTGATCTCGGTGGTGCTCGCCGGGGCGTGCCTGGGCTTCCTGCCGCACAACTTCCACCCCGCAAAGATCTTCATGGGCGACTCCGGTTCGATGCTGATCGGGCTGATGCTCGCGGCGGCGTCCACCACCGCCGCAGGCCCGATCTCGCAGACCGCCTACGGCGCCCGCGATGTGTTCGCCCTGCTGTCGCCGTTCCTGTTGGTGGTGGCGGTGATGTTCGTGCCCGCCCTGGACATGCTGTTGGCGATCATCCGGCGCACCCGTGCCGGGCGAAGTCCGTTCAGCCCCGACAAGATGCACCTGCATCACCGGTTGCTGCAGATCGGCCATTCACACCGGCGGGTGGTGCTGCTGATCTACCTCTGGGTGGGCATCGTCGCACTGGGCGCGGCCAGCACGATCTTCTTCGACCCCGCCTACACCGGCGCCGTCATGCTGGCGGCGATTCTGGTCGCGATCGTCGCCACGCTGATCCCTCTGCTGCGGGGCCGCGACGACGAAACCCAGCAGGTGTACGACAACTAGTAGTAGGGGGCGATTTAGGCCCCCGACCATGTGTTAGGGTTTCGGCAGAACCCGAAAAACCTCGCGGGTTGCCGGCCCCCCGGGCCGTCGGCTCACCACCGACCGGACCGGACCAACGACCGACAAAGGGAGCTGCCGCTTGGGTGATTCCAGCGAGCCCGACGCCCTCGGATACGCTCAGGGCGCCACGCAAGAATCATCGGGACGGCTCCCTTCGACCGCGGGATTGAGGTGAATTGGTGACGACGCCAGCGCAGGATGCGCCGTTGGTGTTACCTTCCGTTGCCTTCCGGCCCGTCCGGCTGTCGGTGATCTGTCTGGTCTTCGCCGCTTTGGTGACGTTCGGCGCCGCGTGGCTGGGCCAAGTGACCGTCGGGATCTTCTTCGGCATCGGCCTCGGTCTGGGTTTGCTCAACGCCCTTCTGGTCCGTCGCTCGGTGACGTCGATAACCGCCGAGGCACATCCGCTCAAGCGCAAGATGGCGCTGAACTCGGCGACCCGCCTGATGGCACTGACCGTGGTGGGCCTGACGATCGCGTTCATCTTCCGACCACAGGGCCTGGGCGTGGTCTTCGGCATGGCCCTGTTTCAATTGCTTCTAGTGTTCTCGACCATGCTGCCGGTGGCCAAGAAATTGCGCACCGGTGCCGCTGACGGACCTGAAGGAGAGACCGCACGGTGATGTCTCAGCTGACGGAGACGATCCTCGCCGCCGACGCCGGCATTCATGTCGGCTCCCACACGGAGGCGAACTGGTTCGGCCTGACGGTCAACACCGACACCATGCTGAGCGCGTCGATCGCCGCGGTGATCGTCATCGCGCTGGCGTTCTACCTGCGCGCCAAGGTGACCTCCACCGGCGTGCCCAGCGGCGTGCAGCTGTTCTGGGAAGCGATCACGATCCAGACCCGCAACCAGATCGAATCCGCGATCGGTATGAGGATCGCCCCGTTCGTCCTGCCGCTGGCGGTGACGCTGTTCGTCTACATTTTGGCCGCGAACTGGCTGTCGGTGCTGCCGGTGCAGTACACCAACGAGACGGGCATTCACGAACTGCTCAAGCCGGCCGCCTCCGACATCAACTTCGTGGTGGCGCTGGGCCTGTTCGTCTTCCTCGGCTATCACGCGGCCGGGTTCTGGCGCCGCGGCATCGTCGGGCACCCCATCAAGCTGCTCAAGGGCCACGTCGCGTTCCTCGCGCCGATCAACCTCGTCGAAGAGATCGCCAAGCCGGTCTCGCTGTCCCTCCGACTTTTCGGCAACGTGTTCGCCGGCGGCATCATGGTGGCGATCATCGCGTTGTTCCCCGCCTACATCCTGTGGGCGCCCAACGCGCTGTGGAAGTCCTTCGAACTGTTCATCGGCCTGATCCAGGCCTTCATCTTCGCGCTGCTGACGGTCCTGTACTTCGGCCAGTCGATGGAGCTCGAGGAAGACCACCACTGACCGACACGGAAATGCTCGACCCACACCTTGGTAGGACCCCTACCAGTTATCAAGGAGGATAGAAATGGATCCCACTATCGCTGCCGGCGCGCTCATCGGCGGTGGACTGCTTCTGGGAGGCGGCGCGGTCGGCGCGGCGATCGGCGACGGTGTCGTCGGTAGCGCACTGGTCAACGGCGTTGCCCGGCAACCGGAAGCCCAGGGCCGGCTGTTCGTACCGTTCTTCATCACGGTCGGTCTGGTCGAGGCCATGTACTTCATCAACTTGGCGTTCATGGCGCTGTTCGTCTTCGCCACTCCGGTGGGTTAATGCCCGTCATGGCTGACTCGAACGTCGTTCTGTTGGCGGCTGAGGAAGGTGGCCAAAGCAACTTCCTCATTCCCAACGGCACCTTCATCTTCGTGCTGATCATCTTCTTGATCGTGCTCGGCGTGATCGGAAAGTGGGTCGTACCACCCATTTCCAAGGTGCTCAATGAGCGCGACGCCATGGTGAAGCAGACCACCGAGGACAGCCGGAAGGCAGCCGAGCAGTTCTCGGCGGCCGAAAAGGACTACGACTCGGAGATGGCCAAGGCACGCGGCGAGGCCTCTCGCGTACGTGACGAGGCACGCACCGAAGGTCGAAAGATCCTCGACGACATGCGTGGTCGCGCGTCGGAGGAGGCGGGAGCCGCGTTGGCGCGGGCCGAGGAGCAACTCAAGCAGCAGTCGGATGCGATCTCAGCAGACCTGCGGGCTTCGGTGGACACGCTGTCGAAGACGTTGGCCAGCAGGGTGCTCGGCGTCGAAGTGACCACCCGCACGGTGCCCGTCACAACAGGGCAGGAGCAGTAACCGCAGTGTCGACATTCATCGGTAACTTGATCGGGTTCGCGATCATCGCATTCCTTGCGGTGCGTTACGTTTTTCCGCTGGTGCGCCGGATGATGACGGCCCAGCAGGAGACGGTCCGAACGCAGTTGGAGGAGAGCGCGGAGGCCAAGAAGCGACTCGACGAGGCGCAGAAGGCACACGAGAAGGCCGTCGAGCGCGCCAAGGCCGAGGCCAAGCGGGTCACGGAAGAGGCCAAGGCCGACTCCCAGCGCATCGTCGAACAATTGCGCGCCCAGGCCGACGCCGAGGTCGAGCGGATCAAAGTCCAAGGCGCCCAACAGGTCCAACTGCAGCGTGCGCAGTTGATCCGGCAGCTGCGTTCGGACCTCGGTCAGGAGTCCATCGAGCGCGCCGGCCAACTGGTACGGGATTTCGTCGCCGATCCGGACAAGCAGTCGGCCACGGTGGACCGTTTCCTCGACGAACTCGACGCGATGGCGCCCTCACCGGCGGTGGTCGAGGATCGTGCGACGTCGCGGCTGCGGTCGGCCAGTCGTGAATCGCTGGCCGCTCTGGTCAAGAAGTTCGACGACGTCACCTCCGGGCTGGGCGCCGACGAATTGTCGACATTGGCAGACGATCTGACCTCCGTGGTCAAGCTGCTCGCCCGTGAGCACGTGCTGACCCGCCATCTCGCGGATCCGGCCGACGACCCGGGCCCCAAGATCACGCTGCTCGACCGCCTGGTCGGAGGCAAGATCGGTGACCCGGCCCTCGAGGTGTTGAAGGCGGCGGTGTCCGGTCGCTGGTCCAGCGACGCGAACCTGGTGGACGCCGTCGAACACGTCGCGCGGCTGGCGCTGCTGGTGCGTGGCGAGCGCGAGAACGCCGCCGCCGATGTCGAGGAGCAGTTGTTCCGGTTCAGCCGAGTGCTCGACACCCAGCCGCGGCTGGCCACCCTGCTCGGTGACCACACGGCCGCCGTCGAGGGACGCGTCAAGCTGGTCCGCGACGTGCTGGACAGTGGTTCGGGCGCCAACCCGGTCGCCGTGGCCCTGCTGTCCCAGACCATCGAGCTTCTTCGCGGTGAGCGCGCCGAGGAAGCGGTGCTCGATCTCGCCGAGCTCGCGGTGGCGCGGCGCGGCGAGGTGGTGGCGCACGTGAGCGCGGCGGCGGATCTGAGCGATGCGCAGCGCACCCGGCTGACCGAGGTGCTCAGCCGCATCTATGGACATCCGGTGTCAGTCCAGCTGCATGTGAACCCGGAGTTGATCGGCGGGCTCAACATCGCCGTGGGCGACGAGGTGATCGACGGAACGCTGTCGTCGAAGCTCGCCGCCGCCGAGACCAAGTTGCCTGACTGACCCGACAGAACAACCAGAGACCTAGAACCAAGAGCAGGAAGACGAAAAGCCATGGCAGACTTGACCATCTCCCCTGATGACATCCAGGGTGCGATCGAGGAGTACGTCTCCAGTTTCACCGCAGACACCGCGCGCGAGGAGATCGGCACGGTCATCGACGCGGGTGACGGCATCGCCCACGTCGAGGGTCTGCCTTCGGTGATGACCCAGGAGCTGCTGGAGTTCCCCGGCGGGGTGCTGGGTGTGGCGCTCAACCTCGACGAGCACAGTGTCGGCGCGGTGATCCTCGGTGACTTCGAGAAGATCGCAGAGGGTCAGCAGGTCAAGCGCACCGGCGAGGTGCTGTCGGTGCCGGTCGGCGACGCCTTCCTCGGCCGGGTCGTCAACCCGCTGGGTCAGCCGATCGACGGTAAGGGCGACATCGAAGCCGAAACCCGTCGCGCGCTTGAGATCCAGGCGCCGTCGGTGGTGCAGCGCCAGGGCGTGAGCGAGCCGCTGCAGACCGGTATCAAGGCCATCGACTCGATGACTCCGATCGGGCGCGGTCAGCGTCAGTTGATCATCGGCGACCGCAAGACCGGTAAGACCGCGGTGTGTGTCGACACGATCCTCAACCAGCGTCAGAACTGGGAGTCGGGTGACCCCAAGAAGCAGGTGCGCTGCGTCTACGTCGCGATCGGGCAGAAGGGCACCACGATCGCCGCGGTGGCCAACGCGCTCGAAGAGGGCGGCGCGATGGAGTACACCACCATCGTCGCTGCGCCGGCATCGGATTCCGCCGGGTTCAAATGGCTTGCGCCCTACACCGGTTCGGCCGTCGGCCAGCACTGGATGTACGACGGCAAGCACGTGCTCATCGTGTTCGACGACCTGTCCAAGCAGGCCGAGGCGTACCGTGCGATCTCGCTGCTGCTGCGTCGCCCGCCGGGCCGTGAGGCCTACCCCGGCGACGTGTTCTACCTGCACTCGCGGTTGCTGGAGCGCTGCGCGAAGCTCTCCGACGAGCTCGGCGGCGGCTCGATGACCGGGCTGCCGATCATCGAGACCAAGGCCAACGACATCTCGGCCTACATCCCGACCAACGTCATCTCGATCACCGACGGTCAGTGCTTCCTGGAGTCCGACCTGTTCAACCAGGGTGTGCGCCCGGCCATCAACGTCGGTGTCTCGGTGTCCCGCGTCGGTGGCGCCGCACAGATCAAGGCGATGAAAGACGTGGCCGGCTCGTTGCGACTGGATCTGTCGCAGTACCGCGAACTCGAGTCGTTCGCGGCCTTCGCCTCCGACCTGGACGCGACGTCGAAGGCGCAGCTGGAGCGCGGCGCCCGGCTCGTCGAGCTGCTCAAGCAGCCGCAGTACCAGCCGATGCCGGTTGAAGAGCAGGTGGTGTCGATCTTCCTGGGCACCGAGGGTCACCTCGACTCGGTCCCCGTGGAGGACGTGGGCCGGTTCGAGGCCGAGTACCTCGACCATGTGCGGGCCGCAGAAGGCGACCTGCTCAAGGAGATTCGCCAGTCCGGCAAGCTCGGCGACGAGCAGAGCGAGAAGCTGGTCGAGAGCATCAACCAGTTCAAGAAGGGCTTCGCGGCCTCAGACGGCAGCTCGGTGGTTCCCGACGAGCACGTCGAGGCGCTGGACGAAGAAGACCTCGAGAAGGAAACGGTGAAGGTTCGCAAGCCCGCACCGCCGAAGAAGAAGTAGGTATCGATGGCGGCCACACTTCGCGAGTTGCGCGGGCGCATCCGCTCCGCCGGGTCGATCAAGAAGATCACCAAGGCCCAGGAGCTGATCGCGACCTCGCGCATCGGACGGGCTCAGAACCGTCTTCAGGAGGCGCGTCCGTACGCCTTCGAGATCACGTCGATGCTCACCACGTTGGCCGCCGAGGCCGCCCTCGACCACCCGCTGCTGGTGGAGCGCGAGGAGCCCAAGCGGGCCGGCGTGCTGGTGGTGTCCTCGGACCGCGGCCTGTGCGGTGGTTACAACTCGAACGTGTTCCGACGCGCCGAGGAGTTGTTCTCGCTGCTGCGCGAGGAAGGCAAGACGCCGATCGTCTACGCGGTCGGGCGAAAGGCGCTGAACTACTACCGGTTCCGTAACTGGAAGATCACCGACTCCTGGAACGGCTTCTCCGAGCAGCCTGCCTACGAGAACGCCAACGAGATCGCCGGGACTCTCGTCGAGGCCTTCCTCGCCGGAGCCGACGATCACGGCGACGACCCGGGGCCCGACGGGATCCTGGGCCTCGATGAGTTGCACATCGTCTACACCGAGTTCAAGTCGATGATGTCGCAGACCGCGGTGGCCCACCGGATCGCTCCCATGGTGGTGGAGTACGTGGGCGAGGAAGAGACGGGTCCGCACACGCTGTACTCGTTCGAGCCTGATGCCACAACGCTTTTCGATGCGCTGCTGCCGCGGTACGTGGCGACCCGCATCTACGCCTCGCTGCTCGAGGCGGCGGCCTCCGAACTCGCGTCACGCCAGCGGGCGATGAAGTCGGCCACCGACAACGCCGACGACCTCATCAAGGCGCTCACCCTCGAGGCCAACCGCGAGCGCCAGGCCCAGATCACCCAGGAAATCAGTGAGATCGTCGGTGGTGCCAACGCGCTGGCCGACGCCAGTCGTTAATAGGAAGAAGAGAAGATGACCGCTACCGCTGAAAAGGCCAACAACGCAGTGAGTAACGACACCAACGGTCGGGTGGTCCGCGTGACGGGCCCGGTCGTCGACGTCGAGTTCCCGCGGGGCTCGGTGCCCGCGTTGTTCAACGCGTTGAACGCCGAGGTGACCTTCGAAGAACTCGCCAAGACGCTGACCCTCGAGGTGGCACAGCATCTCGGCGACAACCTGGTGCGCTGCATCTCGCTGCAGCCCACCGACGGCCTGGTGCGCGGTGTGGACGTCGTCGACACCGGCAACCCGATCTCGGTGCCCGTCGGTGACGGCACCAAGGGCCATGTGTGGAACGCGCTGGGCGCCTGCCTCGATGACCCCGAGTACGGGAAAGACTTCGACCGTTGGCCGATCCACCGCAAGCCGCCGGCCTTCGACGAGCTCGAACCCCGCACCGAAATGCTCGAGACCGGGCTGAAGGTCGTCGACCTGCTCACCCCCTACGTGCGTGGCGGCAAGATCGCCCTGTTCGGTGGCGCGGGTGTGGGCAAGACGGTGCTGATCCAGGAGATGATCAACCGCATCGCCCGAAACTTCGGCGGCACTTCGGTGTTCGCCGGCGTCGGGGAGCGCACCCGTGAGGGCAACGACCTGTGGGTGGAACTCGGCGAGGCCGACGTGCTCAAGGACACCGCGCTGGTGTTCGGTCAGATGGACGAACCGCCCGGCACGCGTATGCGCGTCGCCCTGTCGGCGCTGACGATGGCGGAGTACTTCCGCGACGAGCAGGGCCAGGACGTGCTGTTGTTCATCGACAACATCTTCCGGTTCACCCAGGCCGGTTCCGAGGTGTCCACGCTGCTGGGCCGCATGCCGTCGGCGGTGGGCTACCAGCCGACGCTGGCCGACGAGATGGGTGAACTGCAGGAGCGCATCACCTCGACCCGCGGCCGATCGATCACCTCGATGCAGGCCGTGTACGTGCCCGCCGACGACTACACCGACCCGGCGCCGGCGACCACCTTCGCGCACCTCGATGCCACCACCGAGTTGTCCCGTTCGGTGTTCTCCAAGGGCATCTTCCCCGCGGTCGACCCACTGGCGTCCAGCTCGACCATCCTCGACCCGGCGATCGTCGGCGACGAGCACTACCGTGTTGCGCAGGAAGTCATCCGGATCCTGCAGCGCTACAAGGACCTCCAGGACATCATCGCGATTCTGGGTATCGACGAGCTGTCCGAAGAGGACAAGCAGCTGGTGAACCGCGCGCGGCGCATCGAGCGCTTCCTTTCGCAGAACATGATGGCCGCCGAGCAGTTCACCGGTCAGCCCGGATCGACGGTTCCGCTCAAGGAGACCATCGAGGCGTTCGACCGCCTGACCAAGGGCGAATTCGACCACGTGCCCGAGCAGGCGTTCTTCCTCATCGGTGGGCTCGACGACCTGGCGAAGAAGGCGGAGAGCTTCGGCGTCAAGCTGGAAGGCGGCGGTGAAGCCGCCAAGAGCGACAGCGGTGAAGCCGCCAAGGGCGACAGCGAGGGCGAGAAGAAGGATGCCTAGCTCTCGCGGACGCCGAAAGGTGATGTGAGATGGCCGAACTGAACATCGAGATCGTCGCCGTCGACCGTGAGATCTGGTCGGGCCAGGGCACTTTCCTGTTCACCCGCACCACCGCAGGTGAGATCGGCATCCTGCCCAACCACATTCCGCTGGTGGCTCAGCTTGTCGACGACGCGATGGTGCGCGTGGAGCGCGAAGGCGAGGATGACCTGCGCATCGCGGTCGACGGGGGGTTCCTCTCGATCACCGAGCAGAGCGTCACCGTCTTGGCCGAGAGTGCCGAGTTCTCCTCGGAGATCGACGAAGCCGCAGCGGAGCGGGACGCCGAGTCGGACGATCCAGCCACCGCCGCAAAGGGCAGAGCAAGGCTCCGCGCCCTGGGCAAGATCGACTAGCGGCCCCGATGAGCGCGCCCATGTACCTCATGGTCGCGTTGACAGCCGTCCTTCTGCTGGTTGTCGTCATGCTGTTCTACCGGCTGTGGAAGTTGCGGCAGGTGGGCGGCACAGCGGCGATCCTGCGGGACTTTCCGGCCCACGGTGGGCAAGGGTGGCGCCACGGTGTACTGCGTTACCGCGGAGGCGAAGCCGGTTTCTATCGGCTGTCCAGCCTTCGGTGGTGGCCCGACCGTCGGTTGAGTCGCCGCGGACTCGAGATCGTCGCCCGCCGGGGCCCGCGCGGGGACGAGTTCGACATCATGACCGACGAAATCGTGGTCCTCGAACTGCGCGACACCAGCCCGGAGCGGCGTCTCGGTTACGAGGTGGCGTTGGATCGCGGAGCGTTGACGGCGTTCTTGTCGTGGCTGGAGTCGCGGCCGTCACCGCGGGCGCGCAGACGCAAGTTCTAACCCGTCGCCGGTCCGCCCGGTTGCCACAGCACGTCACCGTCGGTGTTGGCGACGCGCGACAGGATGAACAGCAGGTCCGACAACCGGTTGAGGTACTTCGCCGGAAGCACGCTCACCCCTTCGCCGTGCGTCTGCACCGCGGCCCACGCCGACCGCTCGGCGCGCCGGGTCACCGTGCGGGCCACGTGCAGCAGCGCTGACAACGGCGAGCCTCCGGGGAGGACAAAGGAATTCAGCGCCGGCAACGATTCGTTGAACTGATCGCACCATGATTCGAGGCGGTCGATGTAGTTCTGGTCGATGCGCAGCGGCGGGTGCTCGGGGTTCTCGACGACCGGAGTTGACAGGTCGGCGCCCGCATCGAAGAGGTCGTTCTGAATCTGCCTGAGCAACTTGCGAATTTCCTCGGCGGGGTTGCCCAGCGCGACCGCCACGCCGATGGCAGCGTTGGTTTCGTCGCAGTCGGCGTACGCCGCGAGCCGGGCGTCATTCTTCGACACCCTCGAGAAATCGCTCAGACCGGTGGTCCCGTCATCGCCCGTACGGGTATATATGCGGGTCAGATGTACGGCCATGGACAAACCGTACCGGAGCACGGCGCGGAATCTGACAGGGCTTAGAGGCGCTGTTTACACTTACCCGCGTGAGCGAGCGTTTCGTGGTGACCGGCGGGGGCCGGTTGTCGGGCGAAGTCGCCGTCGGGGGAGCCAAGAACAGCGTCCTGAAACTGATGGCGGCCACGCTGCTGGCCGAGGGCACCAGCACCATCACCAACTGTCCCGACATCCTCGACGTGCCCCTGATGGCCGAGGTGCTGCGGGGCCTGGGGGCCACTGTCGAACTCGACGGCGACGTGGTCCGGATCACCTCACCCGACGAGCCCAAATACGACGCCGACTTCGCCGCCGTTCGGCAGTTCCGCGCGTCGGTGTGCGTCCTTGGACCATTGGTCGGGCGTTGCAAGCGGGCCAAGGTGGCGTTGCCCGGTGGTGACGCGATCGGGTCGCGGCCGCTGGACATGCACCAGGCCGGCCTGCGGCAGTTGGGGGCCCGGTGCAACATCGAGCACGGGTGTGTGGTCGCCGAGGCGGACCATCTGCGCGGTGCGGAGATCCAGCTGGAGTTCCCGTCGGTGGGCGCCACCGAGAACATCTTGATGGCCGCGGTGGTCGCCGAGGGCGTGACCACCATCCACAACGCCGCGCGCGAACCCGACGTCGTCGACCTGTGCACGATGCTCAACCAGATGGGCGCGCAGATCTCGGGAGCCGGCACGTCGACGATGACGATCACCGGCGTGGACCGCCTCCATCCCACCGAGCACCGGGTGATCGGTGACCGCATCGTCGCCGCGACGTGGGGTATCGCGGCCGCGATCACCCGCGGGGACATCTCGGTCACCGGGGTCGACCCGCAGCACCTGCAGCTGGTCCTGCACAAGCTGCACGACGCGGGGGCCACCGTCACCCAGCACGACGACGGCTTCCGGGTGGTGCAGTACGAGCGGCCCAAGGCGGTCAACGTCGCGACGCTGCCGTTCCCCGGCTTTCCCACCGATCTGCAGCCGATGGCGATCGCGCTGGCCTCGATCGCCGACGGCACCTCGATGATCACGGAGAACGTCTTCGAGGCCCGGTTCCGGTTCGTCGAGGAGATGGTTCGGCTCGGCGCCGACGCCCGCACCGACGGTCATCACGCGGTGGTGCGTGGCATCCCGCAGCTGTCCAGTGCGCCCGTGTGGTCGTCGGACATCCGCGCGGGCGCCGGACTGGTACTCGCCGGGCTGGTCGCCGACGGCGACACCGAGGTACACGACGTCTTCCACATCGACCGCGGCTACCCGCTGTTCGTCGAGAACCTGGTCAGCCTGGGTGCCGAGATCGAACGCGTCGCATAAGTTCGGCGCCTCCCGGACTTTTTCGGGGTGAGCGGACCCCCCTTTGGACAACTCGGAGGGACGGGGTAGTCTTCTGCGAGAAGCCAACGGCCCCAGGCCAATCGGTCTGGCGGACGCGGTTTGACCTCCCTGTCCAGGTGGAGTACACTGGCAGGGTTGCCTGCAGC